>NZ_RWIN01000039.1 GCF_009761815.1 Pseudomonas sp. PB120
TAGCGGTGTATCAGGCGACATAAATGTTGACTGACCCACCGCCATCGCGAGCAGGCTCGCTCCTACGGGGGGGTATGTTCTCAGGCGCGTAATTACTTAACCGCCGACACCCGCCACACCTTGTTCCCCACATCATCCGCCACCAGCAAATCACCTTGCTGATCAATCACCACGCCCACCGGGCGGCCCATCGCATCCTCGTCGGCATTCAGGAAACCGGTGAGCACATCAACTGGCGGCCCATTCGGTTTGCCCGCACTGAACGGCACGAAGATCACTTTGTAGCCGCTGTGCGGATTGCGGTTCCATGAACCGTGCTGGCCGATGAAGGCGCCCTCCTTGAACTGCGCGGGGAGGGTGTTGCCTTGAGCAAACGTCAGGCCCAGTGACGCGGTATGCGGGCCGACGGCGTAGTCCGGTTTGATGGCCTTGGCCACCAGGTCCGGGTTTTGCGGCTCTACGCGGATGTCGACGTGCTGCCCGTAATAGCTGAACGGCCAGCCGTAGAACGCGCCGTCCTTGACCGAGGTGATGTAGTCCGGCACCAGGTCGCTGCCGATTTCATCTCGCTCGTTGACCGCCGTCCACAAGGCGCCGCTGTTGGGTTCCCAGGCCATGCCATTAGGGTTGCGCAAGCCCGAGGCAAAGATCCGGTGGTTGCCGGTGGCCCGGTCCACTTCCCAGATCGCTGCCCGGCCTTCTTCCTTGTCCATGCCGTTTTCGGCGACATTGCTGTTGGAGCCCACCGTGACATACAGCTTGCTGCCGTCCTGGCTGGCGATCACGTTTTTGGTCCAGTGGTGATTCAGCGGGCCGCCCGGCAAGTCGACCACTTTGATCGGCGGCGATTTGATCGCGGTCTCGCCGCTCTCATAGTGGAAGCGCAGCAAACGGTCGGTGTCGGCGACGTAGAGGTCATTGCCGACCAGGGTCATGCCGAAGGGCGAGTTCAGGTTTTCGAGGAAGACCGTGCGGGTTTCGGCGATGCCGTCGTGGTCCTGGTCGCGCAGCAGCGTGATCCGGTTCGGGCTCGGTACGGTGGCGCCGGCACGGCCCATGACTTTGCCCATCACCCAGCCGCGAATGCCTTTGCCGTCTTCGGGCTTGGGTGGCGCGTTGGTTTCGGCCACCAGCACATCGCCGTTGGGCAGCACGTAGAGCCAGCGCGGGTGGTCGAGGCTTTCGGCAAATGCCGCCACTTGGGTGCCGGCGGCAGCGGTCGGTTTTGCGCCGCTGGGCCAGCCAATCGCGGGGGCGACATTCACCGTGGGGATCAGTGTTTTGTTGGGTTCGGGCAGTTTTGGCGAGGGGCCGGTGCCGTCGGAAACTTGCAGGCTGGAGGTTTCACCGCAAGCGGCGAGCCCTCCGGCGAGCGCGATGACAAGAACGAGCTGAGGCTTGCGCATGCTGATCTTCCCTATGAATGCCTTATTTATTCATAGAGACGCAGGAAGCTTCGAAGGTTCAACAGGTCAGCCGCGGGCTTCCTTGAACAATACGGCGATGCCTGGGTGATAGTTGCCCGCTTCATTGCGCAACTTGCGGTAGGCGTAAGGGAAATACCAGGCAACGGCGCAGCTGTGTTCCTTTTGCAGGTCGTCGACCATGTCCTGGAGTTCTTCCGGCGTGGCGCCATGCTGGGCCTTTTGCGGCGCCACAAACAGGCAGCCGAGTTTCAGGTCGCTGGCGTAGCTGATCTTCTTCGCGTCGCTGGTGATGTCGATCAGCGCCTGGGTCAGGTTGAGGCTGTTGACCCGTGGCCAGCGTTGCGTGGTTTGCAGGTAGGCGCGTTCTTCGGTGGTCGCGATGAACAGGTCGGCGCGGCCGTTGCGCTCGCCTTCTTCGTTCTGTTTGCGGGTCGGGGTTTGTTGAAGCGTCACCATTTCCGCCATCCAGGCTGCAGCGGAAAGCAGGCCGAGGTTGGCTTTTTCATCGAACCAGTAGGGGGTGTCGTTATCGCCGCGCACGGCATTGTACCGGTCGATACAGTCAAACCAGCGCTCCAGCATCGGGCGCAGGAATTCCAGCTTCGGATTGCTGATGATCATGCCTTGCATGTAGCTCACCCTTGTTATTTTGATTGTAGGTTGTGGCTCTTTGATATCATTGCTGGCGCGTTGACACAACAATGGCGCCATTCAATTGACCGGCGGCAGTATATCTTTCGCTGGCGTTCTGTCTTCAATTGACGCTCTACCCCCAACCCTCTAACCTTCGCGGCTTGTTTCAGGTGCTCTGTGACCTTGGTCGACAGAGTGAAACAGGGAAGCCGGTGAGTGCGTTCATTCCGCCAGGAAGAACCGCGATCCCGGCGCTGCCCCCGCAACGGTAAATGAGTGAAGACTGCGCCTTGTGCCACTGTGTCGATCGTCGGCATGGGAAGGCGCGCAGTCCGGCAGATCGCCGCTCATGAGCCCGGAGACCGGCCTGACTCATCCAGCGGCATCACGGTGGGCGATGCCAGGCTTTTTGCCGTCTATTCTTGTGCCTGCCCGCCGTTATCCAGCCTCAACGGAGAGCTCCCCCATGACTGATACCCCCGATCGTGACGAACGCCACCTGGCGCGCATGCAGCGCAAAAAAGCCGTGATCGACGAACGCATCGCCAATTCCCCGAATGAATGCGGCCTGCTGCTGGTGCTGACCGGCAACGGCAAAGGCAAAAGCAGCTCGGCGTTCGGCATGCTCGCCCGGTCCATGGGCCACGGCATGCAATGCGGCGTGGTGCAGTTCATCAAGGGCCGCAACAGTACGGGCGAAGAACTGTTCTTCCGGCGCTTCCCGGAGCAAGTGCGTTTTCATGTGATGGGCGAGGGGTTCACCTGGGAAACCCAGGATCGCCAGCGTGATATCGCCGCCGCCGAAGCGGCGTGGGCCGTGTCGCAAGAGTTGCTGCGCGATCCGTCGATCGGTCTGGTGGTGCTGGATGAGTTGAACATCGCGCTCAAACACGGCTATCTCGACCTCGATCAGGTGCTCAGCGATCTGCAGGCCCGTCCGCCGATGCAACATGTGGTGGTCACCGGTCGCGGTGCCAAACCGGAGATGATCGAGCTGGCGGATACCGTTACCGAAATGGGCGTGATCAAGCATGCGTTCCAGGCCGGGATCAAAGCGCAAAAAGGCGTCGAACTGTGAATCAACCCCGTCATTGCCCGGCGGTGCTCATCGCCGCGCCGGCCTCCGGTCAGGGCAAGACCACCGTCACCGCCGCGCTGGCCCGTTTGCATCGCAATCAGGGGCGTAAGGTCCGCGTGTTCAAATGCGGCCCGGACTTTCTCGACCCGATGATTCTCGAGCGCGCCAGTGGCGCGCCGGTGTATCAACTGGACATGTGGATGGTCGGCGAGCAGGAAAGTCGCCGACTGTTGTGGGAAGCCGCCGGCGAGGCGGACCTGATCCTCATCGAAGGCGTCATGGGCCTGTTCGACGGTACGCCGTCCAGCGCTGACCTGGCGCGACACTTCGGCGTGCCGGTGCTCGGTGTGATCGACGGCACCGCCATGGCCCAGACCTTTGGCGCACTGGCGCTGGGGCTGGCGATGTATCAGCCAGACTTGCCGTTTGCCGGCGTGTTGGCCAATCGTGTCGGCACCTTGCGTCATGCGCAATTGCTTGAAGGCAGCCTGACCCAGGGCTTGCGCTGGTACGGCGCCTTGTCCCGGGAAACCGGGATCGAATTGCCGAGCCGCCATCTCGGCCTGGTGCAAGCCAGCGAGTTGAACGATCTCGACGTGCGCCTCGATGCGGCGGCCGATGCATTGGCCAGCAGCTGCGAGGTCGCGTTGCCGCCGGCGGTGGAATTCGCCGCCCCCGATGTGATCGCTGCCGAGCCGCTGCTCGCCGGCGTTCGAATTGCCGTGGCCCGCGATGAAGCATTCGCGTTCACCTACGGCGCGAGCCTGGATTTGCTGCGAGCGATGGGCGCCGAGCTGCTGTTTTTCTCGCCGATCCGTGACGCGCAATTACCGGAAGCGGACAGCCTTTATCTGCCGGGCGGTTACCCGGAATTGCACCATGTGGCGCTGTCGCAGAACACCCCGATGCTCGAGGCCATTCGCGCTCACCACGCCGCCGGCAAACCGTTGCTGGCCGAGTGTGGCGGCATGTTGTATCTGCTCGATTCGTTGACCGATGTCGAAGGCACCCGCGCTGAACTGGTGGGTTTGCTGACGGGCGATGCGGTGATGCAAAAGCGTCTGGCGGCGTTGGCCTTGCAGGCCGTCGAGTTGCCGGAAGGGGCGTTGCGCGGGCACACCTATCACCATTCGTTGACCAGCACACAGCTTGAGCCGATTGCTCGCGGGTTGAGCCCCAATGGCGGGCGGGGCGCGGAGGCGGTTTACCGTGAGGGGCGGATGACGGCTTCTTATGTGCACTTTTATTTTCCGTCGAATCCAGGCGCTGTTGCCGCACTGTTTGCGCCTGATCCGGAGACCGCCATCGCGAGCAGGCTCACTCCTACATTGAAAGGCTTCTCGCCTGACGAAACGCGGTCCCCTGTAGGAGCGAGCTTGCTCGCGAAGCGGCCATGACCGACAACGCATTCTCCGAAGCCGAACGCGCGGCGATCTACCGCGCCATCGGTGAACGCCGCGACATGCGCCACTTCAGCGGCGGCACCGTCGAACCTGAATTGCTCAGGCGCCTGCTCGAAGCCGCGCATCAGGCACCCAGCGTCGGCCTGATGCAGCCTTGGCGCTTCATTCGCATCAGCGACCGGGCCCTGCGCGGCAAGATCCAGTTGCTGGTGGAAGAAGAGCGCATCCGCACCGCCGAAGCCCTCGGCGAGCGCACCGACGAATTCATGAAGCTCAAGGTCGAAGGCATCAACGACTGCGCCGAAGTGCTGGTCGCGGCGTTGATGGACGATCGCGAGCGGCATATCTTCGGCCGGCGCACGCTGCCGGAAATGGACATGGCTTCGCTTTCCTGCGCGATCCAGAACCTCTGGCTGGCCTCCCGCGCCGAAGGGCTCGGGATGGGCTGGGTCTCGCTGTTCGACCCGCAAGCCCTGGCCGATCTGCTGGGGTTGCCGTCCGGCGCCAAACCGTTGGCCGTCCTCTGTCTGGGGCCAGTTAAAGAATTTTATCCGGCACCGATGCTGGTGCTCGAAGGCTGGGCGCAGGCGCGTTCGCTCAGCGAACTGTTGTACGAGAATTATTGGGGAGTGAGTCAATGAGTGTGGCGTTGTTGAGTGTCGCCGCGGTGGCGTTGGATGCGCTGCTGGGTGAACCCAAACGCTGGCATCCGCTGGTGGCGTTCGGCCGTTTTGCCGACCGCATCGAACAACGCTTCAACGGGGAAGGGCGCGGCTGGCGCAGCCACGGCGTCACCGCCTGGGTGATCGCCGTGTTGCCGCTGACACTCTTGGCCACGGCATTTTCCTGGGCGCCCTATGTCGGCTGGATCGTCGAGATTCTCGCGCTCTATTGCGCCCTCGGCATGCGCAGCCTCGGCGAACACGTCGAGCCAGTGGCGAAGGCCTTGCGCAGCGATGACCTGGAAGAAGCGCGCAAGCGCGTGGGGTATCTGGTCAGCCGTCAGACCAGTGAGCTGGATAAAACTGAAGTCGCCCGCGCGGCCACCGAGTCGGTCCTGGAAAACGGCAGTGACGCGGTGTTCGCCGCGCTGTTCTGGTTTGCCGTGGCCGGCGCGCCCGGCGTCGTGCTCTACCGCTTGAGCAATACGCTCGATGCGATGTGGGGCTATCGCAATGAACGCTTCGAACGTTTCGGCTGGGCTGCCGCGAAGATCGACGACGTGCTCAACTACATTCCGGCGCGACTGGTGGCGTTGACCTACGCGCTGTTTGGCAAAACCCGACTGGCACTCACATGCTGGCGCAACCAGGGCCCGACCTGGGACAGCCCGAATGCCGGTCCGGTGATGGCCGCCGGCGCTGGTGCACTCGGTGTCGAGTTGGGCGGCGCGGCGATTTATCACGGCGAACTGCATCAGCGGCCAGCGCTGGGGGAAGGGGTGCCGGCGGATGCCGACTCCATCGACCGTGGCTGGCAATTGGTCCAGCGCGGCGTATGGTTATGGCTGCTGATTCTCTGCGTGGGGGCTGAATTTTATGCTTGAACACGGTGGTCGGTTACGTAAAGCGGCGCTCGACTACGGCATTGCCGAAGCCGAATGGCTCGACCTGTCCAGCGGCCTCGCACCCTGGCCGTTTCCTGTGCCGGACATTCCGCAACGGGCCTGGGCGCGCTTGCCGGAGACCGATGACGGCCTGGAACAGGCCGCGTGTGATTACTACGGTGCCGCGCAGGTATTGCCGGTCGCCGGTTCGCAAATGGCCATCCAGCTGCTGCCGCGTTTGCGCCGGGCCGGCAAGGTCGGCGTGCTGTCGCCGTGTTACGCCGAACACGCCGAAGCGTGGCGCCGCAATGGTTACATCGTGCGTGAAGTGCTGGAGCAGGAAGCCGACTTTTACCTCGATAGCCTCGACGTGCTGGTGGTGGTCAACCCCAACAACCCCACGGGCCTGAGCCTGCCGCCGAGTCGTTTGCTCGACTGGCATGCGCGTCTGGCCCAGCGCGGTGGCTGGCTGGTGGTAGACGAGGCCTTCATGGACAACACACCAGCGCTGAGCGTGGCTCCGTTTGCCAATCAGGTCGGTTTGATCGTGCTGCGGTCCTTTGGCAAGTTTTTCGGCCTGGCCGGGGTGCGCCTGGGGTTCGTGGTGGCCGAGCGCAAGTTGCTCAAGTTGCTGGCCGAGCAAGTGGGGCCCTGGGCGGTCAGCGGGCCGAGCCGCGTGGTGGGCCAGGCGTGTCTGCTGGACACCGAGGGGCATGCGCGGCAACGGCAGCGCACCGAAGAGGCCAGCGAGCGTTTGGCCCTGCTGCTTGATCAGTACGGATTCAATCCTCAGGGCGGTTGCGCGCTGTTCCAGTGGCTGATCACCGAGCGCGCCGAGCATCTGCATCAGTTCATGGCCCGGCGCGGCATCCTTTTGCGATTGTTCACCCACAACAGCAGCCTGCGATTCGGCTTGCCCGGTGAGGAAGCCGATTGGGCCCGTCTGGCGCAAGCGCTCGATGCCTACGCCAAGGAAGCGCAATGACTACATTAATGGTGCAAGGCACGACGTCCGATGCCGGTAAAAGCACCCTGGTGACGGCGCTGTGTCGTTGGGTTACGCGCCAGGGTGTGCGTGTCGTGCCATTCAAGCCGCAGAACATGGCGCTCAACAGTGCGGTGACGGCGGACGGTGGCGAGATCGGTCGCGCGCAAGCCGTGCAGGCACAGGCGGCCCATCTGGAACCGCACACCGACATGAACCCGGTGCTGCTCAAACCCAACAGCGATACCGGCGCCCAAGTGATCATTCATGGTCGCGCCGTCACCACGATGAATGCCGTCGCTTATCACGATTACAAAGGCATCGCGATGCAAGCGGTGCTCGCCTCCCATCAACGCTTGAGCGCGGCGTATCCGGTGGTGATGGTCGAGGGCGCAGGCTCGCCGGCCGAGATCAATTTACGCGCTGGTGACATCGCCAACATGGGCTTTGCCGAGGCTGTCGATTGCCCGGTCGTGCTGATTGCCGACATCAATCGCGGCGGGGTCTTCGCGCACCTGGTGGGCACCCTGGAATTGTTGTCGCCCAGTGAGCAGGCGCGGGTCAAAGGTTTCATCATCAACCGTTTTCGCGGTGACCTCGCCTTGCTGCAACCCGGCCTCGACTGGCTCGAAGCGCGCACCGGCAAACCGGTGATCGGCGTGCTGCCTTACGTGATGGACCTGCACCTGGAAGCCGAAGACGGCATCGATCAGCGCCAGACCGAAAAGGCTGAACAGGTGTTGAAAGTCGTGGTCCCGGTGTTGCCGCGCATCAGCAACCACACCGATTTCGATCCGCTGCGCCTGCACCCGCAAGTGGACCTGCAATTCATCGGCCCTGGCCAGGCGATTCCACCGGCAGACCTGATTATCCTCCCCGGTTCGAAAAGCGTGCGCAGCGACCTCGCGTACCTGCGTGGCAGCGGTTGGGACGGCGCCATCGCTCGTCACCTGCGTTACGGCGGCAAAGTGCTGGGCATTTGCGGTGGCCTGCAAATGCTCGGTGAGCAGGTGCATGACCCGCTGGGTCTTGAAGGCGCGCCGGGCTCCAGTGCCGGTCTCGGGTTGTTGGCCTTCGAAACGCAACTCGAAGAAGAGAAGCAACTGCGCAACGTGCGCGGCCATTTGGCGCTGGAAAACGCTGAAGTCAGCGGCTACGAAATTCATGCCGGCGTGACCACCGGGCCGGCGTTGGAAAACGCTGCCGTACAGCTGGACGACGGTCGCTGCGACGGTGCGCAAAGTGTCGATGGGCAGATTTTCGGTACGTACCTGCATGGGCTGTTCGAGTCGCCGGCGGCGTGCAGCGCGTTGTTGCGCTGGGCCGGTTTGCAGGATGTCCAGGACGTGGATTACCACGGGTTGCGCGAGCGTGATATCGAGCGATTGGCGGATCTGGTGGAGCAACATCTGGATACCCGGCTGTTGCGTGAGCTCTGCGGGATTTAGGGTGAATCCATCGCGAGCAGGCTCGCTCCCACAGAAGCCCGCATTCCAATGTGGGAGCGAGCCTGCTCGCGATGAGGCCCGTCGGTACACCGCACATCTAAAGGAATAAACCATGCTGCAACTGATCCTCGGCGGCGCCCGCTCCGGCAAAAGCCGCCTGGCCGAAAAACTGGCAACAGACAGTCAGCTCCAGGTGACCTACATCGCCACCAGCCAACCCCTCGACGGCGAAATGAGCGAACGTGTCGCGCATCACCGCGCCCGCCGTCCCGCCGAATGGGCGCTGATCGAAGAACCCCTGGAACTCGCCCGCGTCCTGCGCGAAAGCGCCCGCGAAGGCCATTGCCTGCTGGTGGATTGCCTGACCCTGTGGCTGACCAATCTGCTGATGCTCGATAACCCGCAGCGGCTGACGGCCGAGCGCGATGCGTTGCTCGATTGCCTGGCGTCGTTGCCGGGTGAAATCATTTTTGTCAGCAACGAGACCGGAATGGGTGTCGTGCCGCTGGGCGAATTGACTCGCCGCTATGTCGATGAAGCCGGTTGGCTGCATCAAGCTCTGGCCGAGCGTTGTCAGCGAGTGATCCTGACCGTCGCCGGCCTGCCCCTGACTTTGAAAGGAACTGCGTTATGACTCAATCCTGGTGGCTGAACCCGTGCAAGCCGATCAATGCACAGGTGGTCGAGCAGGCCGAGGCCCGTCAACAGCAATTGACCAAACCGGCCGGTTCCCTCGGTCAGCTCGAGTCGGTGGCGGTGCAATTGGCGGGGATGCAGGGACGGGTCAAACCGAGTCTGGATCAGGTCTGGATCGCGATTTTTGCCGGTGATCACGGCGTGGTGGCCGAAGGCGTGTCGGCGTTTCCCCGGGAAGTCACCGGGCAGATGCTGCACAACTTCGTCAGCGGTGGCGCGGCGATCAGCGTGTTGGCGCGACAGCTTGGCGCCTCCCTGGAAGTGGTGGATCTGGGCACGGTCACCCCGACGTTGAATTTGCCTGGCGTGCGTCACCTGAATATCGGCCCGGGCACGGCGAATTTTGTACAAGGCCCGGCCATGACAGTCGCGCAGGGCGAACGGGCGTTGCAGGCCGGTCGCGACAGCGTGCAGCGTGCCATCGCGGGAGGCGCGCAGTTGTTCATCGGTGGCGAGATGGGCATCGGCAACACCACGGCCGCCAGTGCGTTGGCGTGTGCATTGCTCGATTGCCCGGTGGTGCAACTGACCGGGCCGGGCACCGGGCTGAACGCGGCGGGTGTCAGTCATAAAGCCCAGGTCATTGAGCGCGCCTTGACGCGGCACGGTGCTCAGCGCGGCGATGCGTTGCACACGCTGTTCAACCTCGGCGGCTTTGAAATCGTCGCGCTGGTGGGCGCGTACCTGGCCTGCGCGCAGGAAGGCGTCGCGGTGCTGGTGGACGGTTTCATTTGCAGCGTCGCGGCGTTGGTGGCGGTGCGCTTGAACCCTGAATGCCGGCAGTGGCTGTTGTTCGGCCATCGTGGCGCGGAGCTGGGCCATCGCCATGTGCTGGAAACCCTGAACGCCGAACCGCTGCTCGATCTTGGCCTGCGTTTGGGCGAAGGCAGCGGGGCCGCGCTGGCCGTTCCTCTGCTGCGTCTGGCTTGCGACCTTCACGGGCAAATGGCGACCTTCGCCGAAGCCGCGGTGGCGGACCGCCCGGCATGACCTTGAATCTCGACCTGTTGCGCCACGGCGAAACCGAACTCGGCGGCGGCTTGCGCGGCAGCCTCGACGACGCGCTGACCGACCAGGGCTGGGCGCAAATGCGTGTGGCGGTGGTTGATCAGGGGCCTTGGGATCGCCTGATCAGCTCGCCGTTGCAGCGTTGCGCGCGATTCGCTCAAGAGCTTGGTCGCCAACTTGGGCTGCCGGTGCAGCTGGAAAAGGATCTGCAAGAACTGCACTTCGGTGCCTGGGAAGGGCAGAGTGCGATTAAGTTGATGGAAACCGATGCCGAAGCATTGGGCCTGTTCTGGGCCGACCCGTATGCGTTTACGCCGCCTCAGGGTGAGCCGGTTGAGGATTTTTCGGCGCGGGTTTTGGCTGCTGTCGGGCGCTTGCAGGCGGCCTATGCGGGCGAGCGAGTGTTGCTGATCAGTCATGGCGGCGTGATGCGTTTGTTGCTGGCGCAGGCGCGAGGATTGCCCCGGGAACAGTTGCTCAACGTTGAAGTCGGCCATGGCGCGCTGTTTTCGTTGAGCGTAGAGCCTGGCGTCATGCTCAAGGAAGTGCGCTGATCATGTTGCCGTTCTGGATCGCCCTGCAATTCTTGAGCAGTCTGCCGGTTCGCCTGCCGGGCATGCCGACGCCGCAGGAATTGGGGCGCTCGCTGCTGTTTTATCCCTTGGTGGGGCTGTTGTTCGGCGCAATTCTGTGGGCGCTGAACTGGCTGTTGCTGGGCACGCCGTTGCTGCTTCACGCGGCGCTGTTGTTGACCGTTTGGGTGTTGCTCAGCGGCGCGTTGCACCTCGACGGCCTGGCCGACAGCGCCGATGCCTGGCTCGGCGGGTTCGGTGATCGCGAGCGTACGCTGACGATCATGAAAGACCCGCGCAGCGGTCCGATTGCGGTGGTGACGCTGGGGCTGGTGTTGCTGCTCAAGTTCACTGCGTTGCTGGCGTTGATCGAGCAGCACAACGCAGCCGCCCTGATCATCGTTCCCTTGATCGGCCGCGGCGCGCTGCTGGGGTTGTTCCTGACCACGCCGTATGTGCGGGCCGGTGGATTGGGGCAGGCGCTGGCGGATCATTTACCACGATCGACGGGCAAGCAGGTCCTGGCGGTGAGCGCGTTGGCGTGTGTGCTGGTTGCCGGTCTTGGCGGCGTGTTCGCATTGGCGCTCGCGGCGTTGGTGTTTGTCTGGTTGCGGCAGGTGATGCTGCGTCGATTGGGCGGGAGCACGGGGGACACGGCGGGGGCGTTGCTGGAGTTGCTGGAGATGGTGGTGTTGGTGGGGCTGGCGTTGGTCTGATGTTAATCGGGTGTATGTGCTGGCCCCTTCGCGGGCTTGCCCGCGAGGGCAACTTCCCAGCGACGAAAATTTTGAAACTTGATTTAACACAACCACGGGTATATACACGCACCATGCTCGACTCCCAATGCTTATGCATCAACCTGCGTCGCGCCGCCCGTGGCGTCAGCAGGCATTACGACGGCGCTCTCGACGGCTTCGGCATCAACGTTGCCCAGTATTCTTTGCTGTGCAATCTGCAGCGCCTGGACCAACCGAGCATCTCGACCCTGGCCGAAGCCATGGGCCTGGATCGCAGCACCCTTGGGCGAAATTTGCGCGTGCTGGAAGGCGAAGGCCTGCTGACCCTGGTCGAGGGCGAAGACATGCGCAATCGCATCGTCAGGCTCACCGAGGCTGGCGTTGAGCGGCTGGCCGCCGCATTGCCGGCGTGGGAAGCAGCACAGCAGCGATTGATTGATCGTCTGGGCGCGGAGAAGCGCGAAACCTTGTTGAGACTGCTGGACGAGCTGGCGTGATGCCGGTTTTTCCGATCTTAAGCGGGTATATACCCGCTACCGGAGAATAACAATGACATCGATGTGGCGTACTTGCGGTTGGGTTCTGTTAGGGAGTGCGCTGATTCTTGCGTTGTCATTGGGCGTGCGACACGGTTTCGGGCTGTTCCTGGCGCCGATGAGCGCCGAGTTTGGCTGGGGGCGCGAGACGTTTGCCTTCGCCATCGCCCTGCAGAACCTGATCTGGGGGCTGGCGCAGCCGTTCACCGGCGCGCTGGCCGACCGCTTCGGCGCGGCGAAAGTCGTGTTGGTTGGTGGTGTCCTGTATGCGTTGGGCCTGGTGTTCATGGGGATGTCCGATTCGGCCGTGACCCTGTCCTTGAGCGCCGGCTTGCTGATCGGTATCGGGCTGTCGGGCACTTCGTTCTCGGTGATTCTGGGTGTGGTTGGCCGTGCGGTGCCGCCGGAAAAACGCAGCATGGGCATGGGGATCGCCAGCGCCGCCGGTTCTTTCGGCCAGTTCGCGATGTTGCCGGGCACGCTGGGGTTGATCGGCTGGCTCGGCTGGTCCGCGGCATTATTGGTGTTGGGTTTGCTGGTGGCGCTGATCGTACCGCTGGTGAGCATGCTCAAGGACAAGCCGTTGCCCGTGCTTGGCCATGAACAGACCTTGTCCGAAGCGCTGCGCGAAGCGTGCTCTCATTCGGGATTCTGGCTGTTGGCGTTCGGCTTTTTTGTCTGCGGCTTCCAGGTGGTGTTCATCGGCGTGCATTTGCCGGCGTACCTGGTGGATCAGCATCTTCCGGCGACCGTCGGCACCACAGTGCTGGCGCTGATCGGGCTGTTTAATATCTTCGGTACGTACACCGCCGGCTGGCTCGGCGGGCGGATGTCCAAGCCGCGCCTGCTCACCGGCCTGTACTTGCTGCGGGCGGTGGTCATCGGGTTGTTCCTGTGGGCGCCGGTCACGACCACCACCGCGTACCTGTTTGGCATGGCGATGGGCTTTTTATGGCTGTCGACCGTGCCCCTGACCAACGGCACCGTGGCGACCCTGTTCGGTGTACGAAACCTGTCGATGCTCGGCGGGATTGTGTTCCTGTTTCATCAGCTCGGCTCCTTCCTGGGCGGCTGGCTGGGCGGGGTAGTGTACGACCGGACTGGGAGCTACGACTTGATCTGGCAGGTGGCGATTGCCTTGAGCCTGGTCGCCGCGGTCCTGAACTGGCCGGTGCGTGAACAACCCGTGGCACGGCTGAACACCCGCATGAGTGCGGCATGACATGAACAGTCTCTGGCCGCGTATAGCTGTCGTAGCCGTCTGCATCTTGCTGTTGGCCCTGGCGTGGTGGGGCTGGCAGCGGGGCGGGCTGGCGTTGATGCAGTTGGGCATGGGTGCTTGCTAGCGAGCGGCGAGGGCGAGTAACGTCGACGCGTGACGACTTCTCAAGGATGTAACGACATGCTGATGCGCTGGCTTGCAGTACCCGCGTTACTGGTCGCCTTGACCGGCATGGCTCACGCAGCCGAGTGCCCCGAGCTTTTGCAAGGCTCGTTGCCCAAGTTGCGCGCCAAGGAAACCATCGACTTGTGCCAGCGCTTCGCCGGCAAACCGCTGGTAGTGGTCAATACCGCGAGCTTTTGTGGTTTCGCCCCCCAGTTCAAAAGCCTTGAGGCGCTGTATCAGCGCTACAAGGACAAAGGATTGGAGGTGATTGGCGTTCCGTCCAATGACTTCAAGCAGGAGTCCAAGGATGGCGAGGAAACCGCCAAGGTCTGTTACGTGAATTACGGCGTGACCTTCACCATGACCGAGCCGCAGAGCGTTCGCGGTGACGATGCGACCCACTTGTTCAAAGTTCTCGCGAAGCAGGCCAGCGCGCCAAAGTGGAATTTCTATAAGTACGTGGTCGATCGCAAGGGCAAAGTCATTGCCCATTTTTCCAGCCTGACCAAGCCCGACGATCCCGAGTTCATCGAAGCCGTGGAGAAAGCCCTGGCTTCGCAACCCTGATCGACGCCCACTAAAAAGCCCCGCCTCTGTACAAGAGAGCGGGGCTTTTTCAATTCAGGCGGCGAGTGGTTCAGGTTCGCCGTGAATCATTAGAAGCGGTAGGTTGCACCGAGACCGAAACCGTTTGCCCAGTTTTCATACTTGGCGTTGTAGCTTTGGTTGCGAGGAGCACCGTTGTTGTCGTTGATCTTGACCGACTCTTCTTTCAAGTACGAGTACGCGAGGTCGATGGTCAGGTCGTCGGTCGGGCTCCAGCCGGCACCCAGGCTGAATACCGTGCGATCACCCGTCGGGATACGAGGGGAACGGTTTTCGTTGTTGGTCGGAGACTGGTCAACGGACAGACCGGTACGCAGTACCCACTGCTTGTTCAGCTGATAAGAAGCACCGATGGCGTGAGCCCAGGTGTCGTGCCAGTTCTGTTCTTCAGTGATAGTACCGAACAGAGGGTTCAGGCCAGCAGGAACGCCGCTGTTCTCGACGGAGATTTCTTTCAGGCGGCTCCAGCGAGTCCAGGTGCTGCCTGCATAGAGGGTCCACTGAGAGTCCAGCTGATGAGTGACCGAGAAGTCGACCGACTCAGGCGTGGTGATATCCAGCGAAGCGTCATACTTCTGGTTCGGGCTCTGACGCAGGGCAGCGAGGCCGACGTAGTTGATTTTGGTGTCACCGTCGAGCTTGTATTTCACTTTCGAGTGATAGGTCAGGCCGACGCGAGTGGAATCGGTGGCTTGAACCATGATACCGATGTTGTAGCCCAGCGCAGTGTCGTCACCCTTGATTTTGACGTTACCGTCCGGAGCAAGTGGGTTCGGGCTCAGCGACAGATTCGACTCCAGGGTACCGTCGATGCGGTTGATGGTCGGACCGAAACCGATCGACACCTTGTCATTGAAGGCGTAGCTGACGGTAGGCTGGAACGTTACGATTTTGACTTCGCTCTTGGTGCCGAAGTATTTGCCGGCGAAGCCGTTCTCGTAGTCGGTCACCAGGCCGAATGGAGCGTAGACGCCGAAACCGACGGCCCACTGGTCATCGATTGGCTTGACGTAGTAGCCCATCGGTACGCCCATGAAAGGGACCATGTCACCTTTATTGGTACCGCTGTTCGGGCGGGAGCTGGCATCACTGATGTCAGTGTGCGCGTCGATAAATGCAACACCGCCGGTCACTTGTTCGCGCTTGAGGCGCGACATGCCGGCAGGGTTGCCAAAAACGGTGGATGCGTCGTCGGCAGATGAAGATCGCCCGGCAAAACCTGTACCCATCCCGCTGATGCTTTGTTCGTTAAGGGCAAAGCCACTCGCGAAGATTTGGGTGGATGCCAAGGTAACGGCGAGGCTAAGGGTGGTTTTGAGCATTACTTTTTTCATTATTAGAACTCCTGGTGATCACCGGGGCGAAAATTACCAACATTTTCGTCCCAGCGCCATAGGCTGTATGCGTTGATTTAGAGCGGTTTTGTAGGACAATCCGACCGGATTCGCGACCTGTTATGCGATCTTGTGAAAACGGCGGATCAGCAGGCGACCTGATTCAGCGGTGAAACACAGGTTTGCCAAGCGTAGGTGAAGTCTCTGAGGCGTCCTTGAGGCTGGAAGGTCTGGCGCCAGATTCGGGCCATTCCCAGCAGGTCGCCGGCTTCGGGGAGCGGGGTGTTCTGTTCTTCCACCAGCAGCCAGGCGATGGCAGTGGCGTAACGCAGGTTAACGGTCAATTCAAGGTGCGGGCCACTCAGGAAGGCATGCTGGCTGGCCAGGCCACGGACCAGACTCGCGCGTTCCGGGTCCAGTGCGAGGTAGTGGTCCCATAGGGCTTGATGGCGAGGTTCGGCGATTCGATACAGGCCGTGTCCACGGCGGTCATGCAGCGCGGTACCAAGGGCAGACTGGCTGGCGGCGATGCCCAGCAGCAGGGATTCGGCAGTTGCGCTATGGCGTCCCAGGTAGATCAATGTCGGACGTATCACATAGCGGCACAGTTCGCTGGCAGCGATACCCATAAAACCCTCGAAACAGAAATTAGGCGGCGAGACCTGATAGTCAGCGTTGGCAGCGATGGTTGGAACTCAGGCCCGCCGGAAGCGGATCAAGCCGCTTGAGTTGAAGTGTAGTGTCATATTCGCGACGTAAAGGCCTGTTTTTAAAATATTTCCGGCTTCGAGTTATAACCGTTATATCGGTTAGTGCTTAGGCATGGTCGGCCGAAGGAGAAATATCGGGCAATAAAAAGCCCCGCTTTTTGAGCGAGGCTTTTGAGGTGTTCAGTCGTTCTGGGGTATCAGGCAATCAATGCCTGACGGGTACGATCGATCACGGCCTGCAGCGGTTCTGCGCTGGAGTATTGATCGGGGTACAGACGTTCGCTGTGGCGAGCGATGCCGTGTTCGTTGACCAGAGTGAAGCTGAAGCAGCCTTTGCGAGCGGCCATGATCAGGCAGTTCATTGGTGCAAAAGCGTTGGTTAGGGTGCGAATGGCATCCTGGGTATGGATTTGAGTATTCATGTATGGGTGTTCCTACAAGCGACACGGATAAGAGCCGTGCAAAATTAAAACGTTCCAGTGACGACGACCACCGTTGGTCGAACGAAGAACCCGACTGGAACAAAGCAGCCAGTTTGAAGCGCTGATAATTGGCGCGCTTGGGCTGGCAGGTAGGTACTTAGGAGGGCAGGCAACACATCAAGGGCAAAGGTTCTGGGCCCGGGGTGAAGATCCTGATCAATTTGCAGGCTGGTTCGGTCAGAGTAAGAGAACTTCGCAACACCCTTTGCATTCGATTCAAAGGCTGTGTCGGCGCAAGGTTTACCTGGAAACCATCGAGGTGGTCGATCCCGCTTGTTCGGTGGAAGCTTCCGTTGGGAAGGCTGACCGGGGGGATTTGTTCGACCAGAATTGACTTTCAGCTTGGTACTAACGCCGCGGATACTAACGGATTGAATTGCAGAAGGGAAGTGTGATAGCAAAAAAGATTGCGCGCGCCCTGGAGTAGCGCAGATTCCGACTGTTGGTCAGCGCCGTTCGTCGACCTTCAACGTGCCTGGATCCGGGGTTTGCCAAGGTATATCCACAGGTCAGGGCGAAAATTGCGCCGAAAAAGCGCATGGATATAACCGCTTCGAAGGTAGTTGTGCACATAAGTCGGGCGGCTTGTCACCCCCCTGTCATCTTCCCTTCAAACGCAGTGGGTGCCTGTAACCAAAATTTAAGTCAATGAAAAACATCGGTTTTTTTTACTGGTGAAAAAATCGTCAGTTTGACTGCAGGCCCCATTCCACACGGCTTTGCGAGAGTTCAAGGGCGGTTGTCCACTGAGTTATCCACAGCTTCTGTGGATTGTCCCGAGCGCTTGCTCTAGCACGGGCGTGCCGGGTTTTTTTAGGCTTTACCTGTAAGAAAAAAAGAGTAGAGTGGCGCGCCTTCTGATCTGCCCCACAGAGCTTTATGAAGTTTCGTTCAGTATCAATCTCCAACACCTCCGCACCCTCCAGTGTTACCCCTCCCAAGCGTTTCTCGATGCGCGTGGCCGAATGGTTGCTCGACAGCCCGCGCCTGAGCGAAAACACCAACGTCAAACATTTCGCCGGACGCTTGCTCAAGCAGCCTGCCCGCGAAGGCATCGTGGCCGCGCAAAGCCGTCTCGGCCAACTGATGTGCCGTGAGTGCGGGAATGCCCGGGATCGTCGCATTGGCCAGGATCTGTTGCGTCAGGCCGCACGCGCAGGGGATCGGCGCGCGCAACAGGAACTGGGCCTGATCGAAGACTGAGCTGTCCAAGACCTGACGCCTTGGTTAACCTTCCAGCTTTATCTCTTCGACAGGAATCGTTATGGCTATGGATTTGACCAGTCTGTTGCTCGGTCTGGCGGGCGCCGCCGTGCCCTTGCTGGTACTGGCCTGGCAAATCCAGCGGCGGGCGAGCGCCACGCAGTCGGCATCAGCGCTGCTGGAGGAACGTCTGGCCATGGCCCTGTTGGCACAGGACGGCTTGAACGCCCAGCTTGAAGCCAGTCGCGACGAAATTGCGGATCTGGGGCAGGCCAACACCGCCAAACAAGCCGATCTGGCAGCCCTGCGCCGCGAAGTCGAACTGCTGCAGATCGAACGCGACGATGCTCGCGATGCCTCCCACGCCTGGAATCTGGAACGCGCCGGCAAGGACGCTGAACTACGTCGTCTGGACGCCCAGGCCGCCTCGCTCAATGCCGAGTTGCGCGAGCAACAGGAAAGCCACCAGCAGCGCCTCAGCGACCTGCAGGGTTCACGCGACGAGCTGCGCGCGCAGTTTGCCGAGTTGGCGGGGAAGATCTTTGATGAACGCGAGCAGCGCTTTGCCGAAACCAGTCAGCAGCGTCTGGGGCAATTGCTCGATCCGCTGAAAGAACGTATCCAGTCTTTCGAAAAACGCGTCGAGGAAAGTTACCAGGCGGAAGCCCGCGAGCGCTTCTCGCTGGCCAAGGAACTGGAGCGCCTGCAACAGCTCAACCTGCGCCTGAGCGACGAAGCCACCAACCTGACCCGCGCCTTGAAAGGGCAGAAGACTCAGGGTAACTGGGGCGAGCTGATTCTGGAACGCGTGCTTGAACACGCCGGGCTGGAGAAGGGCCGCGAGTACCAGACCCAGGTCAATCTGAAGGGGCCTGACGGGGAGCGGTTCCAGCCGGACGTGATCATTTACCTGCCGGGCGACAAGCAGGTGGTGGTCGACTCCAAGGTCAGCCTCACGGCTTATCAGCAATATGTAGCGGCAGAAGACGACGCCATCGGCCAGATTGCGATCAAGCAGCATGTGCTGTCGCTGCGCAATCACGTCAAAGGCCTGGCCGGCAAGGACTACAAGCGTCTCGATGGCTTGCACAGCCTGGATTTCGTCCTGCTCTTCGTGCCGATCGAAGCGGCGTTTTCCGCCGCGTTGCAAGCGGAGCCGACCCTGTTTCAGGAGGCATTCGACCGCAACATCGTGATCGTCAGCCCAACCACCTTACTGGCGACATTGCGCGTCATCGACAGCCTGTGGAAGCAAGAGCGCCAGAGCCAGAATGCCCGGGAAATCGCCGAACGCGCCGGGTGGCTGTACGACAAGTTCGTGTTGTTCATTCAGGATCTGGATGAAGTCGGCAATCGCTTGCAGCAACTGGACAAGGCCTACAGCTCGGCGCGCAACAAGCTGACAGAGGGCCGTGGCAACCTGGTCAGCCGCAGTGAACAACTGAAGTTGCTCGGCGCGCGTGCAAGCAAAAGCCTGCCGGCCGATTTGCTGGAGCGGGCGATGACCGATGTCGACGGATTGGCCGAGTTGCCGGAATAGTTAAAATCCCGCGTTCTATCCAGCAGAACTCGGTCCAGGGTGGGAGCGAGCCTGCTCGCGATAGCGTCAGCCGCACCCCCACAAAACCCCGCTACAACGGCAAGTGCCGACTCAACAGCGCCCGCAACGCCGCCGGCTTCACCGGTTTCGCCAGATAATCCAGCCCCGCTGCATGCACCTGCGCCACCATCTCTGGCCGCCCGTCAGCACTGATCACCACCCCCGGCACCGGCTCGCCCAACTGCGTGCGCAACCAGGCCATCAACTCGGTGCCCGTCTCGCCATGGTCAAGGTGATAGTCCACCAGTGCCAATTGCGGACGCACCCCGTCACTGAGCAGCGCGGAACACTCATCGCGATTACGCGCAGTCCAGACCTGGCAACCCCAGCGAGTCAGCAAGCTGTTCATCCCGATCAGAATGCTGTCTTCGTTATCGATGCACAGGACCTGCGCGCCGCTGGGCAATTTGCCGTTGAGGGGGGCGAGCGCGGCTGGCAACGCAGCTTGCGCCGGAGCCAGCGGCACACTGACGCTGAACACGCTGCCGCGTCCCGGCCATGAACGAACCTGCAAGCTGTGCCCGAGCACGCGACACAGGCCATCGGCAATCGCCAGGCCCAGGCCCAGCCCTTTTTCGGCGCGGGTCTGATGACTGTCGAGCCGTTTGAACTCTTCGAAAATCACCTGCTGTTTATCAATCGGAATGCCCGGCCCTCGGTCCCAGACCTCCAGGCACAGCTCGCCGTTGCGCCGCCGGACGCCCAGCAAGACCGGCCCGCTGGCGTAACGGAACGCATTGGTCAGGAAGTTCTGCAGAATGCGGCGCAACAGTTTGATGTCGCTGTTGACCCGCAACGTGCTGCCCCGTACGCGAAACTTCAGCCCCTGATCCCGGGCCAGTGCCTTGAACTCGGCGCCCAGTGTGTCGAACAACTCGTTGAGCACGAACGGTTTGGCATCAGGGGTGATCTTGCCGTTTTCCAGGCGAGAAATGTCCAGCAGGTCGCTGATCAGGTCCTCGGCCGAGCGCAGCGAAGAGTCCAGGTGATGCACCAGTTTCTGCGCTTCGCTGGACAAGCCATCGTCTTGGTGGGAGAGGGCGGCGGAGAACAGGCGCGCCGCGTTCAGTGGCTGCATCAAATCGTGGCTGACCGCGGCCAGGAAGCGGGTTTTCGACTGGTTCGCCGACTCGGCGGTGCCCTTGGCTTCGGTCAGGGCCACGTTGAGTTGCGACAGTTCATGAGTTCGTTCCGTAACGCGCTGCTCCAGACCTTCGTTGGCCTCGGTGAGTGCCTGCTCGGCTTCGCGGAACGCGGTAATGTCGGTGAAACTCATGACGAACCCGCCGCCCGGCATCGGGTTGCCGATCAGTTCGATCACCCGACCATTGGGGAACAGGCGCTCGGAAGTGTGGGCCCGACCCTGGCGCATCCAGTGCAGGCGGCGGGCGACGTGCACTTCGGCTTCACCGGGGCCGCACAACCCACGCTCGGCGTTGTAGCGAATGATGTCGGCAATCGGGCGCCCGACGCTGATTAAGCCGTCCGGGTAATTGAACAGCTCCAGATAACGGCGGTTCCAGGCCACCAGCTTCAACGACTGGTCGACCACGCTGATGCCCTGGGTGATGTTCTCGATCGCGCCTTGCAGCAGTGCGCGGTTGAATTGCAGGACTTCCGAAGCTTCGTCGGCGATCCGGACGACATCCTCCAGTTGCATCTCCCGACCTTCGATGGCGGCTTTTACCACGGCGCGGGTTGAAGAAGCGCCCAGTACACCGGCCAGCAAACGTTCGGTGTGGGCGATCCATTCACTGTCGGCATTCTGGTTCGGGTTGAAGCCTTTGCCCTGGCGATAGGCGAAGCGGATGAAGCTCTGACGGGCGCGTTCTTCGCCGACGAAGCGGGCGGCCAGTTGCAGCAGATCGTCGATTTGAACC
This sequence comes from Pseudomonas sp. PB120, assembly GCF_009761815.1. Taxonomy (GTDB): domain Bacteria; phylum Pseudomonadota; class Gammaproteobacteria; order Pseudomonadales; family Pseudomonadaceae; genus Aquipseudomonas. The sequence goes on from NZ_RWIN01000039.1 coordinate 21,272, forward strand.
GACAGCATCGAGCGGGCGCTCGGGCGGGCGCTGATTTCCTGGCCGATGAAACGGCCGGCCTGCCAGTGTTCCGACACCCGCGTGCGGGACAGCACCGAGACCCAGGCGAACAACGTGAAGTTGGCCGCCAGGGACAACACCACGCCTTGGGTCAGCGGGGTGAGCGGCAGGTTCAGTGGGTTGCTGTGCAGCCACGCGAGCCCCGGGAAACTGCTCAGCGACCAACCCAGGCTGTGGGCGGCAATCGGCAGGATCAAGGTGTAGAACCACAGGAATGTCCCGGCGGCGAGGCCAGCGAACACGCCGCGGCGGTTGGCCTGCTTCCAGTACAGCGCGCCGAGCATGGCCGGGGCCAGTTGGGTCACGGCGGCGAAGGCGATCTGGCCGATGGTTGCCAGGCTCGCGGTCGAGCCCAGCAAGCGATAGCTGACATAGGCCAGCAGCAGAATCACCACGATGCTCACGCGACGCACCGAGAGCATCCACTGGCGGAACACTTCGAACGGCCGCTCGGCATTGTTCCGTCGCAGCAACCACGGCAACAACATGTCGTTGGAGACCATGGTCGACAGTGCCACGCTCGCCACGATCACCATGCCGGTCGCCGCCGACGCACCGCCGATAAAGGCCAGCAGCGCCAGGGCTGGATGAGCCTGAGCCAACGGCAAGCTGATGACGAAAGAGTCGGGCAGCACCGAGCTCGGCAGCATCATCTGACCCGCCAGTGCGATCGGTACTACAAACAACGCCGCCAGGGCGAGGTAGGTCGGGAACACCCACTTGGCCAGGCGCAGGTCCTGCGGATCGATGTTCTCGACCACGGTGACATGAAACTGTCGCGGCAGGCAGATGATGGCCATCATCGCCACCCCGGTCTGCACCACCATCGACGGCCAATTGATCGTTTCCTTCCAGTACGCTTCCAGACGCGGGGCAAGCATGGCCTGGTCAAACAGGTCATCGAAACCGTCGTACAGGCCGTAGGTCACAAACGCGCCCACCGCCAGAAAAGCGAACAGCTTGACCAGCGCCTCGAACGCAATCGCCAAGACCATGCCGCGGTGGTGTTCTGTGGCGTCAAGGTTGCGGGTACCGAAAACGATGGTGAACAGGGCCAGTACCAGGGACACGATCAGCGCCGTGTCCTGGGCGCGAACACCCATGGCATCGGCGCCGGCGCCGATCAGCAGGTTCACTCCGAGTACGATGCCCTTGAGTTGCAGTGCGATGTACGGCAGCACGCCGACCAGGCAGATCAGCGCCACCACCACGGCCAGCGACTGCGACTTGCCGTAGCGTGCGGCGATGAAGTCGGCAATGGAGGTGATGTTCTCCTGCTTGCTGATCATCACCATTTTTTGCAGGACCCACGGCGCGCAGACCAGCAGCAGGATCGGCCCGAGGTAGATCGGCAGGAATGACCAGAGTTGTTCGGCGGCCTGGCCCACGGCACCGAAGAAGGTCCAGCTGGTGCAGTAGACCGCCAGCGACAGGCTGTACACCCAAGCGCGCACCCGCGGCGGCAACGGCGCGCTGCGACGATCACCGTAGAAGGCGATGGCGAACATGATGGCCATATAGGCGAGGGCGACGGCGGCGATCAGCCCGCTGGACAACGACATGGAAACTCCCGGCAAAAAGACACCCGGGACTGCGCCCGGTGAGACAGTCTCGCACGATGGCCGGGGTTAGTCAGTGTCGACCAAGGTCGTGGCGTGGCGGGGTGTCGCAGGGTGGCTGGCTTTCAGATCTTCGGTGTTTGAGCGGGCCTCATCGCGAGCAGGCTCGCTCCCACATGGGTTCTATGTTGTTCACAAAATATGGGGTCAAGGAAGATCAACTGTGGGAGCGAGCCTGCTCGCGATGGCGCCCTCACTGACTCAACGCAATCCCGATCAACCGATGCAACTCCTCAACCTCCAGCGGCGCCTGTGAAAACAGGATGCGAAACACGCAAGGCGCCGCCACCATGTTGATCAACCGGTCGACATTCGGCTTCGGCTGATCAGGATAGCGATCCAGAATCGTCTGCAATTGCCCGCCAATCAGCGTCGCGCAAAAGCCTGGCGTCAGGCTCGATTGCACATCGCGCAGCATGTTGCGCCCGGGTTCCGAACTCATTTCGTCCAGATACTGTTCCGCCCAGGCGCGCACGTCGCCGGACAGGCTGCCGGTATTGGCCGGCTCGGTGTCGGGCTGCATGCGGGCGAGGGCGACATCCGCCAGCAACACCGACAGGTCGCCCCAGCGCCGGTAAATGGTCGACGGCGTAACGCCCGCGCGAGCGGCGATCTGCGGCACGGTCACGCTGGCGCGGTCCTGCTCTTCAAGGAGTGCGCGGACTGCCGAATGGACCGACTCTTGTACCCGGGCGCTGCGACCGCCGGGGCGTAAACCTTCTTTAATAGCCATGCGTCAGACCTTAACACAAAGAATTTGCTTTAAGCGCGGGGCAGTAGCACACTCTGCAAAAGCAAAAAGTTAGCTTTTGCGGAGTGTGCCCATGTCCCGTCCAGCGTCTAACCGTTCCAGCCTGTGGTTTCTGGCGATCACCTTGCTCAGCTTTCTCGCGGCTTCCACCGCGCCGACGCCGTTGTACCACTTGTATCAGGAGCAACTGCAGTTCTCGGCAGCGACCCTGACCCTGATCTTCGGTGTGTACGCCATCAGCTTGCTGGTGGCGTTGCTGACGGTGGGCTCGCTGTCGGATCACCTGGGGCGCAAACCGGTGATTTTCAGCGCCGTGGTGCTGAATATCCTGGCGATGTTGCTGTTCATCAACGCTGACAGTGTCGCCTGGTTGATCAGCGCGCGGGTGCTTCAGGGCTTCGCAACGGGGATGGCCACGGCGGTGCTGAGCGCGGCGCTGCTGGACACCGATCGCCAGCAAGGCCCGCTGGTCAACAGTGTTGCGCCATTACTCGGCATGGCGCTCGGCGCGATGGGCTGCGGCTTGTTGGCGGAGTTCGCGCCGCTGCCGTTGCAGCTGACCTATTGGGTGCTGTTCGCGCTGTTTTTGATGCAGGCGGTTTACGTCTGGCGTTTGCCGGAAAGCGTCAGTCCGCAGCCGGGGGCCTGGGCTTCGTTGCGGCCAACGCTGCACGTGCCGAAGCAAGCGCGGTCCACATTGTGGCGAGTATTGCCGCTGAATACCGCGACCTGGGCTCTCGGCGGCTTTTTTGCTTCGCTCGCTCCTTCGTTGGTGCGCACGGCCACTGGCTCGACGTCGAACCTGATTGGCGGCTCGGCGGTGGCGGCGTTGACGCTGACCGGTGCATTGATGATCTTCACCCTGCGTAATCGTCCTGCCGCCACGGCACTGTTGTTGGGCGGCACATTGCTGCCAACGGGCGTCGTGCTGCTTTTGCTGGGCGTGCACGCCGCGAGCCTGCCACTGTTTTTCCTCGGCACACTGATCGCCGGTTGCGGCTTCGGCTCCGGTTTCATGGGCGCGGTACGCAGTCTGGTACCGCTGGCGTTGCCCCATGAGCGGGCGGGTTTGATGTCGGCATTCTATGTGCTCAGTTACCTGGCGTTCTGTCTGCCGGCATTGCTGGCAGGGAATCTGACTCGCACCTTTGGCCTGGTCGCGACGACGGATGGATACGGCGCCGTGCTGATTGTCCTTTCCGTCGGGGCCTTGCTCGCGCTGCTGCGCCAGCGGTCCGCCCAAGTGTGTAGCGCCTGATTCTGGTGTCGAAATCGGAAAGAGGCACCTGAATCTATATCTGCAAAACAGATAACAGTTAGAGATATTACCCGTTATATAGATATTCGATCCGGATCTATCATGGGCTCCACCTCACCAGAGGACAGGAGTTCGCCATGACATGCCCTAACATTGCCAGACCTGGCATCAGACCTTTCAGTCATCTACAGCACCCTCGGGAAGTGATCCGCCAATTCACCCCGAACTGGTTTGCCGCAACCATGGGCACTGGCGTGCTGGCGCTGGCACTGGCCCAGTTGCCGCTGGCAATTCCCGGTATCCGCGCTGTTGCCGAAGGCCTTTGGCTGTTCAACATCTTCTTGTTCGTACTGTTTACAGCGGTGTACGCGGCACGCTGGGTGATGTTTTTCGACGAGGCTCGGCGGATTTTCGGCCACTCCACAGTGTCGATGTTCTTCGGCACTATCCCCATGGGGCTGGCCACGATCATCAATGGCTTTCTGGTATTTGGCCTGCCACGTTGGGGCGACGGAGTGATTTCAGTTGCCGAAATCCTGTGGTGGCTGGATGTGGCGATGTCGCTGGCCTGCGGCGTGCTGATCCCCTACATGATGTTTACCCGACAGGAACACAGCATCGATCAGATGACCGCCGTCTGGCTGTTGCCCGTGGTGGCGGCGGAAGTGGCAGCGGCCAGTGGCGGTCTGTTGGCGCCACATTTGGCCGACGCTCATTCGCAACTGGTGGTGATGGTGACCAGCTACGTGCTGTGGGCATTTTCCCTGCCGGTGGCGTTCAGCATTCTGACGATCCTGTTGCTGCGCATGGCGCTGCACAAACTGCCCCACGAAAATATGGCCGCGTCGAGTTGGCTGGCGCTCGGCCCGATTGGCACCGGGGCGCTGGGCATGTTGCTGCTGGGCGCCGACGCGCCGGCAATCTTCGCCGTCAACGGCTTGCATGGCATGGGTGAAATCGCCGCCGGGCTGGGCCTGGTGGCGGGGATCACGCTGTGGGGCTTTGGGCTGTGGTGGATGCTGATCGCGCTGCTGATCACCGGGCGTTACCTGCGCGCCGGGATTCCTTTCAACCTCGGCTGGTGGGGTTTCACCTTTCCGTTGGGCGTCTATTCTTTGGCGACGTTGAAACTGGCCAGCACCTTGAACCTGATGTTCTTCAATGTCTTCGGCTGCGTGTTGGTGGCGCTATTGACGGTGATGTGGCTGATCGTCGCCAAACGCACGGTGCAGGGCGCGTGGCGGGGCGAGCTGTTTGTGTCGCCGTGCATTGCAGGATTAAAGAAATAACCTGCCAAGTTTAGGTAATGTGTGGCCTGGATCGACGTACGACACTCCAATAACAGTATCCATGCCACGCGCGACCTAACATCAGGGACACACGGAAGATGAGTCACCCCTCACAGTTCACCTTGCTTCGCACCCGGCGCTTCCTGCCGTTTTTCGTGACCCAGTCCCTCGGGGCGTTCAACGACAACATATTCAAGCAGTCGTTGATCCTCGCCATTTTGTACAAGTTGACGATCGAGGGTGACCGCTCGATCTGGGTCAACCTCTGTGCGCTGCTGTTCATCCTGCCGTTCTTCCTGTTCTCGGCGCTGGCCGGGCAGTTCGGCGAAAAATTCGCCAAGGACGCGCTGATCCGTCTGATCAAGCTCGGGGAAATCGCGATCATGGCGGTGGGCGCCGTCGGTTTCCTGTTCGACCACTTGTCGCTGATGCTGGTGGCGCTGTTCGCCATGGGCACGCACTCGGCGCTGTTCGGGCCAGTGAAGTACTCGATTCTGCCCCAGGCCTTGCATGACGAAGAGTTGGTCGGTGGCAACGGGCTGGTGGAAATGGGCACCTTCCTGGCGATCCTCGCCGGGACCATCGGCGCCGGGATCATTATGTCGTCCGCGCACTACGCGCCCATCGTTTCCACCGCCATCATCGGTATCGCGGTGCTCGGTTATCTGGCGAGTCGCAGCATTCCTCGCGCGGCCGCTTCGGCGCCGGAGATGCGCCTGAACTGGAACATTTTCAGCCAGTCCTGGGCCACCTTGAAACTGGGTCTGGGGCAGACGCCAGCGGTGTCGCGCTCGATTGTCGGCAACTCGTGGTTCTGGTTTGTCGGGGCGACTTACCTGACGCAGATCCCGGCGTATGCCAAGGAATGGATGCATGGCGACGAGACCGTGGTGACGCTGATTCTGACCGTGTTCTCGGTCGGGATCGCACTCGGGTCGATGCTGTGCGAAAAATTGTCCGGGCGCAAAGTCGAGATCGGCCTGGTGCCGTTCGGCTCGTTCGGCCTGACGGTGTTTGGCTTGCTGTTGTGGTGGCATTCCGGTGGAATCCCGGACAGCGTCGAGGGCCATGGCTGGATCGCGGTCCTGGGTTTCGGTCATGCCTGGCTGGTGCTGATGGACGTGCTCGGGTTGGGGATTTTCGGTGGTTTCTACATCGTGCCGCTGTACGCGCTGATCCAGTCGCGCACGCCCGAGAAGGAGCGGGCGCGCGTGATTGCCGCCAACAACATCCTCAATGCGCTGTTCATGGTGGTCTCGGCGATTGTCTCGATCATTTTGCTGAGCGTGGTCAAGCTGTCGATCCCTCAGCTATTCCTTGTGGTGTCGCTGCTGAACATCGGCGTCAACGCCTACATCTTCAAGATCGTCCCCGAGTTCAGCATGCGCTTCATGATCTGGCTGCTCAGCCATTCCATGTACCGCGTCGAGCATCGCAACCTCGAACTGATTCCCGACGAGGGCGCGGCGTTGCTGGTCTGCAACCACGTGTCGTTTGTCGACGCCTTGCTGATTGGCGGCGCTGTGCGTCGGCCGATTCGCTTTGTGATGTACTACAAAATCTACAACCTGCCGGTGCTGAATTTTATCTTCCGCACCGCAGGGACGATTCCGATCGCGGGACGTCAGGAAGATATCCAGATTTACGAAAAAGCCTTTACCCGTATCGCCCAGTACCTGAAGGACGGCGAGCTGGTGTGCATTTTTCCCGAGGGTAAATTGACCGCTGACGGCGAGATCAATGAGTTCAAGGGCGGGCTGACCCGGATTCTCGAAGAGACACCAGTGCCAGTGATTCCGTTGGCGTTGCAGGGGTTATGGGGGAGTTTCTTCAGCCGTGATCCGGGCAAGGGATTGTTTCGTCGACTGTGGTCCCGGGTGACGCTGGTGGCGGGGCCGGCGGTGGCTGTCGAAGCGGCAGAGCCGGCCAGGTTGCAAGGTCTGGTGGGCGAGTTACGCGGCGCGGTTCGCTGAGATTTCTGTAGGAGCGAGCTTGCTCGCGATGGTCGTCAACGATAACGCGTTTTTACTGGTTAAACGCGGCGCTCTTGAGTTCATCGCGAGCAGGCTCGCTCCCACAGTTATGCGGTGTGATGTGTGCAACGGGGTTCAACCCGCCATCGCAATCCGGTTCCGCCCCTCGCGCTTGGCGACATACAGCGCACTGTCGGCGCGTCGCAACAGGCTCTCGACGGATTCACCCGGCAACAAGGTCGAACACCCCAGGCTGACCGTCAACTCGATCATGTTGCCGTCGGCCGTATAGCCTTCGGCCTGTGCCGCAAACCGTAGCCGTTCGCCGATCATGGCGGCGGCTTCACGGCTGGTGTTGGACAGCAGGATCAGAAACTCCTCGCCGCCAAAGCGGAACACCATGTCCACGTTTCGCAACTGGCTTTTGATGGACGCGGCGACAGCCTTGAGCACATCGTCTCCGGCGCCGTGGCCGTGGGTGTCATTGATGAGTTTGAAGTGGTCGATGTCGAGCATCAGCAGCGACAGGGGCTGCATGTGGCGCCGCGACATCTCGATTTCACGTTCCAGGGTCTGGTCCATGGCGATGCGGTTGCCGGTACCCGTGAGCGGGTCGCGCAACGCACTTTGGGTGGCCACACGGTACAGCAGGGCATTGCGCATCGGAAACAGCAGCGACGACAGCGAGGACTCCAGGTTGCCCTGTTCCTGATCACTGAAACGCTGATTGCGGCGAAAGACCAACTCGCCCAGGTGCTCGCCCTGATGGCTGAGGCTGTAACTGATCGTATGATGGCCGCGCTGGCCGAACTCCAGGCGCAAGTCGCTGGACGTGTGCTGGTAGACCAGGGCGTCCAGCGGTACCAGTTTCTGAACTTCGCGGAAGAACAGCCCGAGAATGCGTTGCGGCTCAAGACTGGTTTGCAGTTGCAGACTCAGTTGTTGGCGCAGTTGCGCAAGGCTGACGGGCCTCTCGGGAAGAGGCGGCTGCTGACCAAAGCCCAGGCGTTGCAATTTGGCGCTATCGAAGTCAATTGCGTTGGTCTGGGAAGGTGATTTCATATGGCAATGCGCCCCTAAGCAGTAAGGCTGTCTTACAGGCTGGGTGAGAGCGGCTTTGGGCTGCGCGTCGTACTGGTCCGTCAGTCCCGTAGGACATTTCGTACAAGTCTAATCTGCTTTGTACAAGATTAGTAACCTATCGACTCAAGCGCTGCAGCATCTGCTTCCACACGGCGTGTCTGAGCAAAATTAGAGCGAAAGTCGTGCCATTCGGTTCATTCGAATAAAAGCTGTGTTAAATCAACATCTTGATGGTTATTTGGAAGAATGCCGCCGAGACGCGCGGCATTTGTTTGACTTGATATGGGTAGAGTTGCAACGCTTTTTCAGTGCCGCGACGGGAATGCGTCGCGGCACAAATGCGACGCGCGGCACAAGTGCGCAGCGTTATTGGGCGTTGAATGCCTGGCCATTGATGCCCGTGCTGTCAGGTCCCATCAGGTACAGGTAGACCGGCATGATCTCTTCGGGCGTCGGGTTGTTCAGCGGGTTTTCGCCCGGGTAAGCCTGGGCGCGCATGCTGGTGCGGGTGGCGCCGGGGTTGATGCTGTTCGAGCGCACCGGGGCCACGGTGTCGACTTCGTCGGCCAGGGTTTGCATCAGGCCTTCGGTGGCAAACTTGGACACACCGTAGGCGCCCCAATAGGCACGACCCTTGCGGCCGACGCTGCTGGAGGTGAACACCACCGAGGCGTCCTGCGACAGCTTGAGCAGCGGCAGCAGGGTGCTGGTGAGCATGAACATGGCGTTGACGTTGACGTGCATGACGCGCATGAAGTTTTCGCCGGAGAGCTGCTCAAGCGGCGTGCGCGGACCAATGATCGACGCGTTGTGCAGCAGGCCGTCGAGGTGGCCGAACTCGGTTTCGATCATCGCGGCCAGCTCATCGTATTGATGGGGCAGGGCGGTTTCGAGGTTGAACGGGATTACGGCCGGCTGCGGATGGCCGGCGGCCTCGATTTCGTCGTAGACCTGAGTCAGGTTGGCTTCGGTCTTGCCGAGCAACAACACGGTCGCGCCGTGAGCCGCGTAGGTTTTCGCCGCGGCAGCACCGATGCCGCGACCAGCGCCGGTGACCAGGATGACCCGGTCCTTGAGCAATTCGGGGTGGGCGGAATAATCAAACATAAAAAACCTCACAACAATTCAGTTGGCAGGCATCGCACTTGTGGCGAGGGAGCTTGCTCCCGCTCGGCTGCGAAGCAGTCGTCATCCTTGCAAATGCGGTGTGCCTGACACTGCTCGATATAAATTGAGGGGCCGCTGCGCGACCCAGCGGGAGCAAGCTCCCTCGCCACAAAAGCCTGGTGTTTTGCCAGCCACAAAAGCCGGGTGCTTTAGCAGTCACAAAAGCCTGGTCTGATCAGCAACTGCAAAGCGCGCTATCCAGCACCTTACGCAACTCCAGCGGATGATCCACCACCACATCCGCGCCCCAATGCCGTGGGTTATCGTCCGGATGGATATAGCCATAGGTCACCGCGGCAGTTTTGGTGCCAGCATCGCGACCGGATTCGATGTCGCGCAAATCATCGCCCACGAACAACACGCTGGCCGGGTCAAGATCAAGCATCTTGCACGCCAGGATCAACGGCTCCGGATCCGGTTTGCTGTTCTTCACGTGATCCGGGCAGATCAGCAGCGCCGAACGTTCGGCCAGCCCCAGCTGCTGCATGATCGGCTCGGCGAAGCGCAATGGCTTGTTGGTGACCACGCCCCAGATCAGGTTGGCTTTCTCGATGTCGGCCAGCAGTTCGCCCATGCCGTCGAACAGCTTGCTGTGCACCGCGCAGCCGACCAGATAGCGCTCCAGAAACTCCAGGCGCAGCTCTTCAAAGCCCGGCGATTCCGGGTCCATGGAGAACGTCACGGCGACCATCGCCTTGGCGCCACCGGAGATTTCATCACGGATGTGCTGGTCATTCATCGGCGGCAAGCCGCGATCGGCGCGCATGGCCTGACAGATCGCAATGAAGTCAGGCGCGGTGTCGAGCAGCGTGCCGTCCATGTCGAAAAGGACTGCTCTGATACGCATCGGCTTACTCCTCGCGCAGGGTCTGGATCATGTAGTTGACGTCCACGTCGGCCGCCAGTTTGTAATGCTTGGTCAGCGGGTTGTACGTCAAGCCGATGATGTCCTTGACGGTCAGGCCGGCCATGCGGCTCCAGGCACCCAGCTCGGAAGGGCGGATGAACTTCTTGAAGTCGTGCGTGCCGCGCGGCAGCAGCTTCATGATGTATTCAGCGCCGACGATGGCGAACAGGTACGCCTTCGGGTTGCGGTTGATGGTGGAGAGGAACACCTGGCCACCTGGTTTGACCATGCGGAAGCAGGCGCGGATCACCGAGGACGGGTCCGGCACGTGTTCAAGCATTTCCAGGCAGGTGACCACGTCGAACTGCTCGGGCATTTCTTCGGCCAAGGCTTCGGCGGTGATCTGCCGGTACTCGACGTTCACGCCGGACTCCAGTTGATGCAGTTGAGCCACGGCCAGCGGCGCTTCGCCCATGTCGATGCCCATCACGGTCGCGCCGCGCTGGGCCATGGCTTCGCTGAGGATGCCGCCGCCGCAACCGATGTCGAGGACTTTCTTGCCAGCCAGGTTGACCCGCTCGTCAATCCAGTTGACCCGCAAAGGGTTGATGTCGTGCAGCGGTTTGAACTCGCTTTCACGGTCCCACCAGCGATGGGCCAGGGCCTCGAATTTGGCGATTTCGGCGTAGTCGACGTTGCTCATGATTAAGTCCTCTAAAACCTGAAAAATTCTGTTGCCCGGGAGTTCAGTCCGGGGTTCTTACGATTCGGTACGGCCGCTGATGCGCTGGCCCCAGGCCTTGGCCGTGGCGCAGAGCTGTTCTTCATCCATGCGCGTCAGGCGGCGGTCGTCGAGCAGTTGCTTGCCGGCGACCCAAAGGTGTTTCACGCAGTCCCGGCCGGTGGCATATATAAGCTGCGACACCGGGTCGTAGATCGGTTGCTGCGCCAGGCCGGAGAGGTCGAACGCGACGATGTCCGCGGCTTTGCCGACTTCCAGCGAACCGACTTCCGCTTCGATGCCCAGTGCGCGGGCGCCGTTGAGCGTGGCCATGCGCAGGGCGCGATGGGCGTCCAGCGCGGTGGCAGAACCGGCGACGGCTTTGGCCAGCAACGCGGCGGATCGGGTTTCGCCGAGCAGGTCGAGGTCATTGTTGCTGGCCGCGCCATCGGTGCCGACGGCGACATTGACCCCGGCCTGCCACAAACGCTCGACCGGGCAGAAACCACTGGCCAGCTTCAGGTTCGACTCCGGGCAATGAATCACGCTGGTGTTGGTTTCTACCAGCAACACCAGGTCTTCATCGCTGATCTGAGTCATATGAACCGCCTGGAAGCGTGGTCCCAGCAACCCCAGGCGAGCCAGTCGCGCCAACGGGCGTTCGCCACGCTGTTCGAGCGATTGCTGCACTTCAAACGCGGTTTCGTGCACGTGCATGTGAATCGCCGCGTCGAGTTCCTCGGCGATCACCCGGATTTTCTTCAGGTTTTCATCGCCCACGGTGTAGGGCGCGTGGGGGCCGAAGGTGACTTTGATCCGCTCGTGATGCTTGAGATCGCCGAATAATTCGACGCCCTGACGAATGGCCTCATCCGCCGTGCCGGCGCCCGGGATCGGGAAATCGAGGATCGGAATGGCGATTTGCGCGCGGATGCCGCTGTTGTGCACGCACTCGCTGGCAACCTTCGGGAAGAAATACATGTCAGAGAAGCAGGTGATGCCACCTTTGATCTGTTCGGCGATGGCCAGATCGGTGCCGTCGCGTACAAATGCCTCATCGACCCATTTGGCTTCGGCCGGCCAGATGTGGTTTTCCAGCCAGGTCATTAATGGCAAGTCGTCGGCCAGGCCACGGAACAGCGTCATCGCCGCATGCCCGTGGGCATTGATCAGGCCGGGACAGAGCAATACGTCGGGCAATTCCCGGATTTCGGTTGCATTAAGCTTCAGCGCGGCGGACCGTGGGCCGATGAATACGATGCGCCCGTCGCGGATGCCCAGCGCATGTTCCTTGAGGACAACGCCAGCGGGTTCGACGGGTACCAGCCAGGTCGGCAGCAACAGCAGGTCGAGCGCAACGGCAGTGTTCGGCATCGAGGGTCGGGTCCAGGGCGTTTGTAAAAGTTGGCGAAGTATACCCGAGCGTCTTCGCGGGGGGATCGCTATAATCGGCGGCTTTTGTGCTTGAGTGCGGGGTGAAGGATGCGCGATCGACTGTTGGCTGCGGAGAAGGTGAAGGCCATCGATTGGCGTGATGGCGCCCTGTATCTGCTGGATCAGCGTATTTTGCCGTTCGAGGAAACGTGGATCGCCTACACCAGCGCCGCGGGCGTGGCCGAGGCCATTCGCTCGATGGTCGTGCGCGGCGCGCCGGCGATCGGCATCAGTGCCGCATACGCCATGGTGCTGTCCGCCCGCGCGCGGATTCTGGAGGGGGGTGACTGGCAGGCCGCGTGGGAAGAAGATTTCGCGCTGCTGGCCGACTCCCGTCCAACCGCAGTAAATCTGTTCTGGGCCCTGAGTCGCATGCGTGACCGTCTTGATCGTCTCAAGGGCGACGCCGATCCGCTGGCGGCGCTGGAAGCGGAGGCCATGGCCATTCACGAAAGTGATCGCGAAGCCAACCTGACCATGGCGCAACTGGGTGTGGACCTGATCCGCAAGCACCAGGGTAATGCCCAGACCATCCTGACCCATTGCAACACCGGCGCACTCGCCACTGGCGGTTTCGGCACGGCGCTGGGGGTGATTCGCGGGGCGTTCATCGAAGGCATGGTCGAGCGTGTCTACGTCGATGAAACCCGTCCCTGGCTGCAAGGTTCGCGATTGACGGCGTGGGAGTTGGCCAACGAAGGCATTCCTGTGTCGGTCAATGCAGACGCCGCCGCCGCTCACATCATGAAGATCAAAGGCATCACCTGGGTCATCGTCGGCGCCGACCGAATCACCGCCAATGGCGACGTGGCCAACAAGATCGGCACTTATCAGCTGGCGGTGAACGCCATGCACCACGGTGTGCGCTTCATGGTGGTCGCGCCGAGTTCGACCATCGACCTGAACCTGGCCAGCGGTGATGACATTCCCCTTGAGGAGCGTGACGGTCGCGAGTTGCTGGAAGTGGGCGGCAAGCGGCTTGGGGCTGATGTCGATGCGTTCAACCCGGTGTTCGATGTGACGCCGGCGGACCTGATTGACGCGATCGTCACCGAAAAAGGCATCGTCGAGCGGCCGGACACGGCGAAAATGGCGCAGTTGATGTGCCGCAAGCGTCTGCATTGATTGGCCGTGGCGTTTGAAAGGACGCCATCGCCAGCAGGCTGGCTCCCACAGGTTTTGTGATCAGCACAGATTAAATGTGGGAGCCAGCAGGGTTTGTGATCAGCACACATCAAATGTGGGAGCCAGCCTGCTGGCGATGAGGGTCTGAAAGTCAACAAACAAGCCCCATTCAAGCCCGATTTCTACATTCAACAAAGCTCTAAGCCCCTCTGATCCCCTTCAAGCCTGCCACCAGTCAACTAACTACACTCCATGCGCATCAGGGGGATAGGTGCGTGGCGGCTCTTGTGATAACATCCGGCGGTTTCCAAGGTAGCCCGATGTGGCTGCCTTTACTGCGCAGATCCATGGCATAACTCGTTGATTTGTCGTAAGTCGGTGCATGGCACTCAGCCTGCAGCGGCGAGCTTCGTTCGTCCCATATGGATGTGACGAAGTTTCACCAGAAAAAGGAATCAGGCTTCTCATGGGCGAACTGGCCAAAGAAATCCTCCCGGTCAATATCGAAGACGAGCTGAAGCAGTCCTACCTCGACTACGCAATGAGCGTAATTGTCGGGCGGGCACTGCCGGATGCGCGCGATGGCTTGAAGCCCGTGCACCGGCGTGTGCTGTTCGCGATGAGCGAGCTGGGCAACGACTTCAACAAGCCGTACAAGAAATCTGCCCGTGTTGTCGGTGACGTGATCGGTAAGTATCACCCGCACGGTGATACCGCGGTGTACGACACCATCGTTCGGATGGCGCAGCCATTCTCGCTGCGCTACCTGCTGGTAGACGGCCAGGGCAACTTCGGTTCGGTGGACGGCGACAACGCCGCGGCCATGCGATACACCGAAGTGCGCATGACCAAGCTGGCGCACGAGCTGCTGGCTGACCTGCATAAAGAAACCGTGGACTGGGTGCCGAACTACGACGGCACCGAAATGATCCCGGCGGTCATGCCGACCCGTATTCCCAACCTGCTGGTCAACGGCTCCAGCGGTATCGCCGTGGGCATGGCGACCAACATCCCGCCGCACAACCTCGGTGAAGTCATCGACGGTTGCCTGGCCCTCATCGACAACCCCGAGTTGACCATCGATGAGCTGATGCAATACATCCCCGGTCCGGACTTCCCGACCGCCGCGATCATCAACGGTCGCGCCGGCATCATCGAAGCCTACCGCACCGGTCGCGGCCGCATTTACATGCGCGCCCGTTCGATCATCGAAGACATCGACAAGGTCGGTGGCCGTCAGCAGATCGTCATCACCGAGCTCCCGTACCAGCTGAACAAGGCCCGCCTGATCGAGAAGATCGCCGAGCTGGTCAAAGAGAAGAAGCTGGAAGGCATCACCGAACTGCGCGACGAGTCCGACAAGGACGGTATGCGCGTCGTGATCGAGCTGCGTCGCGGTGAAGTGCCTGAGGTGATCCTCAACAACCTCTACGCCCAGACTCAACTGCAAGCGGTGTTCGGCATCAACATCGTTGCGCTGATCGACGGCCGTCCGCGGATCCTGAACCTCAAGGACCTGCTGGAAGCGTTCGTTCGTCACCGTCGCGAAGTCGTGACCCGTCGCACCGTGTTCGAGCTGCGCAAGGCCCGTGAACGTGGTCACATCCTGGAAGGTCAAGCGGTTGCCCTGTCGAACATCGACCCGGTCATCGCCCTGATCAAGGCCTCGCCAACCCCGTCGGAAGCCAAGGAAGCGCTGATCAGCACGGCCTGGGAATCTTCCGCCGTGGTCGCGATGGTTGAGCGCGCCGGTGCCGATTCCTGCCGTCCAGAGACCCTGGACCCGCAATACGGCCTGCGCGACGGCAAGTACTTCCTGTCGCCAGAACAGGCGCAAGCCATTCTGGAGCTGCGCCTGCACCGCCTGACCGGTCTGGAACACGAGAAGCTGCTGGCCGAGTATCAAGAGATCCTCAACCAGATCGGCGAGCTGATCCGCATTCTCAACAGCGCCACGCGCCTGATGGAAGTGATCCGCGAAGAGCTGGAAGTGATCCGTGCCGAATACGGCGACGTGCGTCGCACCGAGATTCTGGATGCCCGTCTCGACCTGACCCTGGGTGACATGATCCCGGAAGAAGAGCGCGTCGTGACCATTTCCCACGGTGGCTACGCCAAGACCCAGCCATTGGCTGCGTACCAGGCTCAGCGTCGTGGCGGTAAAGGCAAGTCGGCGACCGGCGTCAAGGATGAGGACTACATTGCTCACCTGCTGGTCGCGAACAGTCACACCACGCTGCTGCTGTTCTCCAGCAAAGGCAAGGTGTACTGGCTGAAAACCTACGAAATCCCGGAAGCGTCCCGCGCTGCCCGTGGTCGTCCGCTGGTCAACCTGCTGCCGCTGGACAGTGATGAATACATCACCACCATGCTGCCGGTCGAGGAATACACCGAAGGTCACTTCATCTTCATGGCAACCGCCAAAGGCACCGTGAAGAAGACCCCGCTGGAATCCTTCAGCCGTCAACGCAGCGTCGGCCTGATCGCGCTGGAGCTGGACGAAGGTGACGTACTGATCTCTGCCGCCATTACCGATGGCGAGCGTGAAGTCATGCTGTTCTCCGACGGCGGCAAAGTGACTCGCTTCAAGGAAACCGACGTTCGCGCCATGGGCCGTACCGCTCGCGGTGTTCGCGGCATGCGTCTGCCGGAAGGCCAGAAGCTGATTTCCATGCTGATCCCGGAAGAAGGCAGCCAGATCCTCACCGCTTCGGCGCGTGGTTTCGGCAAGCGCACGGCGATCACCGAGTTCCCTGAGTACAAGCGTGGCGGCCAGGGCGTTATCGCCATGGTCAGCAACGACCGCAACGGCCGTCTGGTCGGTGCCGTCCAGGTGCTCGACGGCGAGGAAATCATGCTGATTTCCGACCAGGGCACATTGGTTCGTACTCGTGTCGACGAAGTCTCCAGCCTGGGTCGTAACACCCAGGGCGTGACCCTGATCAAGCTGGCCAGCGATGAAACGCTGGTAGGTCTGGAGCGGGTCCAGGAGCCGTCGGAAGTCGAAGGCGACGAGCTGGAAGGCGAAGAGGGCGAAGAAGGTGCAGTGTTCGACGGTGAAGTCGTAATCGACGACGTTGCCGAAGACCAGCAACTCGACGCCGCCGCCGACGAAGAACCACAGGAGTAAGCGGGCAAACAGGGGGCGGATGAAAATTCGCCCCCTTGTTGTTTGTCCGAACGGAAAGTTTCGATATCCAGGGAGATCCCTTGTGGGAGCGAGCCTGCTCGCGATGCAGGCGCCGCGGTATGTCTGAAGCTTCGCGGTGATGCGATCGCGAGCAGGCTCACTCCCACAAAAGCCGTGCTTCGGCAGGGATCCTGTGTCGATTGATGTTGTGATTTATTGCGTGATTACCACCAAATCAGAGCGAGATTGGATGTGAGCAAGAGAGCCTATAACTTCTGTGCCGGTCCTGCGGCACTTCCCGAAGCTGTCCTGCAGCGCGCCCAGGGTGAACTCCTTGATTGGCACGGCAAGGGCCTGTCGGTCATGGAAATGAGCCATCGCAGCGATGAGTTCGTGTCCATTGCGACCAAGGCCGAGCAGGATCTGCGTGATCTGCTGAATATCCCTTCGAACTATAAAGTGCTGTTCCTGCAAGGTGGCGCCAGCCAGCAATTCGCTCAGATCCCTCTGAACCTTCTGCCGGAAAACGGCACCGCCGACTATATCGACACCGGTATCTGGTCGCAGAAAGCCATCGAAGAAGCGTCGCGCTACGGCCGCGTCAACGTTGCCGCCACCGCCAAACCATACGACTACTTCGCCATCCCAGGCCAGAACGAATGGAACCTGTCGAAAGACGCGGCCTACGTTCACTACGCGCCGAACGAAACCATCGGCGGCCTGGAATTCCAATGGGTTCCGGAAACCGGTGATGTACCGCTGGTAGCCGACATGTCCTCGGACATCCTCTCGCGTCCGATCGATGTTTCGCGCTTCGGCATGATCTACGCCGGCGCCCAGAAAAACATCGGCCCGAGCGGCATCGTCGTCAACATCGTTCGCGAAGACCTGCTGGGTCACGCCCGTTCCCTGTGCCCGACCATGCTCAACTACAAGGTCGCGGCCGATAACGGCTCGATGTACAACACCCCGCCGACCCTGGCCTGGTACTTGTCCGGTCTGGTATTCGAGTGGCTGAAAGAGCAGGGTGGTGTTGAAGCCATCGGCAAGCTCAACGAAGTGAAGCAGCGCACGCTGTACAACTTCATTGACGCCAGCGGCCTCTACAGCAACCCGATCAACACGTCGGACCGCTCGTGGATGAACGTGCCGTTCCGCCTGGCGGACGATCGTCTGGACAAGCCGTTCCTGGCCGGTGCCGATGAGCGTGGGCTGTTGAACCTCAAGGGTCACCGTTCCGTGGGTGGCATGCGCGCCTCCATCTATAACGCCGTCGATATCGTTGCGGTCAACGCACTGATTTCGTACATGGCAGAGTTCGAGAAGGAACACGGCTAATGTCTGAGCAAGAACTCAAGGCACTGCGCCTGCGCATTGATGCCCTGGACGAAAAAGTCCTGGAGCTGATCAGTGAGCGCGCACGCTGCGCCCAGGAAGTTGCGCGAGTAAAGATGGCCTCGCTGGCCGAAGGCGAAGTGCCGGTGTTCTATCGTCCTGAGCGTGAAGCTCAGGTGCTCAAGCGCGTCATGGAGCGTAACCAGGGGCCGTTGGGCAACGAAGAGATGGCACGGTTGTTCCGCGAAATCATGTCCTCGTGCCTGGCCCTCGAGCAGCCACTGAAAGTGGCGTATCTCGGTCCTGAAGGGACGTTCACCCAGGCGGCAGCCATGAAGCACTTCGGCCACGCCGTGATCAGCAAGCCGATGGCCGCGATCGATGAAGTGTTCCGCGAAGTAGCAGCCGGTGCGGTGAACTTTGGCGTGGTCCCGGTGGAAAACTCCACCGAAGGCGCGGTCAACCACACGCTCGACAGCTTCCTCGAACACGACATGGTCATCTGTGGTGAAGTCGAGTTGCGGATTCACCACCACCTGCTGGTCGGTGAAAACACCAAGACCGACAGCATCAGCCGTATCTATTCCCATGCCCAGTCGCTGGCCCAGTGCCGCAAGTGGCTGGATGCGCACTACCCGAATGTCGAGCGCGTGGCGGTGTCCAGCAACGCCGAAGCGGCCAAGCGGGTCAAGGGTGAGTGGAACTCGGCGGCGATTGCCGGCGACATGGCTGCCGGCCTGTACGGGCTGACCCGTCTGGCCGAGAAAATCGAGGATCGCCCGGACAACTCCACGCGATTCCTGATGATCGGCAGCCAGGAAGTACCGCCGACCGGCGACGACAAGACCTCGATCATCGTCTCCATGAGCAACAAGCCGGGCGCGCTGCACGAGTTGCTGGTGCCGTTCCACGACAACGGCATCGACCTGACGCGCATCGAAACGCGTCCTTCGCGCAGCGGTAAATGGACCTACGTGTTCTTCATCGACTTCGTCGGCCACCACCGCGATCCGCTGGTAAAAGGTGTGCTGGAAAAGATCAGTCAGGAAGCAGTAGCACTCAAAGTGCTGGGTTCCTACCCGAAAGCAGTTCTCTAAGGGGTAGCAAATGAGTGGTGACTTCCTCGCCCTGGCACTGCCGGGCGTGCAACAACTTTCGCCTTATGTTCCGGGCAAACCCGTGGATGAGCTGGCGCGCGAGCTGGGCATCGACCCGGCCGGTATCGTCAAGCTGGCGAGCAACGAAAACCCGTTGGGCGCCAGTCCCAAGGCGCTCGCTGCGATTCGCGAAGAGCTGGCCGAGCTGACCCGCTATCCGGACGGCAATGGTTTTGCGCTCAAAACCTTGCTGGCCGAGCAGTGCCGCGTCGAGCTGAACCAGGTGACACTGGGCAACGGTTCCAATGACATTCTGGAGCTGGTGGCGCGTGCCTATCTGGCGCCGGGCCTGAACGCCGTGTTCAGCGAGCATGCGTTTGCGGTCTATCCGATCGTCACGCAAGCCGTTGGTGCGACCGCCAAAGTGATCCCGGCCAAAGACTGGGGTCACGATTTGCCGGCCATGCTGGCCGCGATCGATGCCGATACCCGCGTGGTCTTCATCGCCAACCCGAACAACCCGACCGGGACCTGGTTCGGCGCCGAGGCGTTGGACGAGTTCCTGCAGGACGTGCCGGAGCACGTGCTGGTGGTGCTGGACGAGGCCTACATCGAATACGCCGAAGGCAGCGATTTGCCGGATGGCCTGGACTTCCTGGCGGCGTACCCGAACCTGCTGGTCTCGCGCACCTTCTCCAAGGCCTATGGCCTGGCGGCGCTGCGGGTCGGTTATGGCTTGTCTACTCCGGTCGTCGCGGACGTGCTGAACCGCGTGCGCCAGCCGTTCAACGTCAACAGCCTGGCCCTGGCCGCCGCGTGTGCAGCTCTACAGGATGACGAATACCTGGCTGAAAGCCGTCGCCTGAACGAGTCCGGCATGCAACAACTTGAAGCGGGTTTCCGTGAGTTGGGGCTGAGCTGGATTCCGTCCAAGGGCAACTTTATCTGCGTCGACCTTGGTCGTGTGGCCTTGCCGGTCTTCCAGGGCTTGTTGCGTGAAGGCGTGATCGTGCGTCCGGTGGCCAACTACGGCATGCCGAACCACCTGCGCATCACCATCGGCCTGCCGGCGGAAAACAGCCGCTTCCTCGAGGCGCTGACCAAGGTTCTGGCTCGTGGTTGATGTCACTGCACTGCAATCTGCTGCACCTATGATCGGTCGCCTGGTGGTGGTCGGTCTGGGGTTGATCGGCGGTTCGTTTGCCAAGGGGTTGCGTGAAAGCGGCCTGTGCCGCGAAGTGGTCGGGGTCGATCTCGATCCGCAGTCGCGCAAGCTTGCGGTCGAGTTGGGCGTGGTGGATCGTTGCGAAGAAGACCTGGCCGCTGCTTGCCAGGGTGCTGACGTGATCCAGCTCGCCGTACCGATCCTGGCCATGGAAAAGATGCTGGCGCGTTTGGCCAGCATGGACCTGGGGCAGGCCATTCTCACCGACGTGGGCAGCGCCAAAGGCAACGTGGTGCGTGCGGCGACCGAAGCGTTCGGCGGCATGCCGGCGCGTTTCGTGCCGGGCCACCCGATTGCCGGTTCCGAGCAGAGCGGGGTGGAGGCTTCCAACGCCGATCTGTTCCGCCGTCATAAAGTGATTCTGACACCGCTGGATCAAACCGATCCCGCCGCACTGGCAGTGGTTGACCGTTTGTGGCGCGAATTGGGCGCCGATGTCGAGCACATGCAGGTCGAGCGTCATGACGAAGTGTTGGCGGCGACGAGCCATTTGCCGCACTTGCTGGCGTTCGGTTTGGTCGATTCATTGGCCAAGCGCAATGAAAACCTTGAGATCTTCCGTTACGCTGCGGGCGGTTTCCGCGATTTCACAAGAATCGCCGGGAGCGACCCGGTCATGTGGCACGACATCTTCCTCGCCAACCGCGAAGCTGTCCTGCGCACACTCGATACATTTCGCAGCGACCTCGACGCCTTGCGCGACGCGGTCGATGCAGGGGATGGGCACCAATTGTTGGGCGTATTCACTCGCGCCCGGGTTGCCCGCGAGCATTTCAGTAAAATCCTGGCCCGCCGGGCCTATGTGGACGCTATGAACTCCAACGACCTGATTTTCCTGGCACAACCTGGTGGCCGCCTGACTGGGCGGATTCGTGTACCGGGCGATAAATCGATTTCCCACCGCTCGATCATGCTCGGCTCGCTGGCCGAAGGCGTTACTGAAGTCGAAGGCTTCCTTGAGGGCGAAGACGCCCTGGCGACCCTGCAGGCTTTCCGCGACATGGGCGTAGTGATCGAAGGTCCGCACCACGGTCGCGTGACCATTCACGGCGTCGGCCTGCATGGCCTGAAGCCTGCGCCGGGCCCGATCTACCTGGGCAACTCCGGCACTTCGATGCGTCTGCTGTCTGGCCTGTTGGCTGCGCAGAACTTCGACAGCACCCTGACGGGCGACGCTTCGCTGTCCAAGCGCCCGATGAATCGCGTGGCCAATCCGCTGCGTGAAATGGGCGCCGTGATCGAGACCGCTGCTGAAGGTCGTCCGCCGATGACCATCCGTGGCGGCAACAAGCTCAAAGGCCTGACCTACACCATGCCGATGGCCAGCGCCCAGGTTAAATCCTGCCTGCTGCTGGCCGGCCTGTATGCCGAAGGCAAGACCACCGTCACCGAGCCGGCTCCGACCCGCGACCACACCGAGCGCATGTTGCGTGGCTTCGGCTACCCGGTCACCGTCAACGGCGCCACCGCGTCGGTCGAGTCTGGGCACAAGCTGACCGCGACCCACATTGAAGTGCCGGGCGATATTTCGTCCTCCGCGTTCTTCCTGGTGGCCGCCTCGATCGCCGAAGGCTCTGAGCTGGTGCTCGAGCACGTCGGCATCAACCCGACCCGTACCGGCGTGATCGACATCCTGCGCCTGATGGGCGCCGACATCACCCTGGAAAACCAGCGTGAAGTGGGCGGCGAGCCGGTTGCCGACCTGCGCGTGCGTGCAGCTAAACTCAAAGGTATCGAGATTCCCGAGGCGCTGGTTCCCTTGGCCATCGACGAATTCCCGGTGCTGTTCGTGGCCGCAGCCTGTGCCGAAGGGCGCACCATCCTGCGCGGCGCCGAAGAATTGCGCGTCAAGGAATCGGACCGGATCCAGGTCATGGCCGATGGCTTGCTGGCGCTGGGCGTCAAATGCGAACCGACTCCGGACGGCATCATCATCGACGGCGGCCTGATTGGCGGCGGCGAAGTGCATGGTCACGGCGACCACCGGATTGCCATGGCATTCAGCGTTGCATCGCTGCGCGCCACTGCGCCGATTCGCATCCATGACTGTGCCAACGTCGCGACGTCGTTCCCGAACTTCCTGGCGCTGTGCGCACAGGTCGGTATTCGTGTTGCACAAGAGGCTCAGTCGTGAAAAGCATTGCACCGGTCATCACCATTGATGGGCCAAGCGGCTCTGGCAAGGGCACGGTAGCCGGTATCCTGGCCAAGCGTCTGGGCTGGAACCTGCTGGATTCCGGTGCGCTTTACCGGTTGCTGGCCTTCGCTGCGCATAACCATGGCGTCGACCTCACCAATGAAGAGTTGCTGAAACAACTGGCCGCTCATCTGGATGTGCAGTTCATCGCGGCGACCGAAGGTCAGCTGCAGCGCATCATTCTAGAAGGGGATGAGGTCAGTGACGTCATCCGTACCGAAAGCATTGGTTCTGGTGCATCGCAGGTCGCGGCACTGCCGGCGGTGCGCGAAGCCTTGCTGCAGCGCCAGCGCGCTTTTCAGGAAGCGCCGGGCCTGGTGGCGGATGGCCGTGACATGGGAACAGTGGTTTTCCCCGATGCGCCGCTCAAGATATTTCTGACCGCCAGCGCCGAAGAGCGTGCGCGCCGTCGATATTTGCAGTTGAAGGGCAAAGTCGAGGGTGTTAGTCTGTCGAGTCTGCTAGATGAGATACGTGCACGCGATGAGCGTGACACCCAGCGAGCGGTAGCCCCGCTCAAACCGGCGGCTGACGCCATACAGCTGGATTCCACGGAATTATCCATCGATCAGGTGCTGGAACGCATCATGAGCGAGATCGCCATTCGCGATATCGCCGGGTGACCTAGAAGGCCGCAGGGGACCAGTCATAGTCCTGTGGCGCTTCTTTTAAATGAAACTAACCCACACCGTCTGGGGTGTGGAGATGGGCGTATTCTTCGCCCTCATCAACAGGAATTAAAATGAGCGAAAGCTTTGCGGAACTCTTTGAAGAAAGCCTAAAAACCCTGAACCTTCAGGCAGGCTCCATCATCACCGGTGTTATCGTTGATATCGATTACCAAGCTCGCTGGGTAACCGTTCACGCTGGCCTGAAGTCTGAAGCACTCATCCCGCTTGAGCAGTTCTACAACGACGCTGGCGACCTGACTATCAACGTCGGTGACGAAGTTCACGTTGCTCTGGACTCGGTTGAAGACGGCTTTGGTGAAACCAAGCTGTCCCGTGAAAAAGCCAAGCGCGCTGAATGCTGGATTGTTCTGGAAGCAGCCTTCGCAGCCGAAGAAGTGGTCAAGGGCGTTATCAACGGTAAGGTTAAAGGCGGCTTCACTGTCGACGTTAACGGCATCCGTGCGTTCCTGCCAGGTTCTCTGGTTGACGTCCGTCCTGTGCGCGATACTACGCACCTGGAAGGCAAAGAGCTGGAATTCAAGGTCATCAAACTCGACCAGAAACGCAACAACGTTGTCGTTTCCCGTCGTAGCGTCCTCGAAGCCGAGAACTCCGCTGAGCGTGAAGCTCTGCTGGAATCCCTGCAGGAAGGCCAACAAGTCAAAGGTATCGTCAAGAACCTCACCGATTACGGCGCATTCGTCGATCTGGGTGGCGTCGATGGCCTGCTGCACATTACCGACATGGCTTGGAAACGTATCAAGCATCCTTCCGAAATCGTCAACGTTGGCGACGAGATTGATGTCAAGGTTCTGAAGTACGATCGCGAACGCAATCGTGTTTCCCTGGGCCTGAAGCAACTGGGCGAAGATCCATGGGTTGCTATCAAAGCCCGTTACCCAGAAAGCACTCGCGTTACCGCTCGTGTAACCAACCTGACCGACTACGGCTGCTTCGCTGAGCTGGAAGAAGGCGTTGAAGGCCTGGTACACGTTTCCGAAATGGACTGGACCAACAAGAACATCCACCCTTCGAAAGTCGTACAAGTCGGCGACGAAGTGGAAGTTATGGTTCTGGACATCGACGAAGAGCGTCGTCGTATCTCCCTCGGCATCAAGCAGTGCAAATCTAACCCATGGGAAGATTTCTCTGGCCAGTTCAACAAGGGCGATAAAATCTCCGGCACCATCAAGTCGATCACCGATTTCGGTATCTTCATTGGTCTGGACGGCGGCATCGACGGTCTGGTTCACCTGTCCGACATCTCCTGGAACGAAGTGGGCGAAGAAGCCGTTCGCCGCTTCAAGAAGGGCGACGAGCTGGACACCGTTATCCTGTCGGTTGACCCAGAGCGCGAGCGTATCTCCCTGGGTATCAAGCAACTGGAAAGCGATCCGTTCTCCGAGTACGTTCAAGAGAACGACAAAGGCGCAATCGTTAAAGGCATCGTGAAAGAAGTTGACGCTAAAGGCGCCATCATCACTCTGGCCGACGATATCGAAGCGACTCTGAAAGCCTCCGAAATCAGCCGTGACCGCGTTGAAGACGCGCGCAACGTTCTGAAAGAAGGTCAGGAAGTAGAAGCCAAGATCATCAGCGTTGACCGCAAGAGCCGTGTAATCCAGCTCTCCATCAAGTCGAAAGACGATGCTGAAGAGAAAGAAGCCATCCAAAGCTTGAAAGACAAGCCTGCGGATAGCATCGCTGCTGGTCCTACCACTCTGGGCGACCTGTTGCGTGCACAAATGGAAAAACAGAACTAAGTTCTGTCAGACCATAGAAAAAGGGCGACTTCGGTCGCCCTTTTTTATGAAGCGTCAGAAAATATTGTTGTTAATCACAGTGCTAAAATAATTTTGCAAGTTTCGGCTGTACCGGAATTGATAAGAGGCGCGGGTAGTGATCTCTATAATCGCGTATTTAGCGATTGATTTTAAGACTAGGCCTCCTGTGTGTTTATGTGGTGCGTTTGATATTTGGTTGTACGCTAGCGAAACTAATTAAAAATGATCTAAAGCAATTATTGTAAAAGTTATTTTAGATGATTTTTAGAGGCGAAATATCGGCCAAGACTAAAATTAAAATAATTATCGATTTGAGTGTTGGTGGTAATTCCGCTTTTTGGTGTTTGATTGATTTTATGCTAAGTAAAGATAATATGGTTAGAATCGAAAGTAGTAAAGAAAAGAGGGATGTTGGTATGAAAACTTGGTACCAATCGCCTGATAAGCTCTGGTATTGTCTAGCGGCTATAATATGCTTCATGTTGATGCTTCTGTACTTTGTACCTTGGTCGCCAATTCTGCCTGGTGAGGATCTTGAGCATTCATGGCAGATGAGTATGAACTATGCCTCGGCTAAAAAAATGGCTTTTGGGACTGATATAGTTTTTACTTTTGGTCCGTTTAGTGCAGCCTATACTAGGAGCTATTACCCTGGTTTGTTTGGCATGATGTTGGGTGTGACATCTCTACTGAGTGTTTTTTTGACTCTCGCATTTGTTCGGTTGTCCGAAAAAAAGCTATCGGGGAGTCTTTTAATTATCGCGTGGGGATTAATCGTTTCAATTATATCAATATTTTATCTAAAAGATGCGCTGTTCCTAATAGCGCCTCTGTTGGTGTACTTGTGCCTAAATTTTGATGTTAAGAGTGAAAGGATCAGTGCGCTATCAATTCTCGGGGTGTTTACCTTAGCAAGTATTACGTTAGTAAAAGGTACGTTCGCGATATCTAGTTTCGCCTTGCTGGTACTTGTAATTTTCGTACCGGGACTATGGAGGTTGCGAGTTCTTCCTTTGATAGTCTACATCGTCTGCGTGGTACTGCTCTGGGTGATGTCGGGTCAGCCTTTAAGCGGACTTATGCTTCATGCCATCGCAATGAAACCTATTGTTTCTGGTTACACTGATGCAATGGCTTTTGAGGGGTCTATTTGGGTGGTGCTGGTCTACTGTGTCGGTGTAATGCTGGCGCTGCTTGTATCCTTAAAATATCGAAGCATTCCTACAGTTTTAGCTGTTGGTGCAACTTTATTTTTTGTATTTAAGGCTGCCTACGTACGGCAGGACATTCATGAGGTCATCGCTGCAGGGGCTATGGCTTTGATGGCTTGCCTGTTTATTGCAAATAGCGTTACGGCTCTTTCTGTGAGTTTTGCGGTGGTTACAAGTGTGCTCTGTGTTATGTCTTACAATGGCCAGATACAACGGCCTATTTCAGTTGTTGTTGGGGAGTGGAAAGGTCAAGCGGTCAGTAATATTAATGGAGTTCTGGACGTCATCTTTGATCGTGCATCTTTCAAGAAGCGTTTCGATCAGCGTATGATAGATTTGTCTAGTCAGTTTCCTATCCCTGCTCTAGATGGTAGTGTCGATATTTATTCGTTTCATCAATCTTCATTGTTAGCATCTAATGCACAGTGGTCGCCGCGCCCGGTGATCCAAAGTTACTCCGCATTCAACAGTGCTCTCGCAAAGATGAATGCGAAGCATCTGTCCGATGAAGGACGGCCAAAAAATCTTATATTTAATATTGAGCCAATCGATAATCGCTACTCAGCGATGGAAGATGGGCTTAGCTGGCCTGAAATTTGGAAAAACTACGATTTGAAAGATAAAGTGCCGGCAGGTCTTGTTTTTTCGGAGTCGATAGTACCTAGGGTTGTTGAGTACGAAAGCTACAAAGTATTGAACGGTAAGTTGGGTGAGCAAGTCGAAATTGATGGATCAAATGAACTGATTTGGGCGGAAATAAATCTAAAGAAAAATATTATCGGTCGCGTTCTTGGTTTTGGATTTCGCCCGCCATTATTGTTCATTGAAATAAAAACTACCGATGGAGTGGTGAAAAAATATCGGTATTTGGAGCAGGTAGGAAGTGCAGGGTTCTTGGTGTCTCCGCGTGTAGACACTACAATTGATTTCGAGGTTCTTTCAAGAGAAATCTACTCTGGAAATGTCAGTCATGGCAGAGTTTCAACTATACGAATCACGCAGGAAGCGGGGTGGATTCCTGCGTTTGACGTAGGATATGAGATCAACCTAAAAAAAGTTCAAGTATCGCTACCTCGTTCAGTTAAATGAATTGGTATAAAACCGCCGTCAGGTGGTTTTAAATTGGATACTCCACTCTTGGTGCGCTGCGCGCAAGCGTAACAAATTTGTTGAGGTGCTCATGCTGATTGCTTGAGGGTATCGTTCAGCATCCCACCTGAGAAGGCCCGACCTTGCTGCTTAGCTTTTCCAGCAATCATCGCGCAGAAGTCTCCTTTGCTAGCCTTCGGTTGGTAGCAATTGGTCTGTGGCTGAAGTGATCCTAAAAAGTTGAGCCTACAAGATTTTTTTTGCCAGATTCGTTTTTATGCACAGAGGCTAGTGAAACTGCCGGTTGAACAACAGCAGAGCAGGTGTAGAGTCGTTTTCGAAACCGAACCCTCCACTCTGTAACACAGTTTCTGTATATTGGAGGCTTGCGCAGAAATGCGCTGTCCGGAACACAATTCAGATATGGTTTTCCAAGCAAGGAAAGGTATGGGACTTACAAAAATTGCTCCGTTCAGACAGATAGCTGGGGTCTATTCTGCTCTCCTTGGTATAGCTGCATCCCTGCAGAATATTTCGGCGAGGGCAGGACAGGAAGCAGTCAATGAGCAACTTCTCGCTATAAATTCGTCGATACAAGAGCTTTCCAGTGTCGCCAAGAGAGCGTTGCCACCTGAGACGCCCTTGCACGACGTGTCAATTTATGAAGTGAACGGTTTTAGATTGCTACTGGATCGAAGTTCACTTGTCGATCGACTAGTAGTCGAGCAGGGAG
The DNA here is from genome assembly GCF_009761815.1 of Pseudomonas sp. PB120. Taxonomy (GTDB): domain Bacteria; phylum Pseudomonadota; class Gammaproteobacteria; order Pseudomonadales; family Pseudomonadaceae; genus Aquipseudomonas. The sequence goes on from NZ_RWIN01000039.1 coordinate 49,071, forward strand.
AGTGGGAGGGGGAGCAGGTTCGCTATCTGATGAAGCTCTCAGAGTTGTTTCGAGGTCGTAGCAATCCCGTGTTCTTGGATTTGGGCTCGTACTGGGGTTACTATTCTCTGATGCTTCAGAGCACGGGGATTTTTGAAAGGGTCTATGCATTTGATGCGGATGCCTACAATTTTGCGCAGCTGCAGGCAAACATCTTTCTTAACAAGCTGGATGGCGTAATAGTTGCTCAGCACGCGGCTGTTAGTGATGCTGCTGGCGTTGTAACGGTTCAAAACAGTCGTTCACATGACGACGGAAATCGTGGAGCAACCCGAATTCTCGGAGAGTCGGAGGTGTCCTCTAGCGGCTCATCAAGGACTGTTAAAGCGATAGCAGTTGATGATGTGTTGGATATTAGAAACTCCCACGTAGTTATAAAGATGGATGTGGAGGCGCACGAGGATCGGGCATTGCTTGGGATGAAAAATATCATCGCAAACAACAAGGTAATTGTGCAGGTGGAGATCTACAAGGAGCAGGCCGGCATTGTAGTGCCGGTTTTGGAGAGCTTAGGTCTTCGGCAAGTTTGTGCCATGTACCCCGATTTTTTTTACTCAAACCTTTCGGATGAAGAGCTCGCTATCTGAGCCTTGCCCCTCATAATAAACCGCCTCTAGGCGGTTTTTTTCTGTGCGCCCAGCATAGGCACGACCTGCGATCTAAAATTTTTGGTTGGAAAGCTTACTACTACTTTTCGTAAGCCCCGGCCATCTTGCGAGTGGTTTGACAGATTGAGGCTAGTTCGACACTCATAACTCAATCTCGCGCCCCCCCCCAGAGTGGGGCCTCATGCTGGGAGGTGTAGGAAGGAGAGCTGTTTGTGAAGGTCGCCTCCTATGCCAATTTGTTTAAAATTAGTTGGCCCTGCTGGCCGCCTAAGTGCCACGCCCGCAAACCATAACCCCACGCTATATTCCGAACCCAAACGAAACACGCCATGTAGCAGCGGGCGAAGCCTGCAACTGGCTGCGTAGCAGTTTTGAAATCGGGCGGCGCGGTGCTTCAGCATGATCCGCACTCATGCTTTATTACTACAACTCAGCCACCGTCATTTTCTACAAAAACATGCTGATTATGCGGGAGTCAGGCAGGCCATGAAACCAACGCGCTCTACGTGCTGTCCCTTTCTTTAATCGGATCAATCGCTTATTTGCAGCTAGTCTTTAGCTCAAGCGAACGAGCCGGGCAGGGTGCCTGGTATAGGGAAGTGAATGAACAAGCTCATTGTCGCAATAGCAGTGCTGACACTGGCGGGGTGTACCACTAACGCCAAGACTCACGCGGTGCGTGGCGTTAGTGGTATCGAGATCGATTGTTCGGGGCTGGGGTCCAGTTGGGAGCGATGCAAGAAGCGGGCAGCCAAGGAGTGCAAGGCGGCCGGCTACAAAGTGGTGGTGCGGTCTGATGATGTCAAAGAGGAGGATGAATTTCCTTTTGGTTTCAATCCTGCGGGCTTTTTCACGCGCACCATGTTGGTTATCTGTCGGTGATTATGCAGGGTGGTGCGAGCGTTGAGCTGCTCCGAAATCGGGCATCTCACGGTTGATAAAGATATGTCATGAGCCGGGCTGTTCAAATTCATCGAGGCGTGCTAAAACCTTTGAAGCGCTGATCTAGCTGCTTGAAAAAGAAGGGAAAAATATGACGAAGTCGGAGTTGATCGAACGAATTGTCACCCATCAAGGGCTGCTCTCATCGAAGGATGTGGAGCTGGCCATCAAGACCATGCTTGAACAAATGTCCCAATGTCTGGCCACCGGTGATCGCATCGAAATCCGTGGTTTTGGCAGCTTCTCCCTGCACTACCGCGCACCGCGCGTAGGTCGCAATCCGAAAACCGGTCAGTCCGTCAGCCTCGACGGCAAGTTCGTGCCGCATTTCAAGCCAGGCAAAGAACTGCGTGATCGCGTGAACGAGGATGAGGAGGAAGTGCTTTGACGGTGACCACCATTCAGGGAGCCGCTCATGCGTAATCTGAAACGAATTTTGCTCGGCGTGTTTATCCTGCTGCTGGTGTTGGCTGTCCTGGCGTTTGTTCTCGAGAATCAACAATCGGTTTCGTTGTTGTTCCTCGGCTGGGCAGGACCACAGCTCCCGGTGTCGCTGATCATGGTTCTAGCGCTGCTGATCGGTATGGTGATCGGCCCGATTCTGGGCTGGTTTCTGGGGCGTTCGTCGAGGGCTTCGCGCAAGCGCGTTGTCTGACGCCGGCAGCAATGGCGCAGGCCCACTTGGCTTTGGCCGCTGCTTGTCCATATCCATTAGTAAAACGTTCATTAAGCTGTAAAATGCTGCGCTTGTACGGTGGGTCGAATTCCCGAATCGTTACAAACTGACTCTGTCAGAAGCCTCAATTGATTCGATGGCTTTTGCATTCATGGATTAGACAGTGCTCGGTTCACGGCCCTGTCAGCAGCTCAGGGGTATGGTTTCGCGTGAAAATTCTAGTAACCGGCGGCGCCGGATTTATCGGCTCGGCAGTCATTCGTCATATCATCTCCTTCACGACCGATTCCGTCGTTAACGTCGACAAGCTAACGTACGCCGGTAATCTTGAGTCGCTGGATGAAGTCAGCCAGAACTCCCGCTACGCATTTGAGCGTGTCGACATCTGTGATCGCGACGAAATCGACCGCGTCCTGCGTGAACACCAGCCGGATGCAATCATGCACCTGGCGGCAGAGTCCCACGTAGACCGTTCGATCTCTGGTCCGTCTGAATTCATCCAGACCAACATCATCGGCACCTACACCCTTCTGGAAGCGGCGCGTCAGTATTGGTCCGCGCTCGATGACGCACGCAAGGCCAATTTCCGCTTTCACCACATCTCGACTGACGAAGTTTACGGAGACCTCGAAGGTCCCGAAGACCTCTTCACCGAAACCACGCCCTATCAGCCAAGCTCGCCTTACTCGGCCAGCAAGGCCAGTTCCGATCACCTGGTTCGCGCCTGGAGCCGTACGTACGGCCTGCCGACGCTGGTCACCAACTGCTCGAACAACTATGGCCCTTACCACTTCCCTGAGAAGTTGATCCCGCTGATCATTCTCAATGCGCTGGAAGGTAAGCCGCTGCCGGTTTACGGCAAGGGCAATCAGGTTCGTGACTGGTTGTACGTCGAAGACCATGCGCGCGCACTGTACAAAGTCGTGACCGAAGGCGTTCTCGGCGAGACGTACAACATCGGCGGCCATAACGAGAAGCAAAACATCGAAGTGGTGCATACCCTGTGCGCGCTGCTCGACGAACTGCGCCCCGATTCGGCTCACCGTCCCCATGCCAGTCTGATCACCTACGTTCAGGATCGGCCGGGCCATGACCAGCGCTACGCGATCGACGCCAGCAAAATTCAGCGTGAACTGGGTTGGACGCCGGAAGAAACATTTGAAACCGGCATCCGCAAAACGGTCGAGTGGTACCTCAACAACACTGAATGGGTCGCTCACGTAAAGAGCGGCAGCTACCAGCAGTGGATCGATCAAAACTACGCAGATCGCTCGAACAAAGCATGAAAATACTTCTGCTCGGAAAAAACGGCCAGGTAGGCTGGGAGCTGCAACGCTCCCTCGCGCCGCTGGGTGAGCTGATCGCCCTGGACCGCCATGCGGTGGATGGTTTGTGTGGCGATCTGTCCGATCTCGAGGTCTTGCGCGCAACGATCCGTCAGGTCAAACCTGACGTCATCGTCAACGCGGCGGCCTACACCGCTGTCGATAAGGCAGAGTCCGAGACGGAGCTGGCCGACCGTGTGAACGGTCTGGCGAGTCAGGTCATGGCCGAAGAAGCTGCGGCTCTGGGCGCCTGGCTGATTCACTATTCGACGGACTACGTCTTCAGTGGCCTGGGCACAACGCCGTGGCAAGAGTCAGATCCAGTCGCCCCGGTGAACCACTACGGCGCCAGCAAGCTGGCGGGTGAGCAGGCGATTACCGCGTCGGGCTGCAAGCATCTGATCTTCCGTACCAGCTGGGTCTATGGTGCTCGCGGCAACAACTTCGCCAAGACCATGCTGCGTCTGGCCAAGGATCGCGAAATGTTGAGCGTCATTGCCGACCAGATCGGAGCCCCGACCGGCGCAGACCTGATCGCCGACGTGACCGCGCTGGCCATTCAGCAAGTGCTGCAGCGCCCAGAGCTTGCGGGCGTGTATCACTTGGCCGCCAGTGGCGAAGTATCGTGGCACGGCTATGCTAGCCATGTGATCGGCTTCGCCCAGGCCAATGGCGAGGAGCTTGCCGTAACGTCGGTGAATCCGATTGAAACGACGGCTTATCCGACACCTGCGCGCCGCCCTCTGAATTCACGTTTGAATACTCAGAAGCTGCGTGACAATTTTTCTCTACACTTGCCGGATTGGCAAAGTGGCGTAACCCGAATGCTTAGGGAAGTTCTGAACAAATGAGCACGACAAATCGTAAAGGCATCATCCTCGCCGGCGGCTCGGGTACGCGCTTGCATCCGCTGACCCTTGGCGTGTCCAAACAGATGCTGCCGATCTACGACAAGCCGATGATCTTTTATCCGCTGTCGGTGCTGATGCTCGCAGGCATGCGTGAAGTGCTGATTATCTCCACGCCAGAAGACTTGCCGTGTTTCCGCAAGTTGCTGGGTGACGGCAGCCAGTACGGTATCAATCTGACCTACGCCGAACAGCCTAGCCCTGATGGTCTCGCACAAGCCTTCATCATTGGTGAAGAGTTCATCGGCGAAGACCCTTGCTGTCTGATCCTCGGCGACAACATCTTCTACGGTCAGCACTTCTCGGACAACCTTCGTTCCGCCAGCTCTCAACAGAGCGGCGCTACTGTCTTCGGTTATCACGTCTCTGATCCAGAGCGTTTCGGCGTTGTCGAGTTCGACAAGACCGGTCGGGCCCTGAGCATTGAAGAAAAACCGCTGAAACCAAAATCCAACTATGCGGTGACCGGCCTGTACTTCTACGACAACGATGTCGTAGAGATCGCCAAGGGTATCAAGCCCTCCGAGCGTGGCGAGCTGGAAATCACCGATGTGAACCGCGCGTACCTGGAGCGGAAAACGCTCAATGTTGAAATGCTGGGCCGTGGTTTTGCCTGGCTCGATACGGGTACCCATGATTCGCTACTGGAGGCCAGTCACTTCGTGCATACCATCGAACAGCGCCAAGGCCTGAAAGTGGCATGCCTGGAAGAAATTGCCTACAACAACGGCTGGATTACCGCCGAACAGTTGGGCGCTCAAGCCAATGCCCTGAAGAAGACGGGCTACGGTCAATACCTGCAGAAGCTGCTGGACTCGCCTTCTCACTGATTCGAACGCTTTATCCTTTCGAACAGTAGCGTTTAACCGGTGCAAGCAGGAATGGCATGCCAGTAAAACATCCCAAGGTTGCAGTTTTGCTGGCGGCCTACAATGGCATGCGATGGATTGAGGAGCAGTTGGCTTCGATCCTCGGCCAGTCAGCTGTCGACGTAATCGTTCATATCAGTATCGACCCCTCCACTGACGGTACCGAAGCGTGGTGCGCAGCTTACGCTGCGACCCACCCCGGCGTTCTGGTCTTGCCGGCTGCCGGCAGTTTTGGTGGTGCCTCTCGCAACTTCTTTCGACTGATTCGTGATGTCAACTTCGAAGGTTACGACTTCGTTGCCTTTGCAGACCAGGATGACATCTGGCACGCAGATAAGCTTCAGCGTGCGACCCAAGCCATTCAAGCCCGCCAAGTCGATGCCTACTCCAGTAACGTCACGGCTTTTTGGCCCGATGGTAAAACCCATCTGCTGGACAAGGCTCAACCCCAGGTTGAATGGGATTTCCTGTTCGAGGCTGCGGGGCCTGGCTGTACGTATGTTTTGAGCAAGAGCCTCGCTGATTCACTAAAGGCTTCGATGCTCGATAATTGGCAGCTATTGCAAGGTGTCAGCCTGCATGACTGGTACTGCTATGCCTACGCCCGCAGCAATGGTTTCCGCTGGTACATCGACCCTGAACCGTCCATGGATTATCGCCAGCACGAGCGCAATCAGGTGGGTGCCAACAAGGGGTTAAGCCCGCTGATTGCCCGTTACAAAACGATCCATGATGGCTGGTGGTTCAATCAGGTCCAGTTGATTGCGAACTTGGTCGGGCAGGGCACAGATCCTTTTGTTCGAACTTGGCTGACGCTGCGGCGCAACCATCTTCTGAGACTTTCCTTCAGTGCCTGGCATTGCCGACGGCGGGTGAGGGACAAGGTATTTTTCTTTTGTATTTGCTGGGTTACTGCGTTGATCGGGAATAAGGCTAGATGACTGCCCTTAAGGTATTAGTGACAGGGGCAAGCGGTTTTGTGGGTGAGGCCGTCATTTTCAGGCTATTGGTGGACAAGAAGTTCTCCCCGATCGCAGCCGCACGCGGTAGTACTCGCTTGCACGGATTGTGTCCGGTCCGACCCTTCGACTTGACCCAAGCCAAGAGCCTGCCTGCGCTCGAAGATGTCCAAGTTGTCATTCATGCCGCTGCCCGTGTGCATGTCATGGATGAAACCGCAACGGACTCGTTGGCCGAGTTTCGCAAGGTAAACGTGGAAGGCACGCTCAGGTTGGCCCAGCGTGCTGCCGAATCAGGGGTAAAGCGCTTCATTTTCCTCAGCTCAATCAAGGTTAATGGCGAAAGTACGCACCCCGGCAAGCCATTCAAAGCTGATGACCCGCCCAATCCTTTCGACCCGTATGGCGTCTCAAAGCATGAGGCCGAAGAGGCATTGAAGTTGCTGGGTCGTGACAGCGGCATGGAGGTCGTGATCATCCGCCCGCCACTGGTCTATGGGCCTGGTGTGAAAGCCAATTTTCTTAGTATGTTGCGTTGGCTGGATAAGGGCATTCCATTGCCGTTCGGTGCGATTCAAAATCAGCGAAGCCTCGTGGCTATCGGAAACCTGGTGAGCCTTATCGTCACGTGCATTGATCATCCGGCTGCGGCCAATCAAACCTTTCTGGTCAGCGACGGTGAAGACCTGTCTACGACTCAATTGCTGCGGCGTCTATCCAAGGCGCTGGGCAAACCTGCGCGGCTTCTGCCGATGCCCGAGTGGCTGTTAAAGCTGGGAGCCTTGGCGCTGGGTAAGCGGTCGGTCGCTCAGAGGATATGCGGATCGTTGCAAGTTGATATCAGCAAGAACCAAGCGTTACTGGGCTGGACGCCAACCATAAACATAGACAACGCCTTGCGTCAGACCGCTGGCCACTACCTGGAACTGCAAAAGAAATGACTGTTTGGTGGCTGTTTTTTGCAGTGTTCGCAGTTTCCTGGGTATTGACCCTCGTCTTGCGCCGTTACGCGTTGGCCAAAAGCTTGATGGATATCCCTAATGAGCGCAGCTCCCATTCGATCCCGACGCCACGCGGGGGAGGGGTCGCCATTGTCGTTTCCTTCCTTTTGGCACTTCCCGTCCTTGGTGCCCTTGATTTGCTGAGTCTTCCGGCTATGTTTGGGTTGCTTGGTTCGGGAGTGCTCGTTGCGATCATCGGGTTCGCCGATGACCACGGGCATATCGCTGCCCGATGGCGGTTGCTGGGGCATTTCATCGCAGCGGGCTGGGCACTGTTCTGGGTAAACGGCCTTCCTCCGATTCAGTTCTTCGGCGTGATGGTTGATTTGGGTTGGTTCGGCAGCCTCCTGGCGTTGCTGTACCTTGTCTGGATGTTGAACCTATACAATTTCATGGATGGCATTGATGGCCTGGCCAGCGCAGAGGCCATTTGTGTCTGTCTCGGAAGTTGCGTTGTTTACGGGTTTACGGGGCATGTCGAATTGATGCCACCCGCGCTGCTGTTATCGGCAGCGGTAGGGGGTTTTTTGTGTTGGAACTTCCCACCCGCTCGCATTTTTATGGGCGACGCCGGGAGTGGTTTTCTGGGTTTGATACTGGGCGTTTTGAGCCTTGTGGCAGCCTGGGCGTCAGTTGAGCTGCTGTGGAGTTGGCTCATACTTTTGGGCGTATTTATTGTTGATGCAACTTGGACACTTCTTCGCCGCCTATTGAATGGGGACAAGGTCTACGAGGCTCACCGAAGTCATGCCTATCAATACGCGTCCAGGAAGTACGGAAGCCATAAAATTGTTACATTTTCGATCATTGGGATAAATATAGTCTGGTTGCTTCCCATGGCGGTTGCTGTTGCTGGTGGTCATATTTCTTCGGTACTTGGAACGATCATCGCGTATGCGCCGCTGGTGATGTTGGCGGCCTTGTTTCGTGCCGGAGTGCGTGAATGAGTGTGATCCATTTCGCGACCGAGCGATCTCCACGATGTCTATTAGGATTTCTCCTTCCATCGTTTTCTTGGCGAGCAACCGTTGCAGTTCTAACATCTGCTAGAGCGTCTTGTTCAGTTCGGAGGCCGGCATCACAGTCGTACCAGCATTTTCGCCAGGCCGCTTATCCCAAATCAGCTTGCGCCACAGAAGAGTTGGTTGGCATTGAAGCCGTCGCGCCGAGCGGCTACCAACACAATATGTCTTTGCTTAAGACTCTTGGGAGCCATGACCAGTTTTACTCCAGGAACCAGCGGTGCCGCGTTTAAAGCAAAAGCACCCACTCTTGCATTGAGTCATAAGCATAACCGTCTTCCTGTCCCGCAACGTAGTCGGATACGGTGCTCTGTCTTTGATGAGGCTCGTTCATTAAACTTCAACCGAGGACGCCAGTGGCTGGCTCCTATGCGCGGGGCAGGCGCATAGGGTGTTTGACGGTTGGGTCTAGCTTTCACGACCAAGCTGTAAGGTTTAGGAAAATCATACGCTCTGCGGCGTTGTTGCCGATCGGCAGGCACCTTTCTCGACGTAGGATCAGGTTCGTGCAGAAACTCTCAAGATAGCTGATGGCTTACCCCAGGGCCTGAAGCAGGAACTGAGGTCTTGCCAATCCAATTAGTGACTGCGCAGCACTGGCAGTGCTTTGCTCCAGACGACCTATTTTCCGTTGTCCGTCGCAAACCACCTTAAGGCCCGACACCCTATGACGTATTGATTATGTTTGACTTAAAATTAACTATGAGGGTTATGGCATGTAAAGAAGGTCTCTTCCAATTTTGACGTATGGTTGGCGAAAAACAACGTCAAGGAGCGCAATTTTATGCCCATCGTGCTATTTTTTGCCTTGAGTGAGCCTTTGATAACAAAAGTATTACAATAACAAAGCTAATGCGGAGCTAGAATGGATAATAGATCAGAAATTTTAGAAGCTGAGTATCAGGCACGATTTGAAGTAAATGAAAAGTACAGAGATTCAGTCTGGAAACTTATTTGCTCTGAAATTTTATCTAAATATATTAAACCAAATCACACAGTACTCGATCTTGGTGCTGGGTGGGGCGAATTCACCAGAAACATAAAAGCCCATAAAAAATATTCGATGGATCTTAACCCAGAGTGTGGTAAGCGAGTTGAGGGTGTCTCGCAGTTTCTTCAACAGGACTGTTCTGCCCCTTGGCCCATTGATGCAGATTCTTTAGATATTGTATTTACAAGCAATTTTTTAGAGCATTTACCCGACAAAAACTTAATAGATAAAACTTTAAGTGAAGCTTATCGATCATTGAAAAAAGGCGGACTCATAATCTGCATAGGGCCGAACATTCAATACCTTCCTGGTCTTTACTGGGATTATTGGGATCATTACACACCCATAACGGGCGCTTCTATGGCAGAAGCCCTAAGTTTACAGAAGTTTATCGTAACTCGAAGAACCGATCGATTCCTTCCATATACGATGTCTGGTGGCGGAAATCCGCCGCTTTTATTTGTTTCTGCATATCTAAGGATGCCGTTCTTTTGGCGATTTTTTGGAAAACAATTTTTTGTAATTGGAAAGAAGCAGTAAATGAGCGAAGTGATAAAGTTCCTTCTTGTTGGCGGCATCTCAGCTTTCTTGAACTGGTCATCCCGTTTTATATTTTCAATATGGGCTAGTTATGAAATCGCTGTGGTATTAGCATTTTTTGTTGGGCTCTTGGCTGGCTTTGTTTTAATGCGAGCATTTGTATTCCAAACAAGTCAGAAGTCAGTTTTTCGTCAAACCGCATACTATATTGTTGTTAATATGTTCGCGCTTGCTATTACTTGGGCGGTTAGCGTGTATTTGGCGAAAGTTATATTTCCAGCGATAGGCTTTTATAACGGAGCAGAGGGAACTGCTCATCTTATTGGTATTTCTGCTCCAATGGTGACGAGCTATTTTGGGCACAAGTATCTGACATTTAAGTAGCTGGCAGCCAGGATGAATGTACTGCTTTTGTGAGGGGTATCTAAGAAAAGGACGGGAAGATGCTTTCTCTATGATCAAGCAATTGACTTTCGTTCCTTTGTAGAAAAAAAGCCCGACTTTTGACGGGCTTTTTTAAATTTCTATTTTGATAGATTCGTATTTGATGCAGCCAAAATTCTAGGTGTTTTTATGTGTATTATTTAAATGACCATCTGCTGTGTCCAATATAGCTGGCAAAAACCGGAAATATTACCCCGGTAGCGTGTGATATTTCTTTAACATAAAAAGTTATCCCGAGTGTTGGCAGGGCGTAGTAAGCCAGTCCCATGGTAACTAACCACGTTTGCAAAGCTGCAGCTAAATTTACAACAATAAAATAACCGATTGAATGATGTATCGGTTGTTCTGATTCCGTAAATACAAATAATTTAGCCAGAATGAAGGCAGTTATCATTCCTGTAATATAAGCAAGAATTACCGCAAGCGAAAAATCGGTCCACTGATTATAAAAAATCCGTGAGCCAAAATTTACGGTTGCAGCCACACCCCCAGTTATGAGAAAGATGAAAAACTGTTTAGTTAGAAAACGGTGCATCAACGAGTCGCATCCTTGGCCAGCTTTCTTCCAAAATCAATACTTTCGGAAATACCTCTATCCTCAGGATAATAATAAGATGTATCTGCCGCCCAAAGCCCTTCTATTGGAAGTTTTGCGGGAGGGAGATCGTCTAGATATCCTGGTTGACAAATTGGTTGAGCATAGCGATAGCGGCTCGCGCGTATGTCGATAAAGTCTTCTTCAGACAATTGAGGATTTATTTTCTGCAAATACGAACGGACTTTATTAATAAAATTTTCGTCTGGTTCTGAGAATTTAGGGTGCTCACCTGGTATGTAAAACGGCACGTAGACAATATGATGGTCAAGTGGCCGGAGATTAGTGTATTCAACCAGGCCGGGAATATCCATTTCGGGGTCGTTAGTGTTTAACCAAAAATTCTCAGTGACGGCTTTCCTAAGTTTGACTATGACACATACAACTGCAATATTTTTTACGGATCTAAATTTTTCCAGTATGTGCACGGGAAGATCAGGCATAATCGATGCGACGTACGGCAACGGTATGGTGCTAATGATTTTATTGAAGTGCACAGTGGCACCATCGACTTCTAACCCGCGGACTTCCCCGTTTTCGATAATAACTTTTTTGACAGGCGATTTGAGTTGGATTTCACCGCCGTTAGCTAAAATGTGATCGCGCATGGCATTTAGAAGGGTATCCGAACCACCTTCCAGATAACCCAATTTTTCTCTGAATAAGCTATAGCGAGATCGGCCAATACGTCTGATACGACTCCAGATCCATGCAGCGGAAAGGTTATCTGTATAGTCATAAAATTTGTAATCGAAAAGCCTGCGCCATAGCACTTCATAGGCCTCGCTACCAACCCAGCGTCGAATCCAACCAGTTGCCTCTACGTGGTCTAAGGGTTTCCAGTTGTTTCGTTTTGTTGATAAAAATGCGTGTAATCCATACCGAAACTTCGCTACGAGGCTCAGTCCGCGAAATTTGAGCAATGCGAAAGGGTTTCCCCATGGTTGTAACTCATTTTGGTACCAGTAACCCATTTTGGTTTCGACCCAACGCATCTGGTCTGCCAAATCTAGCTCGTCTAATACATTCAGAAACGCATGATCAGAAATACAGTGAAAATGATAGTAGCGCTCGATACTTAATCCCGAGAAATCGAATGCTGCGGTCATACCGCCAACTCGATCGTCAGCCTCAAATACAATAGGGTTATATCCATCCCGTGATAGTTGATAAGCTACAGCCAAACCCATTGGCCCCGCACCTAATATAGCTATGCGCTTGTCCATGCTTAGAACTCCAATACTATCTTGCTGTACGTCGGATCATTAAATGTTTCGTTAATGGCGTCTGAAAATTTAGTGTAATTAACGCCAAATATTTTTGGCCAGTCAATCACCTCAAATTCGTCTTTAGCACTTAGTGCAGCAAGCTGCTGTGTTGTAAAAGGAGGGTTTTTATCGAATAACGACCACGCCCAAATTAATAAATAAAACAAGCTATATGGGATTTTAGCGATAAATGTCTTGGATTTCGTTGCTCGTTTTATTTCTCGAATAATATCTATGTAGTCAATTTTTTCGTGCCCGGAAATGTTGTAAATTCCGCCTTGTACTCTATTTTGTATGCAGCTAATAATCACGTTGCAAAAGTCGCCAACGTACAAGGGTTGACGCATGTATCGACCGTTCCCTGGTATGGGAAAAACTGGAACTCTTTTCATGAAACGAGAAAGCCAACCCAAATGCTTTCGGTCAAACCAACCGAACATTAAAGTCGGGCGCAGGATAGGGCACATGATTCCACTATCAACTACCATTTTTTCCTGTATTTTTTTTGTATCAGTATAATAGTCTTCGGCAACCGATTCGACGACTGAAGAGCTAATATGCACCAAATAAGGATTGTTAGATGATTTGATTGTTTCGAGAATATGACGCGTTGAGTCGACGTTGTTTTGTACAAACTCTTGATAATCGTTACCACCAATTTGCGCCTGTAACATTACGACGATATCGGCGTCCGAAAAATGCCTTTGCCATTCGCCAGTGTTAGCGAGGTCTGCAAATTCGACTGTGATGTCTGGGTGAACGGTTTTAAGGATTTTTATGTTGGCTTTGTGTTTGTCGAGTACAACAATATTCTTATAACCTTTGCCCTTGAGCCTTGCGACTAAGTTCTGACCCACCAAGCCAGCGCCACCTGGAAGAATAATTTTATGTTTCATAATGCAATCCGCTGTTTCTTTTGTTGAGGTCATCAGGCAGTACTCGAAAATACTTAATGGACTGATCTGATATCAATCGTTAATCAGAGAGAAAGGCGTTTGAAAATTAAACTAGGTATCATTTTTATGATAAACATTACGATCGCCCAAGCTCCGGGAGTGTAAAGGGTATCAACATTCTTCTGAATACCTCTAGTGATTTGCAATGCTACCTTGTCTGGGCTCGCTACTAGGCGAGGGGGCAATGATAGTTCTCTGGTCATCGGGGTATCGACGAAGCCTGGCTTAATCGTCATCACATGCACCCCCACCTTAAAGAGACGTGCCCTTAACCCTTCGCAAAATGTAGAGACAGCCGCCTTAGCCGTGCCGTACAGGTAATTTGACTGTCTGCCTCGGTCTCCCGCGACGGAGGAGATTACAGCCAAGGCGCCACAACGTTGTATCTCAAAATGATTTGCCAATACAGTCAGAAGTGCGATGACGGACGTACCGTTATTAGTAAACTCCTGTAAGGCGACGTCTACCCTCTGCTCACACGTTTTTTGATCAGGAAGGGTCCCGTGTGCTATTAACGCAATATCAATCTGTCGAAAAGATAACAAACAAGTTTCAAGCATTTTACTGTGTGCCGAAAAATCAGCAGCATCCATAATGTATGTAACTACGTTTTTAGCTCCGCGTGTTTCCAAATCGGCAGCTGTCTGCTTCAGTTTCTCATTATTGCGGCCTACCAAAAAAAAATTTGCACCTTGCTCGGCCCATAAACGCGAACAAGCAATCGCAATTGTTGAATTAGCGCCTATGATAAGAACATTTTTCATTTTGTAACTCTCTGCCAGAAACGGGAAACTAGTGTGGGGTCGCGCATTGATTCAAGGCGTTCCCACTCAGGGTATGCTTTTCGGAAATCAGCGCCTTTCATATGTGCGTCTTTTGCCGGGTATAGACGTCCACCCGACAAACGCACTATTTCATCTAGTTGATTGAATAATTTATTTAGTTTTAGGTTCTGCGGAAAGTCTAATGCTAGTGAGGTTCCGGGTAATGGGAAAGACATTAGGCCAGGAGATTGAATATCACCACAGCGTTTTAGCACTGCCAGAAAAGATCCTTGCCCGTGATTGGCAATAGATCTAAGTAAATCTGCAATAGCCATTTCTGAGTTTTCATCAGGAATCACACATTGGTACTGCTGAAAACCTCTTCGGCCGTATATTCGATTCCAATTATTAATACGATCGAGGGGGTAGAAGAAAGACTCGTAGCTATTACGTTGTTGTTTAGTGTTTCGTGGGTGTGCGCGCCAATATAATTCGTTAAAAGCACGCAGGGAGTAGTTATTTACCACAGAAATAGGCGGTGTGAGTGGGATGTTCACTTTGTTCGAGGGATTTACTGATAGTGAGCCGTACTGGGCATGATCACCTACTATATAAACTCCCCGCCCCATATTGCTTCCGGATGCAAGACAGTCGATCCAAGCAACACTATACTCGTGCTTATGATCAAGCCCCGCAGATAAATCAAAAAACTCCTTAAGTTTACCAAAACGCACAACGTGGCTATCGATAAAGCTTGAGTTAATTGGCGTTAGCTGAATTTCCGCAACAGTGATAAGTCCGGTAAGCCCAAGTCCACCAATGGTTGCTGAAAACATCTCGACGTTTTCGGAGGGGGAACAATGCATATAGCCATTGTCGCTTCGTATGAGGTCGAAACTAAGGAGGTGATTACCAAATGTTCCTTTTTTATGGTGGTTTTTTCCATGCACATCGTTAGCTATCGCGCCTCCAACTGTTGCAAATTGGGTTCCAGGAGTCACAGAAAGAAACCATCCCTTCGGTATTGCAACGCAGAGTATCTCCGCCAAGGTAACCCCCGCCTCAGCTACAATAACTCCTGTTACCCAATCGAACCGTAAAAACTTGTTCATACTACGTGTAGCTATTACTTGGTCAGTTAACGCCATGCAACTGTCGCCGTAGCTACGACCGTTTCCATACGGTAATGTTGTTTGATACTGAGCGACCACGTTTGCTAATAAACCAGGTGCATCATTACGCCAGTAACATGGATTAGACGCCTGGGGGAAATTTGGATAGCGCCCCCATGATTTTAGTAAGTCCGTCATGCTGCTATCCAAAAAACCAAGCAAAATAAAGTGCCTACAGCAACACTTACCCGATCACGCACTGCGAAAACCACAGGATCATCATGCATTTCGCCCCTATGGGTCAGCATCCAGATGCGTGTTGTCCAGAAAAGCAGCAACGGACATGCAAGCCAAATGATCTGTGGGTGGGCATACAATTCACCCGTTGCTTGGTCATGAATATAAAGAGCTAATACCATAACGGCCAGGTAGCCTGATGATGCACCCAAAGATGAGATCATCTCTAAATCGCTGGGATAGTAACCCCTGCCACGAGTCTTTTCACTATTTCCTTTTTTTCTTGCTTCTTTTAACTCGGCATAGCGTTTTACTAATGCCAAGCTTAAAAACATAAACATTGAAAATGCAAGCATCCAGAATGTCAGGGCGATGCTAAATGCCGCAGCGCCGGCAATAATCCTGATGGTATAAAGTAAAGCAAGGACAATTACATCTATTGCTAATTGTCTTTTTAGAACCAGTGAGTATGCGAGAGTTAATATATAGTAGGCCCCAAGCACTAATACAAACTCTTTAGGTAATAGTAACAAGGAGCCCGCGAAAGAAATGAGTAAGAGCGAGGGGAAGGCAATGAGGCCGGAAGTTATGGACAATCGTCCAGAGGCAAATGGACGCTTACGTTTGCTTGTGTGGTGCCTGTCGTCTGAGAGGTCCAGTAAGTCGTTCAGAAGATATACACTTGATGCGCAAAGTCCAAATAGAACGAAAGCGATCATTCCCTCTAATAATAAATGGAGATCAGACAATCGATGTGCCGCGATCAGCGGCACGAATATTAATATATTTTTCAACCATTGATGGACGCGTAACGCTTTCACCCAGTCTTTCGGGGAAGAAGTATTAGACTTTATTATTCGTTTGACGTTCCCAGCCGCTCGGGCTTTGCGCTCAACGCCGCGCTCGGGATTCACGACATAGGCGTCTCTAGCAGCAGCCCAAACGACTATATCGTCCTTTGAGTTACCGGCATAATCGAAACCTTTATTCCCATAGTTTTTAACCAACAAGTCGCGCTTTCGATGAGCTGATAAATTGCAGTCTGCGTCGCTAGCTAACACATGGTCAAACAACTCGAGATGGGCAGCTATTTTCTCGGCAAGTGATCGGTGGCTGGCCGTCGCCAATACGACCGTCCGACCTTTTCGTTTTTCTTCTTCGATAAATTCTATAACTATCGGATCATAGGGTAAGACGGCAACGTCAATGTCTGTAGAGGTAGCAAGATTTTCTTTTAGAGTTGCCTTGCCGGTGATTAGCCAAGAAAAAGGTTTCAACATCCCAAGTGGTTTGTGCCTGACAAAGGATAGAGCGGTCTCCAGAAGCAAATCGGATCGTAGCAGCGTTCCATCGAGATCAATAACGAGAGGGATTGTAGTTGTGCTCAAAATAACGTCCCTAAAAACTTGCCAGGTGAAAGCAAACCGGCGACATGAATGCAGAAAATTAGGGGATATTTTATACGGGTTTGCGGTTACGAAGCCATAGCCAACGGGCTTGGTTTTCGAATTCAATGCTGGATAGGGAAAGGTCATGCTGCGTTAGAAAAGCGTTACTTTCTAGATCTACTAGGATCCAGCTAGCGGGACTGCAAAATATCCTTTGCAGGGAGGGCTTATAAACCTAGCTAAGGTCGCCCCCCCCGTGTTGAAGAAGATTCTTATTGTCGGGGTATTCAATCGGATATTAGAAATCGGCGATAGAAATACATTACCGTCATAGTTATATTTATTAATACCTGCAACCAGCAAAGGGCGAGAGCGATTTTTGAATTGTTCGCCCAATAAACTCCCAATAGTAGGACTAAAGCGGCAAGAGGTTGCCAGCCATGAACAACGGCGACTGCTGGATAGCTAAAGACACATGCAAGCAGCAGGCTGGCAAGGCCGAAGATCCATACACATTGTTTGATATCAGTCGGGGGGGGAAGACTAAGATTTTTTGACTGTATTGTATTTCCAAAAAACATTGTGAAGCCTGTCATGCTCACAAAAATTACAAACAACAAAAGTCCAACCGCCCCAGCAAGATTTAAAGAACTGCTCGTATAAATCGACGTCAAATGCGCATCGAACGATAGCAAGTGAGTTGGAAAAGTTGCATTCATAAGGTTGACTGCGCGAGGCCAAAAAAACTGAAAGGCCGATACCTCGGAAGAACTAAAGTTTTGTGCTATTAGGTCGGATGAACCACCAACAAAAAATCTTATCCAAATAAACCAAGGAGACACAAATAACACAAATGAAAGAGCTATTACAGCAACGGTAGAAAGCCGGTTGTAGAGACTTTCAGTATTGCCCCATATGAAAAAAATACATGACGCTACGATAAAGTAACCAATGGCGTAGGGATGAGAGAGGTATGCAAGCGCTAATAACATTCCGGTCAAAAAAGGATTTTTATATTTTTGAAAGATGAATATGGAAGTGATGATGAAAAAGCCAGCTAAGGATTTTGGCCAAGTGAACATTGTTTGGAAAATGAAGTAAGGGCTTGTTGCAAAAAGAGAAAATAGTAACGCACCGCTACGCCAACTAAAACGTTCGATTCTGGTGGCCATTAGCCCCGCGCCCAAGAACAGGCAGGCGTTGAGGAAGACACCTACACCCAAAAATACTGAGAAAGCAGCCTCATCGCGCATGAGCACGCGAAAGTCTGGCCACTGAGTTGAAACGTATTCATATGTTGGAAGATTCCCCATTTCTTTTGGGGACCGTAAAGCCACTCGTATTGGGAGGGTTACTAAACTAACAAGTATCGGTCGATTTGCGACGTGCTGCCCTGGCAAGATAGGGCTGTTCTCTTTGAAAGAAATACCTTTTGCTAAGTATTCTTCGACGACAAATGGCACCGCGTTATCTGCAGGAAAGTTACCGGTTATCGCCTGTATCTTTACAGAGGATACATGCTCTTTATTTACATAAGCACCATCTGGCAGATTATCTTTTAATGGGTATTTTATGCTGGTTAGGATCAAAACAAAAACACCGAATAAAAGGAATCCTCCGATTGTTATGAGTTCTAGCGGTTTGGCTTTTACCTGATCCTTATTTTTCGATGATAGGATGGTCTTGAAGCCTCCAAGTAATAAAGTCAAAATTATAAAAATAAGTGATACTGTATGCTTTAGTTGTGAGGGGACAAGCGAAACAATGAAACCCGTAACGGCTAAAAAAATCACAGTGGCAACAACAGAAAAGCAACTTTCTTCGATTAAGTTGAAAGGAGCGTCTGATGTTTTTCTCCATGCCCTAATCCAAGGCAGGAAACCAATAAAAACCATCAGTGACATGATGGTGAATGCGCTAAGTGCGCATTTTAGTTGGTAAAGCTCAATCATCATTTGTCAGCCGTATGGTTATTTTATATTTAAAAGTATAGCTTTTGCCCGATTGGCGTATGTGTGGTCTTTTAAAGTTCTTGCTTGGGATTTTTCAGCAATCATTTTTCTTTTAGCCGGATCGTCGAGCAACTCTTCAACAATTCTTTTGAGCTCATTTGGAGAGTCGAATAACAAAATTTCATCGCCGGGTTTATAGTATTCGGTAATTTCTAAGCCTTCAACAAAATAACATTGAACCGTACCTGCCATGGCTGCTTCAAACGTCCGTGGTCCCGGTGTTGATGCGTCTAGATTATATTTTTCGTTCGCTAAATTATGACGACGGCCGAGATTGAGCGTTACAAGCGAGGTGTTGTATAAACCAGACATTTTTTCATTAGGGACACGCCTGTTTGTAGCGAATCGGAGCGTGGCAGGCCATTCTGCACCTAGTACTTCAGTATTAAGAGATGAGAGTTGATCCTGACTGTCGATTAATAATTGCACGCGATTTGGGAACCCCACACCGCAGAAAAAAACATCACGAACCATCATTTCACTTACATTCAGGAAGTGTGATTTCTGGTCTGCTGCTAACGGCAAGTGATGCACATTTTTGTGGTTGATATGTTCAACAGCCCATCTGTCGTTGGAAAATATATAGTCTGCGTATTTATATATCTTGAAGTTTAGGTCGAATTCATATGGGTCATCATGTAGCCAGAATGCTAAGGCAGCGCCAGTACTCGAGCAGTAGTTCCTAACTCCGGTATAGTCACAGCTTTCTGGCATGCACGAACCAAAAACCAGCACCAGATCTGGTCGCGTTAACTTTGCTACTTCGTTAGCGATATCCAGTGAGCAACAAGCGACCAGATCGTCACCGAGCACTTGGCGGAACCCTTGTGCGACATAGTTTCGCAATATCGCGTTATTATTTATTCGGTCTGGAGATGCACCGCAAATTAATACTTTCAATTTATAAACGCCTGGCTATATATCTAATGCTAACACGTACCGCGGATTTGAAACCGTGACGCTTCCAGTAGTCAAGGAAGTGTACACTTAAACCAACAGCTTTATGGCGAACTCTTCTAAAAAGACTTAACCGTCCGGGAGCACTGTTAGTCTCAGAAATAGCCCAATTTACTGCCACAGGGCGCGATAAGTGAGCAATATTGAAAGGCTCTACCTGTCGCGATTGTGAACTTGTGTGCAGATTCAAGTTTTCTAGGCTTTTATAAAGAGCCTCTAGATCCGTGATGTGTTGTTCCGGTCTGGAAATCGGGAAAGTGTTTTCACTTTTCCGCATAGAGTGCAATATTTCAGGTGCATCTAAAATTCGGTGCAGTACGGAGAATAGTTGTCCCTCCGAGTTTGCAGCTATTTTGAAACCATTAACCCCGTCTGTTACGCGTTCCCCTAATGCGCCGATGTCGCTGACGATTGGGACCAGTCCGCAATCCCATGCTTCTGATAGCGTGAGGCAGTAGGTTTCTGGCCATATAGATACATGCAAGGATACGTTGCAGGTGTATACCGTCTCGGGTATTTCACCCGGCACGAATTCGCCATGAATGAATACCTGCGGATAGGCCTTATGGTCGTTCAGTCCAAAGTAATCTCCGTCGACTCTGCCGAAGATATGAAACTCAATAGGAGAGTTCTCAAACAAGGGGATTACCCTGCTGATGACATCCCCCCCTTTGTGCCGGGAAAAATTACCTAAAATAGCTACTCTTAAAGTCGATTTTTGCTGACTAAACGTTGTTGTGATTTCCCTTGTTGGAGCAGTAGGGACCGGAATAACTTTAATATCTTTATGTGATGCAACTGCAGGGTAAATTTTGGCGGTTAGCTCGTGACTACCGTTCGTGTTGAAAATTAAAGAATCTGTGGACGCAATTAATTGATCCCACGCAGCTCTACGCGTTGATTGACTACCAGGCACAATCTGATGCGTGGACCACAGACATACGTCACACTGGGCGTGAGATATTTTATCTGGTTCGCAATAACTACCTTTGAATGATAGAAGTGTGAACCTATGGCACACAGCGTAATAGTCATGAAAGGTCATCACAGATGGGACACCTAAAGCTTTGCAGGCTTTGACTAAGCTAGGGGAGTGACCAATCAAATGGTGAAAATGAACAGTGGATACGTTGTATTGCTCTAAGATGGAAATGAAGGCTTTGTCTCTTTCAGGACAGCTTATTTGCCACGGGGAAAGTGCTTCTGAAAAATTATAACGTTCAACAACTTCGCCGGCGACGTTGGTTAATATCGTATCCGGTACGCGTCTCAAGCAAGGGGAATAGAAAAGTATTTCGTACTGCTCTTGCAATACTTTACTGATATTTTGTAAATAGACTTCTACGCCGCCGAAGTTTCCATTGGCTACAACGTTGTGTACCACAAAAAGTAAACAAGGTTTTATATTTTCTTGTGCTATTTCTGCTGATGATTTTTTGTCAATTAAGTACAGTTCCGATAGCACATATGCAGCCCTGTGCTCGTAACAATGATTGAGTAGCGCTTTCTTTTGCGCCGCAGCGGCAATACTGTTTCGGAGATCGGGGTCTGCCCGTAGAGATTTTATAGATTCAATGAGGCCATCGGCATCGTCGAAGTATATAAATTCCTTTCCGGGTTCGAAGTAAACAGATGCCTCTTCTATTTTTCGCTGAACCAGTTGCACTGTCCCCGCCAAGGCTGCTTCAAAAAGACGCGGTGGAGGTGTTTCAGCAAATTCATTATCACCTGAGGCTGAAAATACCCTGGGAAGCACTAGGGTGGCGACGCTTGCATTTGCGAAGCGCGCAAAGTCAGCAGGAGATGTGCGCCAGTTTAGCTGGCTTGGCGGTAAAGTAAGCGAAACTTTGGGTAGATGCTCGTTCGTGGGTAAAGCAATTTTCGCCTTGATTCCATTGCTAGACCAATTGGAGCCTAGCATCTCTTTTATCAACTCGACTCTATTTGGCCATGCCGTGCCCGCAAAAAAAACGTCATATAGAAGCGCGGTTGGGTCTGTCTGCACTGGTATATAATGAAAAGGAACCGCGCCCGCCAAAGGCAAATGCCGTCCTTTTACGCCATATGCCGAAACAGACGCTGAATCATTTGTGAAGACAATATCAAACAAGTCCGCATTTGCGACGTTAATAGTTAGTTCATAAGGATCTTCCGTGACCCACAAGACTGACTTGCCACATATACGGGCCAATTTTGAACAAATTGATCGATTAAGTTCTTCGCCGTCAAACGCGAAAAATAAATCACACTTGTTTTCTGCCGCCAAGGATACGGCTTCGTGAAGTTCGGCCTTTATTACCAACTCTACGTTCGTGCATTTTATTAACGCACGGTGCAGAGCAAGGCAAATATAATGATTAGGGTTGCTACTTTTGGTATCAACCAAAATTATTCTGTACTTTGTCACTGAGCAATTCCTTGGCTTGCCGGGGATGTCAACGTTTCAACAAATCTATAAGTTTTCGAAGTGGAGCGGTTAGTTTCCACGACGTCGAATTTCTTATTGATTGAATCCGCGTATCTTCTTCGTGCCTGATGCGATTGACTTCGTTCATGGTCACCTCCTTGAGGTGAACAGTTTCGGCTGTCAATTGGCTTATTTGGGACTCCAGGTGGTAGATCCGTTCTGCGGCCTGCGACAACTGGTAGCGTAATGAGGGTACTTCGCCAAGTTTTGAATACAGACTTCTGATGAAATGGCTCTGATCTTCTGAGCTGTTGCAAAGAGCTTGCATAGCCTCATTTTGTTTTGGGCCCACAAGTAAAACGCCGAGGCCATGATAATGGTCAAACTGAAAGTTTGGGTACTGTTGAGTTATCTCATCCCAGAAGCGCCAAACGCCAAACCCTGCATCCCTTACATTAATATCATGAAAAATAACGACTGCTCGATCCGATAACTTGTGCTTCCAAGTATTAAAATCATGACTTACCGCTTCATATGTATGAAACCCATCAATATGAAGCAGGTCAATCGTACCGTCAGAAAATTCATTTGCTGCGTCATCGAACCGTT
Organism: Pseudomonas sp. PB120; assembly: GCF_009761815.1. Lineage (GTDB taxonomy): Bacteria > Pseudomonadota > Gammaproteobacteria > Pseudomonadales > Pseudomonadaceae > Aquipseudomonas. Next base: position 71,700 of record NZ_RWIN01000039.1, read on the forward strand.
GGCGTATTAATCTCGAAAAACCAGCGAAGTGCTGTTCGTTGTAAGAAGAGATATCAAGGAAGACTCTATCGTTATAGAAGCCGGCGTGGTCATCACCTTCCCACGTGTCTACTGCGTAGCATCGGGTATTTATTTTCCCCTCAACTGCAGACTGGCAAAAGGCAAAATAGGACATCCCCAGATGTGTACCTAGCTCGACGAAGATGCGAGGCTTTTGCATTTGCATTAGCCATGCTGCAAATGGTACATGCCCTGTCCATGCGCTGAGCACATTATGGTTCGGAGCAATGAGCATTGAGTTGTTGATTAGCATAGCGTTTTCGGACGGTTTCATTGGGGGGACCAGTATTTTAGATACGTATTCGTAAAATTCACAGTGCGGAATGGTTGAGTTCGACGGCTCGCATTGGCAAACCTATAAGCCCCCCAACATCGGATATACCCTGTGCTTTGATGATTAGAGCGTCGTGTATCCACTGCAGTTGGGTGTGCTCCTGCTGGGTTCCGTCGGCGATTGCTATCGAGACTGTATAATCTCCATCCGGCAAGGCAGGGAATACAAATTCGAAAGTTGCATCCAGTTGTCCGCCAGCTTGGCAGGCTTTGGCTACAGATTCCGAGGCGACGAAAGTATTAGTGCCGAACAACGTCTGGCCGAGACGATCTCTGATGAAGAAACCTACTATAGGAGATAGCACATCGATTTCTGCATTCGCGCTAATTTTCAGTATTACAACCGAATGATGTTTGGCTCGGGTTATAATTTTTCCTTCTTCATTCAGAAAAATTGCTTCGGTTACCTTCGCCCCTCCTGTTCCAAAACCTTGTTCCGTGTTTCTGAATGGCAAGAACCATAGGGTATCACCGTCTGCATCATCGCTATAATCGTACGACTCTTCCTCAACCTCTTTTAACATTTCGTCAGTCGGCAGTGCTTGGCCACCGCCTTGACCGGATTCTATTATTTCCGCCAGATAGGCGTCGCAAATATTTTTCGCTGGGCCAGTGGCAACATGTTTGCCGTTTCTAAGCCAAATAGCTCGTGTACATAGCGCCTTCACCGCTGCGGTATCATGGCTTACGAATAGTACGGTCCCGTTAACCATGAAATCTCGGAGAAATCTCATGCATTTTTGAGTAAAGAAAGCGTCTCCAACCGCTAGTGCCTCGTCGATAATAAGTATCTCCGCATCGACGTGGGCGATCACCGCAAAGGCGAGCCTGACAAACATGCCGCTGGAATAGGATTTCACTGGTTGTTCAATGAAATTGCCGATATCTGCAAATGCTGTTATTGCGTCAAATCGCTCGTCAATCTGGGTCGGAGTAAGTCCGTATAACGAGGCTGCTAAATAAACGTTTTCTCGACCGGAGAATTCGGGGTTAAAGCCTGCGCCTAGTTCTAATAACGCAGCTATTTTTGCGTGCGTTTGTACCGCCCCAGCAGATGGATTCAACGTCCCACAGATTATTTGCAGTAATGTCGATTTCCCGCTTCCATTGCGTCCAACGATGCCAACGGTTTCACCTCTTTTAATTTCAAAGGAAATGTCTCTAAGTGCCCAGAAGTCGGTAGAGTACTTTTTCCTTCCAAAAGAGAGCATCTGGAGGAGCCGATCACGAGGCTTCTCATAAATTTGATAGCATTTATCAACGTTCTCGAGTTTTATCACTACTTCAGAGCACATCTGCAAAACCTTTCCTGGTTTTCTGGAACCACATGAAGCCTAGGCAAGCGAAGACTCCGGATATCAGAAGATTGATGAGGAACCAGCCGATATTTGGCACAGTTTCGGATATCAATATTTCGCGGACTTGTTCAATCACGGAGGTCAGCGGATTAAGATGCATAACGAGCTGAAATTTTTCTGGTAAAGCGCTGACAGGGTAGAAGATGGGGGAGAGGAACATCAGCATAGTAATGAACACACCGATCACCTGCCCAACGTCTCTTAAATAGACACCCAAGGAAGCTAGAAACCATGAAATGCCGAGAGACATTAGTACCAAGGGAAGAATGATAACCGGGAAAAGCAGTAGGGTGAAATGCGGCTCGCCCAGAAATAATAGATAAAATATGAGCCACACTAAGAAGCTAACAAAGGTGTGAAATAGGGCTGCACCTATGCTGACAAAAGGTAATATCTCCAGCGGAAATATAACTTTTTTAACGTAGTTTCCGTTGGCAATAATGAGGTTTGGTGCTCGACCAATACACTCTGAAAAAAAGTTGAATACTAGCAAGCCTGCAAATAAAATAAGGGCGAATTCTGCTTTCGAGCCAGTCCCGCCCCCCCATTTGGTTTTAAATACCACGCTAAATATAAACGTATAAACGATTAGCATCATTACTGGTGTCAGAAAGGACCAAAGTAAACCCAGTGCGGAGCCTCGATATCTACCTATAACCTCTCGCTTGATTAGAGCCAATCCTAAGTTGCGATTTCGCCATAGACTGGAAATCATTTCTACGGGTGAGATACTAAACTCTTTCATTTCTAATTCAGTTCCACGCTTGTATTGCGTTGAGCATATAGTTTTTTCGGGTACATGCTTTGCGATCAATATCAGAGTGAATCAATTCACGACTCTTTTCGTTTCGTGAGTTGACCCATTCATGAACTAATGCAAGATGCTCAAGAGCTTTGATCATGGGATTCATCAAATTTGAAGTACAAAGGCTTCCCGAAAAACGTTCTGCAGGAGTCATACCTACAAAGGTGTGAGCCGTGATTTTCGCCTTGGTTCGGTCAATTTGAGCAGGGCTCGGATGAGATTCGTTCTCATGTGGGTATTTTGAACGACTCCTGTCGTAGCTTTTAGGTTCGGCTACTGGCGTGCCATCTGGACGTCGCAGTGGCACTAATCTGCCAATGCCAGGCATTTTCGGTTCGAACGGGATAAGGCCAACGGTCCCCAGACGTGCCGTTTTCATTTTTTTGGTAGTCTCCGTCTACGTTTCTTGAGATGCCAGATGCTTATTGTAGGGATTTTGGCGCTGAAGCCGTTGCTGTGCTGGCCCCGCGATGCAGCACGGATCGCTTAAATATACACAGCGCTTGGGCTGGTTGCCCAGGAGTCGAATGATGCACTTTCGCATCTCCAGTCCCTACCAGCACACCTTATTTTCGGGATCGCGGAGGATTTTTAGCGGCGGATATTCTGTCGCTAATTGCGCCAGCTTACAAGCCATTGGTGGGAATCTGTTGGCGGATGATGGCTAGGTAAAGGCGCATCATGAGCGCTGAAATTTCGCTGATGCTAACTGTTGTAGGATTACTATCTGATGTCACCTGTCCAATCAGCGTAGCAAGGTGGCTGGCGTAACGATCATTGTTTGTACCTTTTTTGATCTGACGTCTCATACCCTGCTTACTTTTCTAATTGAGCTTCACTGTTCAAATTTTTCCGAAAAGTATTGCGAGGTACAACGCGATATTGCCAGTAAATGTCTGCCTATGAATGCCAAGTCTAAATAGTCGGGATATCCTTTTCATAAATTTATCCTTTCTGGCGGTTTTGAAAATATCCAAAATGGTTTTGTTTTCGTTGCTCAGACAATCACGCGTTAGTTCTAGTGCATGAATATTTTTGTCGTTCCATTCCAAATGAAGGCCTTCGAAGACCTTGGTTATGTGGCGCGCCTTGTTGAGCCAGTTTCTTTTATCTCCAATAATGTTTTTTGAGTGTTGCCGATAGAGGACTCTTGCGATGTTGTCGTAAAGAACTTTTCCTCCTGCCCCAGATATAAGTTGATACGCCCACCAGTCATGGGAAACGACGTCCAGGCCATTGCTTGCTCGATTAAGCAATTCTAAAGATGAGCGATTGAAAACCATTGTGTTTCCGCCGCCTATGCTTTGAACTAACGCATTAAGAAATTGTGGTTCTCGGCTGAATTTAATTGAATGGCCAATGGATGTTCCTGACTCATTTATGAGTTGAGTGCGACCGCAATAAAGCGCTGGTACTTTGCTCTCGTAGCACTTCAACATACCCAGTGCGGCTTCGACTTTGTTCTCGATCCATATATCATCCTGGTCGGCCCATGCGTAAAAATCCGCTGTCGATTCTACGCGTCGCGTAATATCTAAGAAGTTTTTTACATAACCTTTCTTGGGTCCGTATATAACGCGAAGTTGTCCGGGATTCAAGCGCTTAGAAAATTCATCCAATATTTCTATTGTACTGTCTGTTGATCCATCATCTGATACTATAAGTACCCAGTTTTTATGCGTTTGATTATAAAATGAATCCAGCTGTTGTCTTAGAAATTGCTCTCCGTTATAAGTGCACATCAGTATTGCTACGCTGGCATGGTTGCAGCTTGGTTCTGCAGAGCAGGATATTTTTGATTTTTTATCTGTAGGCAATCCGATGATTTCCATATTGTTTCATCTATGTGTGAATCTAAAGATAGGTCCGACATTCAATATTGCATGTGTTAGAACGCATAAAATATCACAAACTGTTCATGAAACCATTCTGCTGACCTGTATGGAGGAACCTAGGCAGCCGACAGCCGTATGTCCGGGAGCAACGTGTTCGATCCTAGGTCGTTCGGCCCCAAGCTGGCCCGGGAGTATCGGTTGAGAGAGTTTGGGCGTGCGGCGCCCTCGGGGGGGAGGTTCGGTGGTACGTGCAGCGAAGCCAGCAGGATTTGTAGCTTGCGACAACTCTGTAGCCGCTATTTTTTCCATTGCGTACAATAACTGAGCATAAATGAAAGCGTGTGCAAACCTAGTGACGGAGCGGAATTCAGTGGCTGACGATGTTATGGATAAAATCAGGTCTTCTCTGCTCGACCTCCCGCGTCGAAAAAAGCGCCTCTTGCAGGTCGCCACTGACGTTATTCTCGTATGGGTTGCGCTCTGGCTAGCGTTTATCGTGCGACTTGGGATTGACGATATGTACAATCCCATCAGGGTCCATTTTTGGCTCTTTGTGTGTGCTCCCGTTGTTGCGATCCCTTTGTTCATTCGTTTTGGTATGTATCGCGCCGTCTTGCGTTATTTCGGTAACGACGCGCTGATCGCGATTATCAAGGCAGTTAGCCTTTCGTCTCTTATTTTGGCTTTAGTGGTTTACTGGTATAGCAACCACCAAGCGATCGTCCCGCGCTCCATCATCTTCAACTACTGGTGGCTGAGCCTCGTCATCATCGGTGGCCTGCGCCTGTGCATGCGCCAATATTTCATGGGCGACTGGTTCAATGGCGGGCAACATTTGCCATTTACAAGCCGTGACGACGGACTGACCAAAGTCGCTATCTACGGCGCCGGTGTCGCGGGTAACCAGCTGGTAGCCGCGTTGCGGATGGGCCGGGTGATGCGCCCGGTAGCGTTTATGGATGATGATCCAGGTATTGCGGACCGATCGATTGCCGGCCTGCAGGTCTATAAACCCAAGCACATCCAACAAATGATCGACGAAACCGGCGCCCAGGAAATCCTCCTGGCCCTCCCGTCATCGACCCGCTCCCGCCGCAGGGAAATTCTCACGATGCTGGAGCGTTTTCCGCTTCACATCCGCAGCGTTCCGAACTTTACCGACCTGGCCAGCGGCCGGGTGAAGGTCGAAGACATTCAGGAAGTGGACATTGCCGACTTGCTGGGGCGCGATTCGGTGCCCGCGCAGCCGGACCTGCTTGAGCACTGCATCAAAGGCAAGACCGTGATGGTCACCGGTGCAGGCGGTTCGATCGGCTCGGAGCTATGCCGACAGATCTTTGCACTTGGCCCAACCACGCTGTTGCTGTTCGACCACAGTGAATTCAACCTCTACAGCATTTTGTCGGAACTGGAGCAGCGCGCCAGTCGGAAGTCGACGCCTGTGCGATTGCTGCCGATCCTCGGGTCCGTTCGTCACCAGGGCAAGCTTCTGGATGTCATGAAGACCTGGGGCGTCGAAACTGTCTACCACGCCGCCGCGTATAAACACGTCCCCATGGTTGAGCACAACATTGCCGAAGGCGTGCTGAACAACGTCATTGGTACGCTCAACACCGCTCAGGCAGCGTTGCAGTCGGGTGTTGCCAACTTTGTGCTGATTTCCACCGATAAGGCCGTACGGCCGACCAATGTCATGGGCAGCACCAAGCGTTTGGCCGAGTTGACCCTTCAGGCCCTCAGTCGTGAAATCGCTCCGGTGTTGTTTGGCGACAAGGGCAATGTCTCCCGGGTCAACAAGACCCGTTTCACCATGGTTCGCTTTGGCAATGTGTTGGGGTCCTCTGGTTCAGTGATTCCACTTTTCCACAGCCAGATCAAATCGGGTGGACCGTTGACGGTCACTCACCCGAAAATCACCCGTTATTTCATGACCATCCCTGAAGCCGCGCAATTGGTGATCCAGGCCGGTTCCATGGGGCAGGGCGGTGATGTGTTTGTGCTGGACATGGGCGAACCGGTAAAAATTGTCGAGCTGGCCGAGAAGATGATTCACCTGTCCGGATTGAGCGTTCGCTCGGACAAGAATCTGCAAGGCGACATTTCTATCGAATTTACCGGTTTGCGTCCCGGCGAAAAGCTTTACGAAGAGTTGCTGATTGGCGATAACGTGTCGGCGACCCCGCACCCGATGATCATGAGCGCCAACGAGGATCACCTGCCTTGGGATGTGCTCAAGGTCCGTCTGACGGAGTTGCTGAAGGCCGTCGACGAGGATGATTACGCTCGCGTTCGGCAGATCCTGCGCGAAACCGTCAGCGGATATACCCCCGACGGCGATATCGTCGACTGGATCTACCAGCAGCGCCGCCTCGAACCCTGATTGTTTCACATCCGGTAACGGACACATTTTTGACAGGCTCCAGACATCGCCTAAGTTTGGAAGGCAGCTTCGGAAAAGCTGCTTTCTCAATCGATTTCATGGAGCTTCATTTATGCGTACTGGCTTTTTCAACTCTCTGGTTTTTGCCCTGCTCACCAGCGTATCAATAGGTGCTGTTGCTGCGCCGACGGTCAAGCCTGAGGCGGGCAATCCCCCCATCGTCCTGGAAACATCCGCCAAGGCACAACCCGGCAAGGTCGACCTGAACGGGGCCGATGCGCCGACCCTGCAGCGCGAGTTGTCGGGTGTGGGTGAGGCCAAGGCGAAGGCGATTGTTGCGTATCGTGACAGTAATGGGCCGTTTGCGTCGGTGGACGAATTGCTGGAAGTGAAAGGGATCGGCAAAGCGATTCTGGATAAAAATCGCGAGATAATCGAGGTGAACTAAGCTGTAGGTTCAGCGCCAGGGGCCGGTCATTGACCGGCCTTTCTGCATTCTGGCGATTGCTGTGAAGTTGCGCCTTCTGTCGGCGGAAGAAAAATTACGGCTATCATATAGCGTCCAGATTATGCCTATAATAATTTCAGTTTCCGCCGAAGCGTTCTGAAGTCCCAGGCGCTTGTTCTCTCCCAAGTCTCTCTCAGGAGCACAGTCATGACTTCCACCCAGTCCCAAGGTACGGCCCTCGTCACCGGTGCCTCTTCCGGTATCGGCGCGGTTTACGCTGAGCGGTTGGCGGCGCGTGGTTTTGATTTGTTGTTGGTCGCTCGCGACGAACAGCGGTTGCAAGCGGCGGCGAGCACGTTGCGCGCCGAGCACGGGGTTCAGGTCGAGGTGATCAAGGCCGACCTCACGCAGAAGGACGATGTGCTAAAGCTGGAGCAGCGTCTGCGCAGTGATTCGAGTATCAGCCTGTTGCTGAACAATGCCGGGGTGGCCGCTGATGGTTTGCTGGCCAATTCCGACATGGATCAACTGGAGCGCATGATTCAGTTGAATGTAACGACAGTGACGCGATTGGCATCGGCAGCGGCGGCCAGTTTCGCCAGGGCCGGTCGCGGTACGATCATCAACATCGCTTCGGTGGTGGCACTGTTTCCGGAACGTTTCAACGCCACCTACAGCGCAAGCAAGGCGTATGTGCTAAGTCTTACCCAGTCGTTGAATGCCGAACTGGATGGCACGGGGGTCAAGGTCCAGGCGGTGTTGCCAGGCGTAACACGCACTGAAATCTGGGAACGCTCCGGTATCGATGCTTCCCAGATTCCGGCCGACATGGTCATGGAAGCGGGGGAGATGGTCGACGCGGCGTTGTCGGGTCTGGACCAGGGTGAGTTGGTCACCATTCCTTCGTTGCCGAATGCGGCCGATTGGGATGCCTTTGTTGCGGCGCGTCATGTGATGGCGCCGAATCTGTCTAAAAGTACAGCCGCCGCGCGATACAAGTGAGGCGCCATGAATCGACCCGAGGTGTTTGCGGTATGAGTGCTCGTCGAATAGTTGTCACAGGCATGGGCCTGGTGTCGCCGCTGGGTAGTGGTGTCGAAGCGGTTTGGGCGCGTCTGTTGGCGGGGCGTTCCGGTTTGCGCAATTTGCCGGACGAGGTAGTTGCCGATCTGCCGGCCAAGGTCGGTGGCGCAGTGCCGACGCTGGCGGAGGATGCGCAAGCCGGTTTTGATCCGGACCGGGCCATTCCGCCCAAAGAGCAGAAGAAGATGGACCGCTTCATCATGTTCGCCATGGAAGCGGCGCGTCAGGCATTGGAGCAAGCCGGATGGCAGGCGCTGGACGCCAATGCCCAGGAGCGCACCGCGACCATTATCGGTTCCGGCGTGGGTGGTTTCGGCGCGATTGCCGATGCGGTGCGCACCACGGACAGTCGTGGCCCGCGACGTTTATCGCCGTTTACCATTCCGTCGTTCTTGGTCAATCTCGCGGCGGGTCATGTCTCGATCCAGCATGGTTTCAAGGGGCCGTTGGGTGCGCCGGTGACGGCATGCGCTGCCGGGGTTCAGGCGATTGGTGATGCCGCGCGATTGATTCGCAGTGGCGAGGCGGACATTGCGGTGTGCGGTGGCGCGGAGGCGGCAATCGATCGCGTCAGCCTTGCGGGGTTTGCGGCGGCTCGTGCCTTGTCCAACGGTTTCAACGAAACGCCTGAGCGCGCCTCGCGTCCATTCGACAGTGATCGCGACGGTTTTGTCATGGGCGAGGGCGCCGGCGTTCTGGTGATCGAATCCCTGGAGCATGCCTTGGCTCGCGGCGCGCAACCGCTGGCTGAGCTGGTCGGTTACGGCACCAGCGCCGATGCCTATCACCTGACGGCTGGGCCGGAGGATGGCAGCGGTGCGCGTCGGGCGATGTCACTCGCGCTGGCTCAGGCCGGCGTTTCTGCGGCGCAGGTGCAGCACCTGAATGCTCACGCGACCTCGACGCCGGTCGGCGATCTGGGGGAGCTGGCGGCGATCAAGGCGTTGTTCGGTGCCGATAACAAGATTGCGGTCACGTCGACCAAGTCAGCGACGGGGCATTTGCTGGGCGCCGCCGGCGGGATAGAGGCGATCTTCACGCTGTTGGCGATTCGCGATCAGATTGTGCCGGCCACCCTCAACTTCGAGAAACCTGACCCTGCGGCTCAAGGCGTGGACATCGTCCATGGCAAGGCGCGGCCGATGGCCATCGAGTACGCGCTGTCCAACGGCTTCGGATTCGGCGGGGTGAATGCCAGCGTGCTGTTCAAGCGCTGGGAGGGTTAATCCTGCGTTTGTTTGAGGTGCTCGCGAGTGACGTCGAGAATCCGCTGGGCCAGCTCTGGATTCTCGACGCTGCGCGATAGCAGCAGCGCGCCGATCAGCGTGGACATAATGACGATGCTGCGATCAGCGGCGTCATCGCCCTCGAGCGTATTTTCAATTTGTTCAAGCCGGGCGTTGAGCACCACGTCGGTGGTCGGGCTCGGCTGTCCGCGCATCCCCAGTTCCGATGACATGGTCAGCAACGGGCAGCCTTCGTGAGGCGAAGTCTGGTGCCATTCGGACAGATAGGTGTCGATGAACACGTCCAGCGGACGTTCCTGCGCGAAAATTTCGGCGCACAGGCCATCGACCTGATCGCCAGCGGCTTGCAGGGCCTTTTCCACCAGTTCGTCCTTGGATTTGAAGTGCGAATAAAACCCGCCATGCGTCAGCCCCAGCGCTTTCATCAGCGGTTGCAGACCCGTCGCGCCAATGCCATCGCGCCGAAAGCGTTCTGAGGCCTCCTTGATAATGCGTTGATGTGTCTGGGCTTTGTGGTCCTGCGAGTAACGCATGTCGAATCTCCGCAACAATGCGCCATATTAACCAATGGAAATGGGATGGTGATTGTACTTCTACTTCTAAAAAGCATGCAGATGCGTCGATCTTGATCGAAGACGGTCGTAATCAGTGGCACGAATCGTGGTTACTCCTTACTCAGTGATTGTTGAACAATCTTGAGGCAATGAGTATGAACAGCGGACTGTCACTGGCCGATCACATCACATTGGAGCTGCGCGCCGACATCATCGGTGGTCGTTTGCTGCCCGGCATGGCGCTGGTGGAAAATGATCTGGTGTCGGCCTACAACGCCTCTCGCAACACCATTCGTGAAGCGTTGCATCGCCTTGGGCAGGAAGGCCTGACCCGTTATGTGCGCAATAAAGGCGTGATGGTGCGCCGACTGGGTGTCGAGGACGTGCGGGATCTGTTTAACGTCCGTAGGACCCTGGAGTTGCAAGCCATCAGTACCAGTCGTCCGCTGCGCGACTATCAATCCGACCGAATGCTCGAAGCACTGGAGGCCACCGAGCTGGCCCGCGAGCGCGAGGATTGGCGCGCCGTCGGTACTCACAGTCTGGCCTTTCATCAGCACATCGTCGGCTTGCTGCGCAGCCCGCTGTTCGATGAGTTCTTCACCAATGTCGTCGCACAGCTGCGCCTGGTGTTTTGCACTGCGCCTGATGAATCGCGTTTTCAGGCGCCCTGGCTGGCGCGCGACCGACAGATCCATGAATTGCTGGCCGAGGGCGAGAAGCGCGCGGCCGAAGATGCCATGAGCCTTTATCTCGACGATTCAGAACACCTCCTGGTGCAGATGCTTGCACCTTCGTCCCCTCACTGATCGAGGAAGCGTGCCATGTACAAAGACTATCCGGCGGCCTATCAAGTCAGCAAAGGCTCGGCCTTGCAGGTGGATAAACCCTTTTATGAGCGAGTTCGAGACGCGAAGGAGGGGCGCACGCTGATCGAGTCGTTCGAAGTGCCGATCCGCACCGGCCGTGCCTGGAAAGTGCCGGCCGGGCATGTGTTTCGCGTGACCACACCGGTCGGGCCGCAAGTCGGAGACTTCAACGTCTGGAACGCCAACGACCCGCGTGAACGCCTATGGGCGGCGCGGACCCGGCAGTTGCAGGGCGCTCACGTCAGCACCCACGACCGGCTCTGGTCGAACCTGCCCTTTCTGCGGCCGCTGGTAACCATCACCGATGACAGCCTGGCCGGTTACGGCATCGACGAACATGGCGGGCGTCTGCATGATTTGCTCGGCACCCGTTGCGACCCTTATGTGAACAAAATGCTCACCGGTGAGGATTTCCATCATCACTGCCACTCGAACCTGACCCGCGCCGTTCTGCCTCACGGGCTGACCGAGTTCGATGTGCATGACGTGCTCAACATTTTCCAGTGCACCGGTCTGAATCACGATGACATGTACTTCATGAAGGCCTGCCCGGCGCAGAAGGGCGACTACCTGGAGTTCTTTGCCGAGATTGATCTGCTGTGTGCACTGTCGACCTGTCCCGGCGGCGATCTGTCGTTGGCCATGTGGGGGCCGGATGCGCAGGACCCGCTGAGCGTCTGCCGTCCGTTGGGTGTGGAGATTTATCGTTTGGACGATTCGTTGTTGCAAGGCTGGAGCCAACCGGAGCGCGCCGCGTACAAGGGCCTGCACGGTTTGCACATCGCCAAGGCGGACTGGGAAAAGTAAACGCAATAAAGTGACGGCCCTTTCAAGGCAGGGTTTCCAGCGCGGCCGCTCAAGGTCCGGCGCTTTTAAAGCGCTGACGCATGTCCTTGAAGCGGCTCATATTTTTTAATCCGTCCGAACGGTTGTAACTTCGTCTCAGATAGGTACAATGGCGCGGCTCGCCGTCAGGTGAGCGTCGTTATGGTGACCCCATCGGTCCCCCCGCAACGATTACCCGTGAACCTGGTCAGATCCGGAAGGAAGCAGCCACAGCGGGAACATTGTGTGCCGGGGTGTGGCTGGTGGGGTTGCCTCCATAACGCACCGCGAGTCTCTCTCGCGTTATCTGATTTCAAACTCTTGATTTTGCACTGCCATGGACCTCGTCCAAGGGCGGTTTTTTGTCGTCCCCGATTCCTCAAACACAACACATTTTGTAGCAGCTGGCGAAGCCTGCGTTCGGCTGCGCAGCAGTCGTAAAACCTGAGCGCGAGATATTACTGAAACACCGCGTCGCCTGATTTTGCGACTGCTGCGCAGCCGAACGCAGGCTTCGCCAGCTGCTACAGGATGTTCGTTCGTGAGCGATATTGTGCTTCGTTCGTGAGCGGTGGGATGTTCGTTCGTGAGCGATATTGTGTTTCGTTCGTGAGCGGTGGGATGTTCGTTCGTGAGCGATATTGTGTTTCATTCGTGAGCGGTGGGGTGTTCGTTCGTGAGCGGTATTGTGGTCGTCAACGAGCGGTGTTAATCGCCCCCGATATACAACCGGATAATGTCATCGATCTCCCCCGACATTTTCATCCGCAACAAGGTGCGCAGAATCCGCTGCACCGGCACTTTCGGGTCGTTGCGTACGTAGCAACCGACATGCTGTTCCTGCAGCACCGTCACCGCTTGCAGCTGGCGACCGGGCAACAGGCGCTGATTGAACCAGTCCAGCGTCCATTGGTTGCTCACGGCGTAGCGATAGCGACCGGCCTGGAGTTTTTCCAGTACCTGCTCCTGATTGCGCGCGTCATCGCGGTGCAAGCGGTCGCTGTCGAACAAGGGTTGCAGGGTGGGGTAGCTGTAGCCGAGCACCGTGCCGATCGGTTGTCGCGACAGGCTGGCCGGTATTATCGAGTTGAGCGGGTCTTGCCGGCTGATCAGCAGATCATTTTGCGTCCACAGTGGAACGCTCCAGATATAGTCCCCCGACTGATTCGGCAGCCAGGACTGCGCGGCGTAGCAGCGGACATCGACCTCGCCATGTTCCATGGCGTTCTGTACCCGCGCCCGGGGCAGTACATGAAATTCGGCCGGCACGCCGACCTGGGTCGCGAGACTGAGCATCACGTCATACAGGATGCCCTGAGTCGGACGGCCGCGCTCCAGTTGCACCATCGGCATGGCCCAACTGTCTGGCACCACAAAGCGCAACGGCACGTCAGCCGCTGCAACATTCAGGCTTATTAACAGCAACGCCCCCAAGGCCAGCCGCATAAACACTCCGTTACGGTTAAACCTTCGGGCCGATAGAAGCCCCCAAAGTGCATCTTAGCCAGATTAGACGAGCGCGCCGGATGCAATTTTGGCCTTGCTCCGCTAGCATTAGCCGCTTCTGTTCCTTCGTTGCGACGGTTTTCGATGAGTTATCAGGTTCTTGCACGTAAATGGCGTCCGCGCTCGTTCCGCGAAATGGTCGGCCAGACCCATGTGCTCAAGGCTCTGATCAACGCCTTGGACAGCCAGCGGCTGCACCACGCGTACCTCTTCACGGGGACGCGGGGGGTGGGCAAGACCACCATCGCGCGGATCATCGCCAAATGCCTGAACTGTGAAACAGGTATCACTTCGACGCCTTGCGGCGAGTGCTCGGTGTGCCGCGAAATCGATGAAGGCCGTTTCGTCGACCTGATCGAGATCGACGCTGCGAGCCGCACCAAGGTCGAGGACACCCGCGAGCTGCTCGACAACGTGCAGTACGCGCCAAGCCGTGGGCGCTTCAAGGTCTACCTGATCGACGAAGTGCACATGCTCTCCAGCCATTCCTTCAATGCGCTGTTGAAAACCCTCGAAGAGCCGCCGCCCTACGTCAAGTTCATCCTGGCCACCACCGACCCGCAGAAACTTCCAGCAACCATTCTGTCGCGGTGCCTGCAGTTCTCCCTGAAAAACATGACACCGGAACGGGTGGTCGAGCATTTGACCCACGTTTTGGGTGTGGAGAACGTGCCGTTCGAAGACGACGCACTGTGGCTGCTCGGTCGTGCGGCCGACGGTTCGATGCGCGATGCCATGAGCCTGACCGACCAGGCCATCGCGTTCGGTGAAGGCAAGGTCATGGCCGCCGACGTACGGGCGATGCTTGGCACGCTTGATCACGGCCAGGTCTACGACGTCCTGCATGCGCTGATCGAAGGCGACGCCAAGGCGTTGCTCGAAGCGGTCCGTCATCTGGCCGAACAGGGCCCGGACTGGAACGGTGTGCTCTCGGAAATTCTCAACGTGTTGCACCGCGTTGCCATCGCCCAAGCCTTGCCTGAAGGTGTCGACAACGGCCAGGGCGATCGCGACCGGGTGTTGGCGCTGGCACAGGCGCTGCCGGCCGAAGATGTGCAGTTCTACTACCAAATGGGCCTGATTGGCCGCCGCGATCTGCCGCTGGCGCCAGACCCCCGTGGTGGTTTCGAAATGGTCCTGTTGCGGATGCTCGCCTTCCGCCCGGCTGACACCGCGGACGCCCCGAGGCAACCGCTAAAGCCAGTGGGGATCAGCCAGGCCACAGTTGATTCCGCAAATTCAGTGGCTGCCGCGCCGAAAGTTGCGCCGGTAGTCGCTGCGGCAGTTGCACCTGCTCCGATTGCTCCCGTTCCTGCTCCAGCGCCCGAGCCAGAACCGGTTGCGCCGATTGTCGTGCCAGAGCCTGTGGTCGAACCCGTTGCGGTCGAAGCCGTGGTCGACCTGCCATGGAATGACCCGGTCGAACCTGAGCCCGTCCAGCAACCTGCCGTCGAGCCGGTGCTGGAAACCGCCAGCGAACAGCCCGAGCTGGCGCCCATGCCGTTGCCGACGCCGGACAGCGTGGTGCCGGATGCGCCAGAGTGGGCCGCCGCGCCGATCCCGGAACCCTCCGTGGCCGACGTCGATGCCGCCACGCCGGGCATGGACCTGGACGACGAGCCGCCGCTGGACGAAGACTACATCGAGCCGGACATGGATTCGGCCTACAGTTACCTGGATGAACTGGCCAGCGAGCACGCTGCCGAGCCGGTGCCTGAGCCCGAGCCTGAACCGGCCGCGATGCCGGCCACCGGGCTGGCGCTGCAATGGCTGGAATTGTTTCCGAAATTGCCGATCTCCGGTATGACTGGCAGCATCGCCGCCAACTGCACGCTGATCGCCGTCGATGGCGACAACTGGCTGATGCACCTCGATCCGGCTCACAGCGCCTTGTTCAATCCGACCCAGCAGCGTCGTCTCAACGATGCGCTGAATCAGTATCACGGGCGTACGCTGACCCTCAGCATGGAGCTGATCAAGCCCGAGCAGGAAACCCCGGCCCAGGCCGCGTCCCGGCGCCGGGCGAACCGTCAGCGCGAGGCCGAAGAGTCGATCCATGGCGATCCGTTCATCCAGCAGATGATGCAGCAGTTCGGTGCAGTGGTCCGTAACGATACTATTGAACCTGTCGAAGCCCTGGTCAGTCAGGGCTAATAACTGAAGGCGTTCGGCCACAAGCCGGGCGCTGTTTTAATCCAAGTACGTTTGAGGTGATTCCCATGATGAAAGGTGGCATGGCCGGCCTGATGAAGCAGGCGCAGCAGATGCAGGAAAAAATGGCCAAGATGCAGGAAGAACTGGCCAACGCCGAAGTCACCGGTAAAGCCGGCGGCGATATGGTCACCGTGGTGATGACCGGTCGTCACGACGTCAAGCGTGTGACCATCGATCCAAGCCTGGTCGAAGGCTTGAGCGAAGACGACAAGGAGATGCTGGAGGCTGTTTTCGCCGCCGCCGTCAACGATGCCGTGCGCAAGATCGAAGCCAACAGCCAGGACAAAATGTCCGGCGTGACCGCTGGCATGCAATTGCCACCGGGCATGAAGCTGCCGTTCTGATTCGCTAAAGCGCGTCGGATGAGCTACAAAAAAATGCCAGGCATTGCGCCTGGCATTTTTGTTTCTGTCAGTTGGATTTATTGTGTCTGTCAGGCCGCCATCGCGAGCAGGCTCGCTCCCACAGGGATTTTGTGAACACCAAAGATCCGATGTGGAAGCGAGCCTGCTCGCGATGAGGTCAACCCGGTCCCACAGGGATTTTATGAACACCAAAGATCCAATGTGGGAGCGAGCCTGCTCGCGATGAGGTCGACTCGGTCCCACACACGAAACATCGAACACCCCACCCCAAAAACGGTCTTCTCCCTACACCACCGCCACATTCAAAAGGAGACGCTCACATGTCAGACGCATTGACTCTCAACCAACGAATCGTCCTGGCGTCCCGCCCCACAGGCGCGCCGACCCCGGAAAATTTCCGCCTGGAACGGGAAGCGCTGCCAGAACTCGCCGACGGGCAGGTGCTGCTCAAAACCCTCTTCCTGTCCCTGGACCCGTACATGCGCGGGCGCATGAGTGACGCGCCGTCCTACGCCGCGCCGGTCGAAATCGGCGGTGTGATGACCGGGGGCGCTGTCAGCCGCGTCGAGCGTTCGCTGAATCCGAAGTTTCAGGAAGGGGGCGTGGTGGTCGGCTCCACCGGTTGGCAGAGCCACAGCATCAGCGACGGCCGCAACATCATTCCGGTGCCGTCCGGGCTGCCGAGCCCGTCGATGGCGCTGGGTGTGCTGGGCATGCCGGGCATGACCGCTTACATGGGCCTGATGGACATCGGCCAGCCCAAGGCCGGTGAGACCCTGGTGGTGGCGGCGGCCTCGGGCGCGGTGGGATCGGTGGTCGGGCAAGTGGCGAAGATCAAGGGCCTGCGTGTCGTCGGCGTAGCCGGTGGCGCGGAAAAATGCCGCTATGTGATCGACGAGTTGGGATTTGACGCCTGCGTCGACCACAAGAGCCCGAACTTCGCTGCCGAGTTGGCCCAGGCGTGTCCCAACGGCATCGACATTTACTTCGAGAACGTTGGCGGAAAAGTCTTCGAGGCCGTGTTGCCGCTACTTAACCCCAAGGCGCGAATTCCTTTGTGTGGCCTCATTGCGTCCTACAACGCTACCCAAGCCCCCGCCGGCCCGGATCGCTTGCCGCAATTGCAGCGCACGTTGCTGACCAAGCGCGTGCGCATCCAGGGCTTTATCGTGTTCGATGACTACGGCGATCGTCAGCCGGAATTCGTCAGTGCGATGGCGCCGTGGGTGCGTGATGGCAAAGTGAAGTTCCGCGAAGACGTGGTCGATGGCCTGGAACAGGCGCCCGAGGCGTTCATCGGTCTGCTGGAAGGACGCAACTTCGGCAAACTGGTGGTGCGGGTCGCGCAAGACTGAGTATTTGACGCTAAAGAGAGGCGCGGGTATAAACCGCGTCTCGTTGTTTTGTCGGACGTTTCCCCATGAGCTTCAGCCCTTTGATTCGCCAACTGATCGATGCCCTGCGTACGCTGCCGGGTGTGGGTCAGAAAACCGCCCAGCGCATGGCGCTGCAACTGCTCGAGCGTGATCGCAGCGGTGGTTCGCGCCTGGCGCTGGCGCTGAGCCAGGCCATGGAAGGGGTAGGCCATTGCCGCTTGTGCCGCACGCTGACGGAAGACGATCTGTGCCCGCAATGCGCGGACACGCGCCGCGATGACACCTTGTTGTGTGTGGTCGAAGGGCCGATGGATGTCTACGCGGTGGAGCAGACCGGTTTCCGGGGTCGCTACTTCGTGCTCAAGGGGCATTTGTCGCCGCTTGACGGTCTGGGGCCAGAGGCGATTGGCATCCCGCAATTGATGGCGCGAATCGAAGACGCCGGGACCTTTACTGAAGTCATCCTGGCGACCAACCCGACGGTGGAAGGTGAGGCGACGGCGCATTACATCGCGCAGTTGCTCAGCAACAAAGGCCTGATCGCTTCGCGGATCGCCCATGGCGTGCCGCTGGGTGGGGAGCTGGAACTGGTGGATGGCGGGACATTGGCACATTCGTTCGCTGGGCGTAAGCCGATTGCCTTGTAGTGCCTGAACCGGCCCCATCGTCGGAACGCCGCCCGGAGCCGGCTCGCTCCCACATGGGGTTGTGGCATTCACAAAATCCTGTTGTCTGGGCTGACGCCTTCGCGGGCAAGCCTCGGTCCACCTGATTCACACAATTGCGGCGTTCATAAATCCCCTGTAGGAGTGAGCCTGCTCGCGATAGCCGCACCTCGGTCTCCCGGATTCACACAATCCAGTTGAAAACCAAGCAAGCGCTCGGTTAACGTCGCGAAACCCCTCAGTGGAGTTCGCCGATGCCTGCCTTTCAGGAATACTTCGATCCCAGCCACCAATTGGTCCGCAACAGCGTCAGACGTTTCGTCGAACGCGAGATTCTTCCGGACATTGATCAGTGGGAAGAAGCCGAAAGCTTCCCACGTGAGCTTTACCTCAAGGCCGGCGTCGCGGGGATTTTGGGGATCGGTTATCCCGAAGCGTTCGGCGGCAGCCACGAAGGTGATCTGTTCGCCAAAATTGCCGCCAGCGAAGAGCTGATGCGATGCGGCTCCGGCGGCCTGGTGGCGGGCCTCGGATCGCTGGACATCGGCCTGCCGCCGATCCTCAAGTGGGCCCGGCCTGAAGTGCGCGACCGCGTGGTGCCGCAGGTGCTGACTGGCGAGAAGATCAGCGCCCTGGCCGTGACCGAGCCCAGCGGCGGTTCCGACGTGGCCAATCTGCAAACCCGTGCCGTGCGCGACGGCGATGTCTACCGGGTCAGCGGCAGCAAAACCTTTATCACCAGCGGCATCCGTGCGGACTTCTACACCGTCGCGGTGCGCACGGGCGCGCCGGGATTTGGCGGCATCAGTCTGCTGCTGATCGAGAAGGGCACCCCCGGTTTCACCGTCGGCCGTCAGTTGAAGAAAATGGGCTGGTGGGCGTCAGATACGGCCGAGCTGTTCTTCGATGATTGCCGCGTTCCGGCTGGCAACCTGATCGGTGCCGAGAACATGGGGTTCGCTTGCATCATGGGCAACTTCCAGAGCGAACGCCTGGCGCTGGCGCTGATGGCCAACATGACCGCGCAGCTGGCGCTGGAGGAAAGCCTGAAATGGGCCCGTCAGCGTGAAGCCTTCGGCAAGCCGATCGGCAAGTTTCAGGTGCTCAAGCACCGCCTCGCGGAAATGGCCACGGCGCTGGAAGTTTCGCGTGAGTTCACCTATCGCCAGGCCGCAAAAATGGCGGCGGGACAGAGTGTGATCAAGGAGATTTCCATGGCCAAAAACTTCGCGACCGACACCGCGGATCGCATCACCACGGACGCGGTGCAGATACTGGGCGGGTTGGGTTATATGCGCGAAAGCCTGGTGGAGCGGTTGTATCGGGACAACCGGATTCTGTCGATCGGTGGCGGGACCCGGGAAGTGATGAACGAGATCATCAGCAAGCAGATGGGGCTTTGAGTATTGCGGTGTAGCGGCTGACGCCATCGCCGGAACGCCGCCCGGAGCAAGCTCGCTCCCACATGGATTTTTGGTGTTCACAAAACCCCTGTGGGAGCGAGCCTGCTCGCGATGGCGTCCTTACAAACGCCGCTTACTTATCGGACAGCGCAAACTGCGTCAGGCAGAACGTAGGAATTCCCATATCTTCCAAGCGCTGCGAACCACCCAACTCCGGCAGATCAATAATCGCCGCCGCTTCATGAACCCGCGCGCCCATTCGACGAATCAGGTTGGCCGCCGCAATCAGCGTCCCGCCGGTAGCGATCAGGTCATCGAACATCACCACCGAATCGCCTTCACACAAACTGTCGGCATGCACTTCAAGGAAGGCTTCGCCGTATTCGGTCGCATAACCCTCGGCCAGAACATCGGCCGGCAATTTGCCCTGCTTGCGGAACAGCACCAGCGGCTTGTTCAACTGATAGGCCAGCACTGAGCCAATCAGGAAACCACGGGCGTCCATCGCGCCGATGTGGGTGAAATCGGCTTCGACGTAACGTTGGGCAAAGCTGTCCATCACCAGGCGCAGGGCCCGGGGCGACTGGAACAGCGGGGTGATGTCGCGAAAGATCACACCCGGCTTGGGGAAGTCGATCACTGGGCGGATCAGGGATTTGATGTCGAAGGAGTCGAAGGCCATCGTCGAGTTGTCCTGGCAGGCTGCAAACGTCGCAGTATAACGGCGGCTGAACCGTTTCGCTCAGCCGCGTTCGTCGGGATCAGCCCTCGATCGAGCCACCGGCCAGGGCGCAGAGTTGGATCGGATCAAGGATATGGATTTCTTTGCCTTCGGCGGCGATCAGTTCGTTCTGCTGGAAGCGCGTGAACACCCGGGACACGGTTTCCACCGCGAGGCCCAGGTAATTGCCGATTTCGTTGCGCGACATACTCAGGCGGAACTGATTGGCCGAGAATCCCCGGGCGCGGAAACGGGCCGACAGGTTGACCAGGAAGGTGGCGATGCGCTCGTCCGCGGTTTTCTTCGACAGCAGCAACATCATTTGCTGGTCGTCACGGATCTCGCGACTCATCACCCGCATCAACTGACGGCGCAGTTGCGGCAACTGCAGGGCCAGTTCGTCGAGGCGTTCGAAGGGGATTTCACAGACTGAGGTGGTTTCCAGCGCCTGCGCCGACACCGGGTGTTTTTCGGTGTCCATGCCCGACAGGCCCACCAGCTCGCTCGGCAGATGGAAACCCGTGAGCTGCTCTTCACCGACATCGCTCAGGCTGAACGTCTTGAGTGCGCCTGAGCGAACGGCGTAGACGGAATCGAACGTGTCGCCCTGGCGGAACAGAAATTCGCCTTTTTTCAGCGGGCGACCACGTTTGACGATCTCGTCCAGCGCATCCATGTCTTCCAGATTCAGAGAAAGTGGCAAACAGAGGGGGGCCAGGCTGCAATCCTTGCAATGGGCCTGGTTATGAGCGCGCAGCTTTACTGGCTCGGACATTTCTTCAATCCTTGTGGGAAATCACACATAAGACGTAAGGGTAACCCACGAAAGGACATTCAGGCCAGCAGGCGGCGACTTTGCCGTAGGACTTAGATCACCCGCGAAAACCGTTGGCGATTCTGTTGTTCCAGATACGCGTCGAACACCATGCACACCGAGCGCACCAGCAATCGCCCGGCCGGCAGTATGGTGATTCTGTCGTTGTCGAGCTCGATCAGCCCGTCCTCGGCCATGCCTTGCAACTGCGGCCAGAGCTCAGTGAAATAACCCTGAAAATCGATGTTGAAGGCCTGTTCGATCTCGGCGAATTCCAGGCTGAAATGGCAGATCAATTGCTGGATCACGGCGCGACGCAAACGGTCGTCGGCGTTGCACAACAGGCCACGGCTGGTCGCCAGTTGGGCAGAGGCCAGGCTGTTTTGGTACTGATTCAAATCGCTGCTGTTCTGACAGTAAAGATCGCCGATCTGACTGATGGCGGACACGCCCAGGCCGATCAGGTCGCAATGGCCGTGAGTGGTGTAGCCCTGGAAGTTGCGTTGCAGCGTCGACTCTTCCTGGGCGATTGCCAGTTCATCGTCGGGCAATGCGAAGTGATCCATACCGATGTAGCGGTAGCCGGCGGCGGTCAGTTGTTCGATGGTGCGCTGCAGCATTTCCAGTTTCTGCGCCGGCGTCGGCAGCTCGTTGACGTTGATTCGCCGCTGCGGCATGAAGCGTTCCGGCAGGTGCGCGTAATTGAACACCGAGAGGCGGTCGGGTTGCAGGTTGATGACCTCATCGACCGTGCGGGCGAAGTTCTCGGGCGTTTGCCGTGGCAGGCCGTAGATCAGATCTATGTTGATCGAGCGAAATTGCAGGGTCCGCGCGGCGTCGATCACTGCGCGGGTTTCTTCCAGACTTTGCAGGCGATTGACCGCCCGCTGTACCGCTGGATCAAGGTCCTGCAGGCCGATACTGACCCGGTTGAAGCCCAGTTCGCGAAGCAGGCCCATGGTCGACCAATCGGCTTCACGCGGGTCGATTTCGATGCCGTAGTCGCCCGAATCGTCGTCCAGCAAATTGAAGTGTTTGCGCAGTTGGGCCATCAACTGGCGCAGTTCATCGTGGCTGAGGAAGGTGGGCGTGCCGCCGCCGAAATGCAGTTGCTCGACCTTTTGCGTCGGGTCGAGGTGGCAGGCGATCAGCTGGATTTCCTGCTCGAGGCGCTGCAAGTAGGGCAGGGCGCGGCCGCGGTCCTTGGTGATGACTTTGTTGCAGGCGCAGTAGTAGCAAATGTTCGCGCAGAACGGCACGTGCACATACAGCGACAACGGACGCAGGGCCTTGCGGCTTTCGCGCAGGGCGTGGAACAGGTCGAACGTGCCAACACGCCCGTCGAATTGCACGGCGGTCGGGTACGAGGTGTAACGCGGGCCCGCCAGATCGTAACGGCGGATCAGGTCGGTGTCCCAACGAATGGCGTCGAGCATCATGCGGGCATTCCCCCGGATAGGCTGGCTGTGTCGGCGAGTCTATGGGGTGCGGCGTTGGGGCATCTTGATTTGCATCAACAGCGACCGTTTGCAGTGATCAGTTTTTGTGGCGAGGGAGCTTGCTCCCGCTGGGCCGCGAAGTGGCCCCAAAAGCTGGGACTGCTGCGCAGTCCAGCGGGAGCAAGCTCCCTCGCCACAGAATCAGTGTCCCATGGGCCAAACAGGGTCTAATGCCCCATGAGCCAATGCTGATGCGGCCCCGGCAGTGTCCAGATCCCGAACACAATCACCAGCAAACCACCCGCCATGCGCACGCTGCGTTTACGCAACAATGCCGTCACCCGCTCGGCCGCCAGCCCCGTGGCGAGCAGCACCGGCCAGGTGCCCAGCCCGAACGCCAGCATCAACAACGCACTGTCCAGCGCATTGCCCTGGCTCGCCGACCACAGCAGCGTGCTGTAAACCAGCCCGCATGGCAGCCAGCCCCAGAGCGCGCCCAGCAGTAAAGCGCGAGGCAGGCTCGACACCGGCAGCAGTCTGTTGGCAACCGGCTGGATATGTCGCCACAAACCGCGACCGAGGCTTTCAATACGCGTCAGGCCGCTCCACCAACCGGCCAGATACAGGCCCATCGCAATCAACAGCAACCCGGCGATGACCCGCATGAACATCGCCGCCGGGCTGTTGGCCACCGCCCAGCCGGCCAGCCCGATCAGCAATCCGGCCGTCGCGTAGCTGAGAATTCGCCCCAGGTTGTAGGCCAGCAGCAATCGAAAGCGTCGGCTGCGCTGTTCCTTGGGAATCGCCAGGGTCAGCGCGCCCATCAAGCCGCCGCACATCCCCAGGCAATGGCCGCCACCGAGCACGCCGAGGATCACCGCAGACACCAGCAGTGGCGCCAGTTCAAGCATGGGGTGGCGCCTTGTCGTCCGGTTCGGCCGGATGGCCGCTGGCTTCGTCGACCGCGGCCTTGTGGTTCGGGTCCTGATCGTCGAACAGAATGCTGTGGGCCGGACCGTCGAGGTCGTCGTACTGACCGCTGTCGACCGCCCAGAAAAAAATGTAGACGGCGATGGCCACGATCAGCAGCGCGGCCGGGATCATCACATAGAGAGCTGGCATCTGGACTCCATGCCCGCGCGGCTCAAGCCGGCTGCGGGCGGGTTTCTGGCGTGGTGATGGCGGCAGGCGCGCTCGGCAGGCGAGTCAGGCGCAGGGCGTTCAACACCACGGTCAACGAACTGATGGACATGCCCACCGCGGCCCACACTGGCGTGATCCAGCCGAGGGCGGCGAACGGCAACATGAGGCCATTGTACAACCCGGCCCACAGCAGGTTCTCGATGATTACCCGTCGGGTGCGCCGGGCCAGGCTGAAGGCCTGCACCAGCGCATCGAGACGGTTCGAGAGCAGGACCGCGTCTGCGCTGGTTTTCGCCAGGTCGGTGGCCGAGCCCATGGCCACGCTGATGTCGGCAGCCGCCAGCACCGGCACGTCGTTGACCCCGTCACCGAGCATCAACACCTTGCGACCTTCCCTGTGCAGCTGCTGCAGCACGCGCAATTTATCGTCCGGGCGCAAGCCGCCACGGGCCTCGTCGATGCCCAGCTCCGCAGCAACGCTGGCGACCATCGGCGAGCTGTCTCCCGACAGCAACAGCGTGCGCCAGCCGCGAGCCTTGCACGCTTGCACCAGCGCGGGCGCATCGGCGCGCAAACGGTCGTCGAGGACAAACCAGGCCAGCGGTCCCTGGCTGTCACCGAGCAATAGCCATTGGCCGGCTTCATCTGGAATGGTCGGTACGGGTGCGCCACTGAGATTGCAGACAAACGCCGGCTGCCCAATGCGCAAGCGTTGTTCGCCGACCAATCCTTCAAGGCCCAGGCCGGGGGTGCTGTGGACTTCTTCGGCCGCCAGCGGTGCTCGCCCGAACGCGCGGGCGATCGGGTGTTCGGAACGGTTTTCCAGGGCGGCGGCGAGGCTCAGGCATTGGTCGCGGTCGAGGGTGCCGAGCGGGCGGATCGAGCGCAGCGCCAGGCGTCCTTCAGTCAGGGTGCCGGTCTTGTCGAAAATCACCGTGTCGATCTGATTCAGGCCTTCCAGCACATGCCCCCGGGTCAACAGCAAACCCAGCTTGTGCAGTGTGCCGGTGGCGGCGGTGAGGGCGGTCGGCGTGGCGAGGGACAGGGCGCAGGGGCAGGTTGCAACCAGCATCGCCAGGACGATCCAGAACGCGCGGGACGCGTCCAGCTGCCACCAGACCAGGCCGATGACCGCGGCGGCAATCAGCGACAGCAGCAGGAACCATTGCGCGGCGCGGTCGGCGATTTCCGCCAGCCGTGGTTTTTCCGCCTGGGCTCGGTCCAGCAGGCGGACGATGGCGGACAGTCGTGTGTCCTGGCCGAGCGCGAGGACTTCCACGGTCAGCGCGCCTTCGACGTTGAGGGTGCCGGCAGTCACCGCATCGCCCCGGGCTCGGGGTTGCGGCAGGTATTCGCCGGTCAGCAGGGATTCGTCGACACTCGATTGGCCGTCGAGGATCTTGCCGTCTGCCGGGAGGATCGCGCCGGGATGCACCAGCACCTGATCGCCGACGCGAAGCTCGCTGAGCAGGATCCGCTCGCTCTGGCCGTCGGCACTCAGGCGCAAGCATGAAGCGGGCAACAGGTTTACAAGCTGTGCGGTGGCGGCGGCGGTGCGTTCCCGGGCGCGGCGTTCCAGATAACGCCCGGCCAGCAGGAACAATGCAAACATGCCGACGGCATCAAAATACAGCTCGCCGACGCCGGTGATCGAGGTCCAGATCCCTGCGACATAGGCGCTGCCAATGGCCAGCGAGACCGACACGTCCATGGTCAGGTGGCGGGTGCGCAGGTCGCGCATGACGCCCTTGAAGAACGGCGCGCAGCTGTAGAACACGATCGGGGTGGTGAGGAACAGCGCGACCCAGCGCAGGATGGTGTGCAGCTCGGGGCTGAGGTCGATGTTGAATTCCGGCCAGGTGGCCATGGTTGCCATCATCGCCTGGAACCACAGCAGCCCTGCCACGCCGAGTTGGCGCAGGGCCAGGCGATTTTCGCTGGCCAGTTGTTCGCTGGCGCGGTCGGCCTGATACGGGTGGGCGGCGTACCCGATGTGCCGCAACTCGCTGAGCACTTGGCTCAACGGCAATTGAGCGTCGGCCCAGCGCACGTGCAGGCGATGGTTGGACAGGTTCAGGCGTGCTTCCGCCACGGCGGGCAAGGTGCGCAGGTGTTTCTCGATGAGCCAGCCGCACGCGGCGCAACTGATGCCTTCGATCAACAGCGTGGTTTCCGATAGGTCGCCGTCGTGGCGCACGAACGGGGCTTGGACGTCGGCGCGGTCGTAGAGCGCCAGTTCATCCACCAACTGCACGGGCAACGCTTGCGGGTTGGCCGATGACTCGCTGCGGTGCTGGTAATAACTTTCCAGCCCACCGGCGACGATGGCCTCGGCCACGGCCTGGCAGCCCGGACAGCAGAACTCGCGGGTTTCCCCGAGGACGGCCGCGGTGAAGCGGCTGCCGGCCGGAACGGGCAGGGCGCAGTGGTAGCAGGGGAGTTGGGTGGTCATGTGTGTTGCCATGGAAACCATTGTGGCGAGGGAGCTTGCTCCCGCTCGGCTGCGAAGCAGTCGCAATTTTGCGAACGCGCTATCCCTGAAGGAATTTGTCTGCAGGTTTTGGGGCCGCTTCGCGCCCCAGCGGGAGCAAGCTCCCTCGCCACATTTGATCGCATTTGCAGGCGTTTTACTTCTTCAAGTCTTCAGCGCCTTGCAGCGGTTCGTCACCCAGCAGCAAATCCTTGTCATGGCCGACCTGTTCCTCTTCGAACAGACGCCAGGTCTTTTCATCCTGCACGCCCAGCAATTCTACAAAACGACGGCCTTCAATCTTGTCGCTCAACTGGCCGATGTAACGGCCCTGCTCGGTTTCGCTGCGGGTGAGGGTGATCTTGCGATCCTTCTCCGGTTGCGTCGGCGAAATCAGGTTCAGCTCCAGGGTTTTCGGCTGACTGTTGCCGGTCAGGCGCAGGTCGACTTCGCCGGTGACCTCATCCAGATGAACGCTGGCGCGCAGCAGCAGCGTCTGCCCCAGCAGTTCACGGTCGAGCGACCGGTTGATGCCCTTGCCGGCCTCGTAGTAGTTGTCGTTGACCAGGTTGTCCGGGTTGTTCACCGCAATGGTCACCATGGACAGGGTCAGGGTCACCGAGCAGGCCAGAATCCCGATGATGATCCACGGCCAAAGGTGCTTGTACCAAGGGCTTGCGGCGTTTGCTGCGGTCATGGTCACTTCTCTCAACGAACTTGTGGGCCGATGAATCGGCTCTTGGCTTCAATGTGGACGGATTCGTCATCGGCATCCTTGAGGATGAACTTCACCTCGTTGGTGCTCGATGGCAGTTTTTCCGGGGCGATGGACAATTCGACCGGCTGGCTGAAAATCTCGCCGGCGGCGACTTTGATCTCGCGCCGGCCTTGCAGCTTGAGGTCCGGCAGGCCGGCCGCTTCCAGCACGTAAGTGTGGTCGCGTTGGTCCTTGTTCATGATCTTCAGGCTGTAGACGTTTTCGATCCGGCCTTCGGCGTTCTCGCGGTACAGCACGCGGTCTTTGCTGACGTCGAAACCGACCAGCGAACGCATGAAGAAAGCCCCCGCCAGCAGTCCCATCATCGTCAGCAACACCACGGCATAGCCGATCAGCCGTGGGCGCAGTTTATGGGTTTTCTGCCCGGACAGGTTGTGCTCGGTGGTGTAGCTGATCAGGCCGCGCGGGTACTCCATTTTGTCCATGATGGCGTCGCAGGCATCGATGCACGCGGCGCAACCGATGCACTCGATTTGCAGGCCGTCGCGGATGTCGATGCCGGTCGGACACACTTGGACGCACATGGTGCAGTCGATGCAGTCGCCGAGCCCCTGGGCCTTATAGTCGATGCCTTTCTTGCGCGGGCCACGGCTCTCGCCACGGCGCGGGTCGTAGGAAACGATCAGCGTGTCCTTGTCGAACATCACGCTCTGGAAGCGCGCATACGGGCACATGTAGATGCACACTTGTTCGCGCAGCCAACCGGCGTTGCCATAGGTGGCGAGGGTGAAGAAACCGACCCAGAAATACGACCAGCCATCGGCTTCACCTGTGAAGAAGTCGATCACCAGTTCGCGGATGGGCGAGAAGTAACCGACAAAGGTCATGCCCGTTACGAAGCCAATCAGCAGCCACATCGTGTGCTTGCTGAATTTGCGCAGGAATTTATTGGCGCTCATCGGCGCTTTGTCGAGCTTGATGCGCTGGTTGCGGTCGCCTTCAGTGACCTTTTCGCACCACATGAAAATCCAGGTCCAGACGCTTTGCGGGCAGGTGTAGCCGCACCAGATGCGACCGGCATACACGGTGATGAAGAACAAGCCGAAGGCACTGACGATGAGAATGCCCGAGAGCAGGATGAAGTCCTGAGGCCAGAAGGTCGCGCCGAAAATGAAGAATTTACGCTCCGGCAGGTTCCACCAGACTGCCTGATGACCGCCCCAGTTCAGCCAAACCGTGCCGAAATACAACAGGAACAACCCGGCACCGCCGAACATCCGCAGGTTGCGGAACAGCCCGGTGAAAGCGCGGGTGTAGATTTTTTCTCGCGAGGCATACAGGTCGACGCTTTTGTTCGCGTCCTTGGCGGGCGGGGTGACGTCGTGTACCGGAATCTGGTTGCTCATCGTTGCATCCCACGGCAGTGGAAAAATGCCTCGGTCAGTACATGCCGACCGCGGTCAAAAAGAGGTGTTGCAGTGGCGCAATGATACGCCTGTCGCTCTAGCTCAAGGGTGCGACCTTTGGTCACGTTGGTGGAAATCAAACGACGGTGTAATGACTTGAATCAATTGACTTGTAAATTATGGACGGTTTTGCCGGGGCGGCGAACTCATTCCTCCCATGGGTTGATCAGAGCCACGCCGCTGGATTGAAAATCACCGGTGTTACGGGTCACCACTGTCAGGCCATGAACCAGCGCAGTCGCGGCGATCAGTGCGTCGCTTTCATTGGCTTGGTCCGGCACATGCAAACTGGCACAGCGTAGCGACACGGCCGCATCGACCGGCAGGATTCTGGCATCGAAGGCGGGTATGACGTGGCGCTTCAGCCAAGTGCGCAATACCTTCCCTTGCGCTGGATCGCGGCGCTCCATTCGCAGCACTCCCGTCTCGAGTTCCTTCAGGGTGATAGCCGAAATAAACAGGCGTGGAGCGATGACGCTTTTGGCCCAGGCGACGACGTTGGCGTCCGCCTGGGGTTTGCGCAGTTCAGAAATGACGTTGGTGTCGAGTAGAAACATCAGGACAGGTCCACGGGGCGGTGAATGATCACGGCGCGCTCGGTCTTGAACTCGATGTCTGCCGCTTCCGGCATCACCAACAGATCGACAATGCTAGCGCCCATGCCAGTTAGTTTTTGGTACTCCTCAATGCTTAGCAGCACATGAGCGGGCTTGCCACGATCAGTGATGATAACCGGGCCTTCGCGGGTGGCTTTTTTGGCACCACTTGTGTCCTGGTTGAATGCTCGGCTCGAAATGGTGGTGATGGCCATCATGGGTGACCTCCTGAATATCCTGATGTAGAAACGTTACTACGTCGTCGATGGGCCAGCAACCTCGATGGCTGGAAAGGAGCCGCCGTTTGTCGCGTCATCAATGTATCTGATGAGAAAACAGAATTTTCCAGTGGGTATAAGTGGGTGTGAAATATATTAGTGAAAATAACCGTAGTTGTGTATTTGCGTTAATTAGTTTTCTGAAATAGGTTGTTCTTACAGGCAGTGGAGTGCTGTGTGAGTATCTAATATCAGTGGAAATGGAATTCTATGAGCATAATAAATTTTAAATCGTTACTTGTGTTTGTATGGGGGCTATCGCTGGCGTCGATCGCCCATTCAATTGAAAGTAAGCCAAGCCATATTGTCTTTGCTTCCGATCCGCAGTATCCGTGGTCGGATAAAACAGACCGTAGGGAATCCGAATCACATACAGAGTTGGAGCAGCGCGCCAAATGGCTGCTGGATGCTCAATACGACAGCATTGCCGACTTCAGGCGGCGCAATGGCGGGAGCGCAATGGT
This sequence comes from Pseudomonas sp. PB120, assembly GCF_009761815.1. GTDB lineage: Bacteria > Pseudomonadota > Gammaproteobacteria > Pseudomonadales > Pseudomonadaceae > Aquipseudomonas. The sequence goes on from NZ_RWIN01000039.1 coordinate 101,135, forward strand.
GCCCGTGATGATCAATGGCGATATAACCGCCTTCGGTCATGCGGATCAGCGTTCCTACGTTCAGCAAATGCTGGAGACGAAACTTCAAGGGCTTTATGACTACGGCTTGGGTAATCACGACTATCAAAACAACGTGGATGATTGTTTTTTGAATAACTGCGCTGCAGGAAGTATTGAAGATCTGAAAAAGCGCTATTGGGGCAAGGTCGGTAATATGGACTTGGCGGCGCGGGCTTCGGGGTCGACCACCCTGTATTACGGAAGCCTCGCGTACTCCAGGGATTATGGCGATGTGCACCTGGTGCAGTTACATAACGAGCCAACTTACTCGGTGGCCTTTTCTTCGGGCACTATTTTCAACCCGAAGAAATTTGAAATTACCCCGGCACTCGATTGGCTTGAGCGTGACCTTCAGCAAGCACGCGCGCAGGGGAAAATCATTCTACTGAACATGCATAAACCCAATGAGTTTATGGGCGACTGGAGCCAGGAAAAACGGTTCAGGGATATGATCGACAAGTACGAGGTGACGGCAATATTCGCCGGTCACCTTCATGGAAGTGGCGGCTCCACGTGGTACACGAGCAGCGTGCCCGGTTTCATCAGCGGCAGCGCCTCCCAGCAGACCTACCTGATCGCCAGTTTTTCCGAGGATCGTAAAAACCTGCTCGTGTATGGGGTCGAGAATAACCAATGGCAAAAACGTGAGCTGATCGCGACGTTGCCGGTGGAATCGACTCTGGCCAGTCGCCCATGAAAAAGGCCCCGTCAGTTCGCACTGGCGGGGCCTTTTTTGCGTCAGGCGTTTGCCTTACTGGGCATCCGCTACCGGCGCTTTCTCACCGTGAGAAAGGCTGTAGACGTAAGCGGCCAGCAGGTGGACCTTGTCGTTGCCTTGCAGCTGTTCTTGCGCAGGCATCTGGCCCTGACGGCCGTAACGGATGGTCTGCTGCAGTTGAGCGAAGCTCGAACCGTAGATGAACGCTGCCGGGTGAGTCAGGTTTGGCGCGCCCATCGCTGGCGTGCCTTTGCCTTCCGGACCGTGGCACGCCACGCAGTTGGCGGCGAACAGTTTCTGGCCGGCCACCGGGTCAGCCTTGGTGTCTTCCGGCAGCTTGCGGCCATCGAGGTTGGTCACCACGAACGCGGCAACGTCCGCAACGCCTTGCTCGCCGATCACTTCGGCCCACGCCGGCATCACCGCGTGGCGACCGCCCATGATGGTGGTCTTGATGGTTTCCGGTTCGCCGCCCCAGCGCCAGTCGGCGTCGGTCAGGTTAGGGAAGCCGTAAGCACCCTTGGCGTCGGAACCGTGGCAGACCGAGCAGTTGGAGGCGAACAGGCGGCCACCCATCTTCAGGGCTTGCGGGTCCTTGGCCACTTCTTCGATAGGCATGGAAGCGAACTTGGCGAAGATCGGGCCGAACTTGGCGTCCGACTTGGCCATTTCCTTTTCCCACTCGTGAACGCCGGTCCAGCCAGTCTGGCCGTTGGCGAACGCGGTCTGCTTGTCGTTATCGAGGTAGTTGTAACCCGGCAACAGGCCTTTCCAGTTACCCAGGCCCGGGTACAGCACCAGGTAGCCCAGAGCGAAAATGATGGTGCCCACGAACAGCATGAACCACCATTTTGGCAGCGGGTTGTCGTACTCCTCGATCCCGTCGAAGGAGTGGCCAACCGTTTCTTCCGTCTGCTCGGCGCGCTGCCCCTTGCGGGTGGACAGCAGCAGCCAGGTCAGGGAGAAGATGGTGCCGAGGCTGAGGACTGTGACGTACAGACTCCAGAACGTAGTCATTCTTTGTTACTCCTAGAAGCTTGCTCGACGTGCTTGATGGCTTCGGGATCATCCGCGAAAGGCAGCAAGGTCGCGTCTTCAAACTCCGACTTGCGCTTGGGGCTGAACACCCACAACGCCAGACCGATGAAGGCCACCATCACGACAACGGTGCCCAGGCCACGAATCATCCCGATATCCATCTAAATCACCGTTTGCTTTTGATGATGGTGCCCAGGCCTTGCAGATAGGCCACCAGCGCGTCCATTTCGGTTTTGCCCTTCACAGCATCCTTGGCGCCGGCGATGTCTTCGTCGGTGTAAGGGACGCCGAGCGTGCGCAAGACTTCCATTTTCTTGGCGGTGTCTTTGCCGTCGAGCTTGTTTTCCACGAGGAACGGGTAGGCCGGCATTTTCGACTCAGGCACCACGTTGCGCGGGTTGTACAAATGCGCACGCTGCCAGTCATCGGAGTAACGACCGCCGACACGGGCCAGGTCCGGGCCGGTACGCTTGGAACCCCACAGGAACGGGTGGTCCCAGACGCTTTCACCGGCGACCGAGTAATGGCCGTAGCGTTCGGTTTCAGCACGGAACGGGCGGATCATCTGCGAGTGGCAGCCGACACAACCGTTGGCGATAAACACGTCGCGGCCTTCCAGTTCAAGGGCAGGGCGAGGCTTCATGCCTTCGACCGGCTTGTTGGTGACGTCCTGGAAAAACAGCGGAACGATCTGGGTCAGGCCGCCGATGCTGACGGCGATAACCATGAAGAAGGCCAGCAGGCCAATGTTCTTCTCGACTGCTTCATGCTTCATCAGTGAGCTCCAACTACAGCAATCTGAGCGGCGGCTTCAGCTTCAGCCGGGTTCGAGGCGCGAACGGTGCGGAACACGTTGTAGGCCATGAACAGCATGCCGCTGGCAAAGAACGCACCGCCCAGGGCGCGAACGATGAAACCAGGGTGGCTGGCTTGCAGCGCTTCCACGAACGAGTAGGTGAGGGTGCCGTCATCGTTGATTGCACGCCACATCAGGCCCTGGGTGATGCCGTTGACCCACATCGAAGCGATGTACAGCACGGTACCGATGGTCGCGAGCCAGAAGTGGGCGTTGATCAGGCCGACGCTGTGCATCTGCGCGCGACCGAACAGTTTCGGGATCATGTGGTAGATCGCGCCGATCGAAATCATCGCTACCCAGCCCAAGGCGCCGGCGTGTACGTGGCCGATGGTCCAGTCAGTGTAGTGAGAGAGCGAGTTGACGGTCTTGATCGCCATCATCGGGCCTTCGAAGGTCGACATGCCGTAGAAGGCCAGGGACACGACGAGGAAGCGCAGGATCGGGTCGGTGCGCAGCTTATGCCAGGCGCCCGACAGGGTCATCATGCCGTTGATCATGCCGCCCCAGCTTGGCGCCAGCAGGATGATCGACATTGCCATGCCCAGGGACTGCGCCCAGTCCGGCAGTGCGGTGTAGTGCAGGTGGTGCGGACCGGCCCAGATGTACAGGGTGATCAGCGCCCAGAAGTGCACGATCGACAGGCGATAGGAGTAGATCGGACGCTCGGCCTGCTTCGGAACGAAGTAATACATCATCCCCAGGAAGCCGGTGGTCAGGAAGAAACCGACCGCGTTGTGGCCGTACCACCACTGGATCATCGCGTCCGTCGCACCCGAATAAGCGGAGTAGGACTTGAACAGGCTGACCGGCAGCGACATGTGGTTGACGATGTGCAGCATCGCCGTCACGACGATGAACGCGCCGTAGAACCAGTTACCCACATAGATGTGCTTGGTCTTGCGCTTGACGATGGTGCCGAAGAACACCAGACCGTAGGTGACCCAGACGATGGCCAGCAAAATAGCCAGCGGCCATTCCAGCTCGGCGTATTCCTTGGTGGTGGTGTAACCCAGTGGCAAGGTAACGATGGCGCCGATGATCACCGCTTGCCAACCCCAGAAGTGGAAGGCCGCGAGGCTGTCGGAAATCAGTCGCGTTTGGCAGGTTCGCTGCACGACGTAATAAGAAGTGGCAAACAGTGCACAACCACCGAAGGCGAAAATCACCAGGTTGGTGTGCAACGGGCGTAGGCGTCCAAAAGTCGTCCACGGCAGACCGAAGTTCAATTCCGGCCATACGAGCTGTGAGGCGATGAAGACACCAAGCCCCATGCCAAGGATCCCCCAGACCACCGTCATGATGGCGAACTGGCGGACTACCTTATAGTTATAAGCAGTCGGACTGATTGCTGTGCTCATTCTAAGGTTCCACGGTTTGGGTGTTTTATTAGGAGTAAAAATCGGCCGCAAGTATGGAGAAAGCAGGGGGTCATTGCAACGCGCCATGACCTGGGTCAATGCTTTCAAAAGCTGATTCTGCGGCCTTTCCATGCGCCGCGTAAGGACAAAATTGCCCCTGCTCAAAATGTCGCAACGGATGAAAGAGGCGAGGGGGTCAGGTCAGTTGTAACGGGGTGTGTTCAAACGCAACGATAAGGTGACCGATGGCAATTGGCGCGACAGCCGGTATCTACCAGCCTTTGTGGCCTGTCATCGAGCAGAATCGTCGAACACATCGCATCAGGTCGACCTGGAACCGGCTCATTGCCAGCCCGCATCGCAGGAAGCTTAGACCCGAATCTGGTGAACCGAAAGGAGGACTGGCAGAGGGTGCGACAATGAGTCGCAAAGGGACAGGGAACTGCCGCATCCGCTTGAATGCGGCAGTAGAGTGCTCGGGATTTATTCGCCTTTGCCTTCAGCCTGCAAACGGGCGGTGCTGGCCCCGTGAGACAAGCTGTAAATGTAAGCCGCGAGCAGTTGCACCTTGTCGTTGCCGAGCAGTTCGTTCTGCGCCGGCATATGGCCCTGGCGGCCATGACGTATCGTTTGCTCAAGCTGCGTCAGGCCTAGTCCATAAATAAAACCGGCCGGGTGCGTCAGGTTCGGCGCACCCATGGCTTCAGTGCCTTGGCCGTTTGCCCCATGACAGGCTACGCACGTGGTGCTGAACACTTGCTGTCCGGCCAGCAGGTCGGCACTGCTGTCGGCGGGCAGCGGCAGGCCGGCCAGGTCGTGACGCACATACGCCGCCACGTTTTTCACCCCCGCTTCACCGAGGATTTCCCCCCACGCCGGCATCGCCGCCACGCGACCGCCCATGATGGTGGTCTTGATCGTCTCGGCTGCGCCGCCCCAGCGCCAGTCGTTGTCGGCCAGGTTGGGGAAGCCGAAGGCGCCCTTGGCATCCGAGCCGTGGCAGACCGAGCAGTTGGAGGCAAACAGGCGACCGCCCATTTTCAACGCCTGCGGGTCCTTGGCCACTTCTTCCACGGGCATGGCGGCGAATTTGGCGAAGATCGGGCCGAATCTGGCGTCGGCCTTGTCCATTTCCTTTTCCCATTCGTGGACGCCGGTCCAGCCGTTCTCGTACCCCGGCAGGAGGCCTTTCCAGTTGCCCAGGCCCGGGTAAAGAATCAGGTAGCCCACGGCAAACACCAGCGTGCCGGCGAACAGCACGAACCACCACTGCGGCAGCGGGTTGTCGTACTCCTCGATGCCGTCGAAGCTGTGGCCCATGGTCTGGTCGATGCTGCCCTTGGTTTCACCTTTGCGGGTGCCGATCAGCAGCCAGGTCAGGCCGATCAGGCTGCCGATGGTCAGAACGCAGATCCATGTACTCCAGAAGGTGGTCATGGCCGGGTGCTCCTTGTTGTTGCTGATTCCGGGGTCGTGTCGGGTTGTGCTTCATCGGCGAACGGCAGCAGGCGCGCTTCGGCGAACTCCGGGTTGCGCTTGCCGTTGAACACCCACAGCGTCAGGCCGACGAAGGCGATGAACACCACCACGGTGCCGAGGCCGCGGATCATTCCACTGTCCATTTCAAACATGACTCACCTCTTGCTCTTGATGGCAGTGCCGAGCACTTGCAGGTAGGCAACCAGTGCGTCCATTTCGGTCTTGCCCTTGAGCGAGGCCGTTGCGCCGGCGATGTCGTCGTCGGTGTACGGCACGCCGAGGGTGCGCATGGCGCGCAGCTTGGTTTCGGTGTGGCTGCTGTCGAGTTGATTGGCCACCAGCCAGGGGTAGGCGGGCATCTTCGATTCCGGCACCACGTTGCGCGGGTTGTACAAGTGCGCGCGGTGCCAGTCTTCGGAGTAACGGCCGCCGACCCGCGCCAGGTCCGGCCCGGTCCGTTTCGAACCCCACAGGAACGGGTGATCCCAGACGCTTTCCCCGGCCACCGAGTAGTGCCCGTAACGTTCGGTTTCGGCGCGGAACGGACGGATCATCTGCGAATGGCAGCCGACACAGCCCTCGCGGATGTAGATGTCGCGACCTTCCAGTTGCAGCGCGGTGTAGGGCTTCATGCCTTCCACCGGTTTATTGGTCACGTCCTGGAAGAACAGCGGGACGATCTGGGTCAGGCCGCCGATGCTCACGGCCAGGACCATCAGCAACAGCAGCAGGCCTACGTTTTTCTCGATTGTTTCGTGTTTCATGGCGGACTCCTCAGGCCATCTGCGCGGCAGCGGCGACGTCGACAGGCTGCGAGGCCCGCACGGTGCGCCAGGTGTTGTAAGCCATCAGGAACATGCCGCTGAGGAAGATCGCACCGCCGACCAGCCGCACGACGAAGCCTGGGTGGCTGGCCACCAGGGTTTCGACGAAGGAGTAAGTCAGCGTGCCGTCTTCGTTCACTGCGCGCCACATCAGGCCCTGGGCGATGCCGTTGACCCACATCGACGCGATGTAGAGCACGGTGCCGATGGTTGCGAGCCAGAAGTGCGCGTTGATCAGGCCAACGCTGTGCATTTGCGGGCGGCCGAAGATTTTCGGGATCATGTGGTACAGCGCGCCGATGGAAATCATCGCCACCCAGCCGAGCGCCCCGGCGTGAACGTGGCCGATGGTCCAGTCGGTGTAGTGGGAGAGGGCGTTGACGGTCTTGATCGCCATCATCGGACCTTCGAAGGTCGACATGCCGTAGAAGGCCAGCGAGACCACGAGGAAGCGCAGGATCGGGTCGCTGCGCAACTTATGCCAGGCGCCCGAGAGCGTCATCATGCCGTTGATCATCCCGCCCCAGCTCGGTGCCAGCAGGATCAGCGACATCACCATGCCCAGCGACTGCGCCCAGTCCGGCAGCGCGGTGTAGTGCAAGTGGTGCGGGCCGGCCCAGATGTACAGGGTGATCAGGGCCCAGAAGTGCACGATCGACAAGCGATAGGAATACACCGGGCGCTCGGCCTGTTTCGGCACGAAGTAGTACATCATCCCGAGAAAGCCGGCGGTGAGGAAAAAGCCCACGGCGTTGTGGCCGTACCACCACTGCACCATGGCGTCAGTCGCGCCGCCGTACAGCGAGTAGGACTTGGTCAGGCTGACCGGGATTTCCATATTGTTGACGAGGTGCAGGATCGCCACGGTGATGATGAACGCACCGAAAAACCAATTACCGACGTAAATGTGCTTGGTCTTGCGCTTGGCCAGGGTGCCGAAGAACACGATGGCGTAGGCGATCCAGACGATGGTGATGAGGATGTCGATCGGCCATTCCAGCTCGGCGTATTCCTTGGAACTGGTGTAACCCAGTGGCAGGCTGATCGCCGCCAGCAGGATCACCAGCTGCCAGCCCCAGAAGCAGAACGCGGCGATTTTTGGTGCAAACAGTTGGGTCTGGCAGGTGCGCTGCACCGAATAGAACGAACTGGCAAACAGCGCGCAGCCGCCGAAGGCGAAGATCACCGCGTTGGTGTGCAGCGGGCGCAAGCGACCAAAACTGGTCCACGGCAAATTGAAGTTGAGTTCGGGCCAGACCAACTGGGCCGCGAGAAAAACCCCGAGCCCCATGCCGACGATGCCCCACACCACCGTCATAATGGCGAATTGGCGGACCACCTTGTAGTTGTAGGCGGTACTGATAGAAGTGTTCATGGTTCCCCATCCACGGTTCAGCCGAAGTGAAGGCCTGTCTTTGCGAGTAAGCCGCACGGCAGACACTCCCTTCGCCTGGAGTTATAGGCAGACTAAAAGCGAGGCAAGCATGGACAAACAGCACAAGGCCAGTATTGACGGGGATCAATGGGCGAAGTGTGTGAAGGATCATGGATGGCTGTGGAGTGCGGCTTCCGGGCCGGCATCGGCCACGCTGATCCTCGCTCACGGTGCCGGTGCGCCGATGGACAGCGACTGGATGAATGACATGGCTGCACGCCTCGCCGCACACGGCGTCAACGTGCTGCGCTTCGAGTTTCCCTACATGGCGCAACGGCGTCTGGACGGCGGCAAACGCCCGCCGAACCCGGCGCCGAAACTGCTCGAATGCTGGCGCAAGGTCTACGCCGAGGTGCGACGCCATGTCACTGGGCGCCTGGCCATCGGCGGCAAGTCCATGGGCGGGCGGATGGCCAGTCTGTTGGCCGATGAATTGGGCGCCGATGCGTTGGTGTGCCTGGGGTATCCGTTTTATGCGGTGGGCAAACCGGAGAAACCACGGGTCGAGCATCTGGCCGGACTGAAGACGGCGACGTTGATTGTGCAGGGTGAACGGGATGCGCTGGGTAATCGCGAGGCGGTCGAGGCCTACACGCTGTCACCGAGTATCGAGGTTTTATGGCTGGCGGCGGGCGATCATGATTTGAAGCCGTTGAAGGTGTCGGGGTTTACCCATGAGCAGCATTTGGCGGCTGCGGCGGAGAAGGTTGCCTCAATCCTGCAGTGATTCTGCAGCGTTCCTCATCGCCGGCACCCCTGGCTCACTCCCACAGTTGATCTTTGGTGCCCCCAACTTTGCGTTCAACGCAGATCCCCTGTAGGAGCGAGCTTGCTCGCGATGGACTCAATAGCACCGCGTTTATCCAGTAAACACGCGTTATCGTTAACGACCATCGCGAGCAAGCTCGCTCCTACAGCTGGGTTTTAGTGTTAGCGATTAAACCGCTCCACCAACGAATACTGGGTATTCGCCGTCTTGGTCAGTTCTTCACTCAACAGCGCCGAGTGTTGCGCCTGGTCCGAGGTCTGGTCAGCCAGTTGCGAGATGTTGCTGATGTTTCGGCTGATCTCTTCGGCGACCGCGCTTTGCTCTTCGGTTGCCGCCGCAATCTGGGTGGTCATGTCGGTGATGTTGGCCACCGCTTCGCTGATCCCCACCAGCGCCTGGTCCGCTTCCAGTACCCGCGCCACACCTTCTTCGGCCTGACGATGCCCGGCTTCCATGGTTTGCACCGCGGTGCCGGCCGTTTGCTGGAGCTTGGCGATCAGGGCGTGGATCTGCCCGGTGGACTCGCTGGTGCGCTGCGCCAGTTGACGGACTTCGTCAGCCACCACCGCAAAGCCACGGCCCATCTCACCGGCACGGGCCGCTTCGATGGCCGCGTTCAACGCCAGCAGGTTGGTCTGGTCGGCGATGCCTTTGATCACATCGACCACGCCGCCGATTTCGTCGCTGTCCTTGGCCAGCTGCGTCACGGTCAGGCCGGTTTCGCCGACCACCACCGACAGGCGCTGGATGGCTTCGCGGGTTTCCCCGGCAATGTCGCGACCGCGACCGGTCAGGCGATTGGCTTCCTGAGTCGCGTCCGCCGTGCGCTGCACGTGGCTGGCAACTTCCTGAGTGGTGGCGGCCATCTGGTTGACGGCGGTGGCCACTTGTTCGGTTTCGACCCGTTGACGTTCCAGGCCGGTGGAGCTGCTGTGGGCCAGCGTGTCGGACTGTTTCGCTTGTTCGGTCAGGTGCTCGGCGGTGTCCTGCAAACGGGTCAGGCAGGTTTTCAGGCGGGCTTCCTGGCTGAGGATCGACATTTCCAGACGAGCCTGGGCACCGCGGCTGTCGGTGTACATCTGCGCGATCAGCGGGTCGGACGTGGTCTGCTCGGCCAGGCGCAGCAAACGCTTGAGGCCGCGCTGCTGCCAGCTCAGGCCCATCAGGCCCAGCGGCACCGAGAGGCCGGCGGCAAGTGCGAAACCCCATTGGGAGTTGAGCGTGGCGCCGATCATGAAGCTTAATTGGCTGACCAGAATGAACGGCAGCCAGTCCTGCAGCACCGGCAGCCATTTGTCTGTCGAGGGGATGGCGGGCTTGCCCTGGTTGATGCGCTGGTAAAGCGCTTCGGCGCGCTGGATCTGTTCAGCGGTCGGTTTGATCCGCACCGACTCATAACCAATGACCTGATTGCCCTCGAACACCGGCGTTACATAAGCGTTGACCCAGTAATGGTCACCGTTCTGGCAGCGGTTCTTGACGATGCCCATCCATGGCAAGCCTTGTTTCAGTGTGCCCCACATGTGCGCGAACACCGCAGATGGCACGTCGGGATGACGAACCAGGTTATGCGGCGCGCGGATCAACTCGTCACGAGAAAACCCGCTGATCTCGACGAACGCGTCGTTGCAGTAGGTGATCACGCCCTTGGCATCGGTGGTGGAAATCAACCGTTGCTGAGCTGGGAAGGTCCGTTCGCGCTGTGTAATGGGCTGGTTGTTACGCATGGCATTTTCAATCCGTGAGGCTTTGACAGGTTGTCGGCGGCGTCATGATTTAGTTGAAATTATTTTTCAATTATCAGAAACGTGTCGCAAAATAACGATTGCGTAAATCCGCATCTGTCCGACGCCAAACACACCCCCCTGTGGGAGCGAGCCTGCTCGCGATGCGGTTTAACATTCGACATTTCTGTTGTCTGGCACGCCGCTATCGCGAGCAGGCTCGCTCCCACAGGGGAGTTGTGTTGGGTTCAAAAAAAAACACCGCCCGAAGGCGGTGTTTTTGTCAGCAGTCAGTTACGACGCGATCAACTGCCGCAACACGTAATGCAAAATTCCCCCCGACTTGAAGTATTCGACTTCGTTAAGCGTATCGATCCGGCACAGTACCTCGACCTTCTCGCGGCTGCCGTCTTCACGGGTGATCACCAGGGACAGGTTCATCCTTGGTGTCAGCTCGACGCCGGTCAGACCCAGGATATCCAGGGTTTCCTTGCCGTTCAGGTTCAGGCTTTTGCGGTTCTGATCCAGCTTGAACTGCAGCGGCAGTACGCCCATTCCGACCAGGTTGGAGCGGTGAATCCGCTCGAAGCTTTCGGCGATGACGGCCTTGACCCCCAGCAGATTGGTACCCTTCGCCGCCCAGTCGCGGCTCGAGCCGGTGCCGTATTCCTGACCGGCAATCACCACCAAGGGTGTGCCCGAAGCCTGATAACGCATCGCTGCGTCGTAGATCGGCATTTTCTCCCCGGTCGGAATGTAGATCGTGTTGCCGCCTTCTTCACCGCTGAGCATCTCGTTACGGATGCGGATGTTGGCGAAGGTGCCGCGCATCATCACTTCATGGTTGCCACGACGGGAGCCGTAGGAGTTGAAATCCCGCGATTCCACCCCTTTGTCGCGCAGGTATTGGCCGGCGGGGCTGTCGGCCTTGATGTTGCCGGCCGGGGAGATGTGGTCGGTGGTCACCGAATCGCCCAGTAGTGCGAGAACCCGGGCGCCGGCGACATCCTTGACCACCGGCGGCGGCCCGCCGATATCGTCGAAGAAGGGCGGATGCTGGATGTAGGTCGAATCGTCCTGCCAGACATATGTCGCCGCTTGCGGCACTTCAATCGCTTGCCATTGCTCGTCACCGGCAAACACTTCGGCGTATTCCTTGTGGAACATCGAGGTGTTGACCTGGTTGACCGCGTCGGCGATCTCTTTGGTACTTGGCCAGATGTCGCGCAGATACACCAGGTTGCCATCCTTGTCGTTCCCCAGCGGCTCGCTGCTGATGTCGATGCGCACCGTGCCGGCCAACGCATAGGCGACGACCAGCGGCGGCGAGGCGAGCCAGTTGGTTTTCACCAGCGGGTGCACGCGGCCTTCGAAGTTGCGGTTGCCCGAGAGCACCGAGGCGACGGTCAGGTCAGCGTTCTGGATGGCTTTTTCGATCGGTTCCTGCAACGGCCCGGAGTTGCCGATGCAAGTGGTGCAGCCATAACCGACCAAATCGAAGCCGAGTTCATCCAGGTAGCGAGTCAACCCCGCAGCCTTGTAATAGTCAGTGACCACTTTCGAGCCGGGCGCCAGCGAACTCTTGACCCACGGTTTGCGCTTGAGGCCTTTTTCCACGGCTTTTTTCGCCACCAGCCCGGCAGCCATCATCACGCTCGGGTTGGAGGTGTTGGTGCAGGAGGTGATCGCGGCAATCACCACGGCGCCGTTTTTCAGGCGATAGGTCTGGCCTTCGTAGTCGTAATCGGCTTCACCGGCCAGGTCGGCGTTGCCCACCGCGACGCCACCGCCGCCTTCGCTTTCGAGGCGACCGACTTCCTTGCTGGTGGGTTTGAATTGCAGGTCGATGAAGTCACTGAAGGCTTGCGCGACATTCGGCAGCGATACCCGGTCCTGTGGCCGTTTCGGCCCGGCGAGGCTGGCTTCGACGCTGCCCATGTCCAATGCCAGGCTGTCGGTGAACACCGGTTCCTTGCCCGGCAGGCGCCACAAGCCCTGGGCCTTGGTGTAAGCCTCGACCAGTTTCACGGTCTCGACCGGGCGACCGGACAGCCGCAGGTAGTCCAGCGTGATGTCGTCCACCGGGAAGAAGCCGCAGGTGGCGCCATATTCCGGGGCCATGTTGGCGATGGTCGCCCGGTCGGCCAGCGGCAGATCGGCCAGGCCGTCACCGTAGAATTCGACAAATTTGCCGACCACGCCTTTCTTGCGCAACATCTGGGTCACGGTCAGCACCAGGTCGGTGGCGGTGATGCCTTCCTTGAGCTTGCCGGTCAATTTGAAGCCGATCACTTCCGGAATCAACATCGACACCGGTTGGCCGAGCATCGCGGCTTCCGCTTCGATCCCGCCAACGCCCCAGCCGAGCACGCCGAGGCCATTGATCATGGTGGTGTGGGAGTCGGTGCCGACCAACGTGTCGGGGAAGGCGTACGTGCGGCCGTCCTCGTCCTTGGTCCAGACCGTGCGCCCGAGGTATTCCAGGTTCACCTGGTGGCAGATGCCGGTGCCCGGTGGCACCACGCTGAAGTTGTCGAAGGCGCTTTGGCCCCAGCGCAGGAACGCGTATCGCTCGCCGTTGCGCTGCATTTCGATGTCGACGTTCTGCTCGAAGGCGCTGGAACTGCCGAACTTGTCGACCATCACCGAATGGTCGATCACCAGGTCCACGGGGGAGAGCGGGTTGATGCGTTGCGGATCGCCGCCGGCTTTGGCCATCGCGGCGCGCATGGCGGCCAGGTCAACCACGGCGGGCACGCCGGTAAAGTCCTGCATCAACACCCGCGCGGGACGGTACTGGATTTCGCGGTCGGAGCGTCGCTCCTTGAGCCAGGCGGCAATCGCCTTGAGGTCGGCGCCGGTGACGGTTTTTTCGTCCTCCCAACGCAGCAGGTTTTCCAGCAGCACTTTCAACGACATGGGCAGCGTGTCGAGATCGCCGAGGCTTTTGGCGGCGTCGGGCAAACTGAAATAATGGTAAGTCTTGTCTTCGACTTGCAGGGTTTTAAGGGTTTTCAGGCTATCGAGGGACGGCATTGAAATGACTCCTTTGAGTCCGCACGGCGACGGACTGACGGGACGAACAGAGCTTTCAACCTAGCCCTGTTTGGGCGTTAAGGCTAATAACTGGACTCTATGGTTAAGTCCAAGGTTCCGAACTCGGCTATCATGCGCCGGTTTTCGTGACAGGCTTTGCTACAGGGCAAGTTTGCGCATCAATTCATTGCCGATTGCCCAGGAGATTCAATGAACACCCTCTTTATGCATTGCCGGCCGGGCTTCGAAGGCGAAGTCTGTTCCGAGATTTCCGAACACGCCGCGCGGCTGAACGTGGCCGGTTATGCCAAGGCCAAGGCCGCCAGCGCCTGCGCCGAATTTATCTGCACCGAAGAAGACGGCGCCGAGCGCCTGATGCGTGGCCAGCGTTTCTCGGACCTGATCTTCCCGCGTCAATGGGCTCGCGGGATTTTCATCGACCTGCCTGAAACCGACCGCATCAGCGTGATCCTCGCGCACATGGCCGACTTTCCGCTGTGCGGCAGTCTGTGGCTGGAGATGGTCGACACCAACGACGGCAAAGAGCTGTCGAACTTCTGCAAAAAATTCGAAGTTCACCTGCGCAAGGCGTTGATGGCGGCCGGCAAGCTTGTAGAGGACGCGCACAAGCCGCGTTTGTTGTTGACCTTCAAGAGCGGCCGCGAAGTATTCATGGGCCTGGCCGAGTCAAACAACTCGGCGATGTGGCCGATGGGCATTCCGCGCCTGAAGTTCCCCCGCGAAGCGCCAAGCCGCTCGACCCTGAAGCTGGAAGAGGCGTGGCACCATTTCATCCCCCGCGACCAGTGGGACGAGCGCTTGCACAGTGACATGACCGGCGTGGATCTCGGTGCCGCGCCCGGCGGCTGGACCTGGCAACTGGTCAACCGTGGCATGCTCGTCACCGCCATCGACAATGGCCCGATGGCCGAAAGCCTGATGGACACCGGTCTGGTACAACACCTGATGGCCGACGGTTTTACCTACAAGCCCCGACAGCCGGTGGACTGGATGGTTTGCGACATCGTCGAGAAACCGGCGCGCAACGCCGCGATGCTCGAAGAATGGATCGGCGAAGGCCATTGCCGCGAAGCGGTGGTCAATCTCAAGCTGCCGATGAAACAGCGTTACGCTGAAGTGAAGCGTTTGCTGGAACGCATCGCCGACGGTTTCAAGGAGCGCGGTATCCGGGTGGAGATTGGCTGCAAGCAGCTGTATCACGACCGTGAAGAAGTGACCTGCCACCTGCGCCGACTCGACGTAAAGAAACCCAAGTCCCGCTGAAACGCAGGTGTTCCCCTGTAGGAGCGAGCCTGCTCGCGATGGTCCCGAGAGCGCCAAGGGGTATCAGGCCCCCAGCGTTATCGTTAACGACCATCGCGAGCAGGCTCGCTCCTAGAGGAGGGGGGTGGCGACATGCCACAGATGACCGAACACCCGGCATTGCGCGACAATGCCGGCACGATTTAGGAGTAAATCATGAGTGAAATGATCAATACGCCGGTAGACGGCACCCTCGACGCGACGGGCCTCAACTGCCCGGAACCCGTGATGATGCTGCACCAGCACATCCGTGACCTGGCGCCCGGCGGCCTGCTCAAGGTGATCGCCACCGACCCGTCGACCCGCCGCGATATCCCCAAGTTTTGCGTGTTCCTGGACCACGAACTGGTCGCGCAGCATGAAGAGGCTGGCACCTACCTCTACTGGATCCGCAAGAAACTCGCTTAACCCGCCGACGGGCTGATGCGGATCCGCTTGCGTGCACTGCGCGCCAGGCGGATCGACAGCATCAGCGCTGCGCAACTCAAGCCCACGATCAAACCTTGCCACAGTCCGCTCGGGCCACTGGGCGCGCCGAGCCAATCGGTCAGTCCCAGCGCGTAACCCACCGGCAAACCAATGCCCCAGTACGCGAACAGCGTCAGGATCATCGTCACCCGCGTGTCCTGATAGCCGCGCAATGCGCCGGCCGCCGTGACCTGGATCGCATCGGAAAACTGGAACAGCGCCGAATACACAATCAGCATGGCCGCCACATGGATCACGGTCGGGTCCGAGGTGTAGATGGTCGCGATGTGCTCGCGCAGCAACAGCATCATGCTTGCGGAAAGACAGGCGTACGCCAGCGCGGTGCCCATGCCGACACCGGCGGCAAAACGTGCTTCGCGCGGTTCCTGGCGACCGAGCGCCTGGCCGACGCGCACGGTCACGGCCATGCCGAGGGAGTAGGGGATCATGAACACCAGCGAACTGAAGTTCAGCGCGATCTGATGCCCGGCCACCACGGTCGCGCCGAGGCTGCCGATCAGCAGGGCGATCACCGCGAAAATGCTCGACTCGGCGAACACCGCAATACCGATCGGCAGGCCGATGCCGAGCAGGCGCTTGATCACCGACCATTGCGGCCAGTCAAACCGGCTGAACAACTGGCTCGACTGATAGGCCGGCGCCCAGCGCTCCCAACCCGCCATGCCCAGCGCCATGACCCACATCACAATCGCCGTGGCCCAGCCGCAACCGACACCGCCCATGGCCGGCACGCCGAAATGGCCGTAGATGAAGATGTAGTTCAGCGGAATATTCAGCGCCAGGCCGCACAGGCCCAGCACCATGGCCGGGCGGGTGCGGCCCAGGCCGTCGCTGAAACAGCGCAGCACATGGTAGAACGCAACGGCAGGCAGGCCGCTGGCGATGCCGTGCAGGTATTGCATGCATGGGCCGATCAGCTCGGGATCGACTTTCATTGCGTGCAGGATCGGCTCGGCGCTGAACAGCATGCCGGTCGCCATCAATCCCACCACCAGCGCCAGCCACAACGCCTGACGCACGATCGGGCCGATCTCGCTGTGGGTGCCAGCACCGAAGCGCTGCGCGACTTTCGGCGTGGTGGCCAACAGGGTGCCGGTCATCAACAGAAATACCGGGACCCAGATCGAGTTACCCAGCGCCACCGCTGCCAGGTCGCGGGGCCCGACACGGCCCGCCATCACCGCATCGACGAAGCCCATCGCCGTCGTGGCAAGCTGCGCGACCATGATCGGCAGTGCCAGGCCGAGCAGGTTTTTCAGCTCCAGGCGAATGCGCGCGGGGCGAGTGAGGGAAATGGCGGCAGGGCGGTCAGTCACAGAACTCAAGGGCGAAACGTCCAAAGGTTTTAAGGCGCGAGGCGCCGCATTCTACGCCTTGACGCAACGGTCAGGAAAAGTCCCGTGTTAGGGATTTGTAATCAACATACACAGAACCCCTGTAGCAGCTGGCGCAGCCTGCGTCCGGCTGCGCAGCAGTCGTAAAACCGGACAACGCGCTGCAACAGGAAGACTGTGCACTCAGGCTTACGACTGCTGCGCAGCCGGACGCAGGCTGCGCCAGCTGCTACAGAGAAGTGCGCAATGCCCGCTGGCCCAGCACAGTCATCTGCGCCTACACTGCCGATCCCCCAAAGGAGCCCGCCATGCTGATTGTTGCCGACGAAAATATCCCGCTGCTCGATGCCTTCTTCGCAGGTTTCGGTGAAATTCGCCGGGTGCCGGGACGTTCCATCGACCGCGCCACGGTCGAACAGGCCGATGTGTTGCTGGTGCGTTCGGTGACCAACGTCAACCGTGCACTGCTCGAAGGCAGCAAGGTGCGCTTTGTTGGCACGTGCACCATCGGCACCGATCACCTGGACCTGGATTACTTTCAACAGGCCGGCATCACCTGGTCCAGCGCGCCCGGCTGCAACGCCCGTGGCGTAGTCGACTACGTGCTGGGCAGTTTGCTGACCCTCGCCGAAATCGAAGGCGCCGACCTGACTCAACGCACGTACGGGGTGGTCGGTGCCGGTGAAGTCGGTGGCCGTCTGGTCAAGGTGTTGCAAGGCCTGGGCTGGAAGGTGTTGGTGTGTGATCCGCCACGACAAGCGGCGGAGGGCGGAGACTTCGTCAGCCTTGAGCACATCATCGAACAGTGCGACGTCATCAGCCTGCACACGCCGCTGAAAAAGCACGGCGCTCAGACCACCTGGCACCTGTTCGATAACAACCGTTTGAACCAACTTAAACCCGGCACCTGGCTGATCAACGCCAGTCGCGGCCCGGTGGTGGACAACGCTGCCCTGCGCCAGGTGCTGCTGCAGCGCGAAGACCTGCAAGCGGTGCTGGATGTGTGGGAAGGCGAGCCGGAGGTCGATGTCGCGCTGGCCGAACTGTGCGTGCTGGCGACACCGCATATTGCCGGTTACAGCCTCGATGGCAAGCAGCGCGGGACGGCGCAGATCTATCAGGCGTACTGCGAGTTCCTCGGGCAGGCGCCCCAGGTCAATCTGAGTGACTTGCTGCCGGCGCCCTGGTTGTCCCGGGTGACGTTGAACGCTGAATGCGATCCGGCCTGGGCGTTGGCGATGCTGTGCCGTGGCGTGTACGACCCGCGCCGGGACGATGCGGATTTCCGCCGTAGCCTCGTAGGCAATGTGAACGAGCAACGTGCGGCGTTCGATGCACTGCGCAAGCATTATCCGGCGCGGCGGGAGATTGATGGGTTGCAGGTGCGGATTGACGGGGATTCGCCTGAATTGCGACAGATCGTGGCGGCGTTGGGGGCTCAAGTCTTATAAGAAACCGAGTTGGCCCTATCGCGAGCAGGCTCGCTCCTACAGGGTTTATTGTGTGCGCCACAGATCAAATGTAGGAGCGAGCCTGCTCGCGATAGGGTGCGCAGCACCCTCAAAAAGCGCCCACAAAAAACCCGGCCATCAGGGCCGGGTCAAGAAGACGGTGGCTACATCACTTTTGTTCGGCAGGCTTGACCAATCGCTGTTCCAGTTCGCGGCACGCGTCCTGGATCATGTCTTCAGTGATCGGTACTTCGCGCCCATCCACGATAATCGAGCAACCCAGAGACTGGTGCGGCTTCGTGCGGATCACTTCAATTTTGTCATCGCTGCTGTTTTGCAAGGACATGGCCTGTCTCCTCTTCAGGTTGTGTGCTTACTATAGAACCGCCAAGTGACCAGGCTGTGACAATTCCCTGCGATCTTTCCAGGGCGGCAACTCCAGTCCACCAGAAATACGACAGCCTTGCTACCCGCACTTTAGACCGATAGCGTCTAGGCACTAGTCTTGGCGGTCATAATTAACCGGACTCATTGTGATTTACCGGTTTTCAGGTTCGAGGCCAGTGTAGGCTGGGCCCTGTCAATTTTCTGTGATCAGGCTATCGGATGATTTCAATACTGTCTTCGCGTCACCGTCGTGCCCTTCGCCTGACCAGCCAGTTTCTTGCGCCTTATCGCTGGCAGGCGTTCGGCGCGTTACTGGCGTTAATCGTCACGGCCGGAATCACCTTGTCGATGGGGCAGGGGATTCGGCTGTTGGTGGATCAGGGGTTCATGACCCAGTCTGCGCATTTGCTCAACCAGACCATCGGCTTGTTCATGTTGCTGGTGCTCGGTCTGGCGATCGGGACCTTTGCGCGGTTTTATCTGGTGTCCTGGATTGGCGAGCGCGTCGTCGCGGACATTCGTCGTCAGGTGTTCAACCACCTGGTCTATCTGCACCCGGGGTTTTACGAAGACAACCGCAGCTCCGAGATTCAATCGCGCCTGACGGCCGACACGACGTTACTGCAATCGGTGATCGGCTCTTCGCTGTCGCTGTTTTTGCGCAATTTGCTGATGGTGATCGGCGGCATTGTCTTGCTGTTCATCACGAACCCCAAGCTGACCAGCATCGTGGTCATTGCGTTGCCGCTGGTGATCGCGCCGATCCTGATTTTCGGTCGTCGGGTGCGCAGCCTGTCCCGCCTGAGTCAGGACCGGATCGCCGACATCGGCAGCTACGTCTCCGAAACCCTGGGCCAGATCAAAACCGTGCAGGCCTACAACCATCAGGTCCAGGACGAACAGCGTTTTGCCGTGACCGTGGAGGAGGCGTTCAACACCGCGCGCAAGCGCATCTTCCAGCGCGCCTGGCTGATTACGCTGGTGATCGTGCTGGTGCTGGGCGCAGTCGGGGTGATGCTCTGGGTAGGCGGCATGGATGTGATTGCCGGGCGGATTTCGGCCGGGGCGCTGGCGGCGTTTGTGTTCTACAGCCTGATCGTTGGCAGCGCCTTCGGGACATTGAGCGAAGTCATCGGCGAGTTGCAGCGCGCGGCCGGGGCGGCCGAGCGAATTGCCGAGTTGCTGCGCTCGGAAAACATCATCCAGCCACCGGCCACGGGGCTGGTCACGTTACCCGAACGGGTGAAGGGCGATCTGCTGTTGCAGGACGTGCGTTTTTCCTACCCGTCACGTCCTGAAAGCTACGCGGTCGATGGCTTGAATCTGGCGATCAATGCCGGCGAAACCCTGGCGCTTGTAGGGCCGTCCGGCGCAGGCAAGTCGACGGTATATGACTTGCTGTTGCGTTTCTATGATCCGGCCCACGGCCGCATCCTGCTCGATGGCGTGCCCCTGACACAGCTCGACCCGCTGGACCTGCGCCGTTGTTTCGCGTTGGTGTCGCAAACACCGGCGCTGTTCTTCGGCAGTATCGAGGAGAACATCCGCTACGGTAATCCGACGGCCACCTTGGCCCAGGTTCAGGACGCGGCGAAAATCGCCTACGCCCATGAGTTCATCGAAGCCATGCCCAACGGTTACCAGACCCACCTCGGCGACGGCGGCCTCGGTTTGTCAGGTGGTCAGCGACAACGCCTGGCCATCGCCCGCGCGCTGCTGGTGGACGCCCCAATCCTGCTGCTCGACGAAGCCACCAGCGCCCTAGACGCCCAGAGCGAGCACCTGATCCAGCAAGCCCTGCCAAGCCTGATGAAAAACCGCACCACCCTGGTCATCGCCCACCGTTTGGCCACGGTAAAAAACGCCGACCGGATCGCGGTGATGGATCAAGGAAAACTGGTGGCCGTGGGGACGCATCAGGAGCTGATTGCGAGCAATGCGTTGTATGCGCGGCTGGCGGCGTTGCAGTTCAATGACGGGCATGAAGCGGCTTGAATGAAGGCTGCTGAATACCGTCAGGTTCGGGCATTATGTCGGCCTCAGTTGTGAGCCTGGATAAGGATATGAGCCGTTATCAACCACCGTTGACCCTGACCTCGAAAATGTTGTCACTGGTCGCCGAGATCAGCGAGCAAATCGGTCAGCTGACAGCTGTGGACGAACGCCTGCAGACGCCTCAGCTACGCCGCAGCAATCGGATTCGTACGATTCAGGCATCCTTGGCCATCGAGAACAATACCCTGAGTGTCGAGCAGGTGACGGCCGTGTTGGCGGGGCGACGAGTGCTGGGACTGCCTCGGGAAATCCAGGAGGTTCGTAATGCCTTCGCGGCGTACGAAGCCATGTCGGATTGGCAACCGAGCGTCCGGGCTGATTTGCTTCGTGCGCATGAGTTGCTGATGGGCGGATTGATTGACGACTGTGGGCAGTTTCGTCGAGCCGGTGTGGGTATCTACCGTGGAGATAAATTGGTCCACATGGCTCCGCCGCCGAGTCGCGTTGCGCACTTGACCGAAGACCTGTTGGCCTGGCTTGGCGCTTGCGATTGGCATCCGCTGATCATCAGCTGCGTTTTCCATTACGAATTCGAATTCATCCATCCCTTCGCCGACGGCAATGGACGCATGGGGCGTCTTTGGCAGACGTTGATTCTCAGTCAGTGGCGCCCGGTGCTGGCTTATCTGCCAGTCGAAGCTGTGATTCGAGAGCAGCAGGACGCTTACTATGCGGCATTGTCGGCTGCCGATCAGTTGGCTGAATCGACGCCTTTCGTGGAGTTCATGCTGCAGGCATTGAGCCTGGCGCTTGAAGAAGCAGCGCGTGGCGAACCTGTGATCGACCCAGTAACCGACCCAGTAACCGACCCAGTAGGGAGGTTGCTTTCTGCTCTACATGTAAACGGGCCGCTGAAAATCAGTGACTTGATGGCGCAGGTCGGGTTGGCGCATAAGGCAACCTTTCGGGCCAACTATCTCCGGCCGGCATTGGCTGCGGATTTGATTGAAATGACCCATCCCGAGTCGCCAAGCAGCCCGACTCAAAAATATCGTCTGACGCCGCAGGGTAGTCAGGTTTGCGCACGGTTCAAGTCGACGTAGACGAGCCGCAGGCGAAAAAAATGCCCGCATCAATCGATGCGGGCATTTTTATTCACGCTACAAAGCCGGTGTCACTGATCATCAAAATACCGCTCATGCCAATCCACCAAGGGCTGTGGCGAGTTGAGCTTCTGGCCGTAGATCACCGAGTACGACAGCACGTTCTGCACGTACTGACGGGTTTCGTCAAACGGGATGCTTTCCACCCACACGTCAAAGCTCAGGTGGTCGGCGCCACGCAGCCATTGGCGCACGCGGCCGGGGCCGGCGTTGTAGGCGGCGGAGGCGAGCACGCGGTTGCCGTTGAACTGGGCGTGGACCTGGCTCAGGTAGGCGGCGCCGAGCTGGATGTTCTTGTCCGGGTCGAGCACTTGCTGTGGCGAGGCCAGAGGGATGCTGAACTTGCGCGCGGTTTCCTTGGCGGTCCCGGGCATTAATTGCATCAGGCCGCTGGCGCCGACGCCGGAGCGAGCGTCGTCCATGAAGGCGCTTTCCTGGCGGGTGATGGCGAACACCCAGCTCGAATGCAGGCCACGGATCTTGGCTTCACGCACCAGGGTTTCGCGATGGGCCATCGGGAAGCGAATGTCCAGGTCATCCCAGTACTGCGCCTGGCTGATGGTGCGGATCGCCGGGAAATACCATTTCAGGTCGTAGGCCAGTTTCGCCTGGGCGACCATTTCGTCGCGGCTGAAGTGACGGCTGACGTGATACCACTCGCGGCGCCCGTCGACGATCTGCCCGCGCGCATGCAGCTCCAGGGCGCGACGCACGCCCGGCGTATTACGCACCTTGTTCATCAGCGCCTGGCTCAGCACCAGCGGTTTGTTGACCAGCGAGTAGGGGGACTGTGAGCGATCGGCCGCAAGGAAACCGTAGAAGTCCCGCTCGCGGGCGAGGCCTTTGTACAGCGTCTGCGCTTCCGGGTTTTGCGGTTGTGCCAGCTCCAGGCTGCGGGCCTGCCAGTAACGCCAGCGATTGGTCGTCGCCAGGTCCTGCGGCAAGCGGCGGGTCAACTGATAGGCATCGTCCCAGCGGGCCAGGCGCAGCAACAGGCGCAGGCGCCATTCGGACACGGTGTTGTCGCGCAGTTCCGGGTCGTATTTGGTCATCACGTCCAGCGCGCGGCTGTCGAAACGCCGTGCGAGAGTCAGGCCGATTTCCCGGGCGATCGCGACTTTTTCGTCACGGGAAAAGTGCATGCTGCTGGCATAACCGTCGAGCAGATCCATGGCCTTGTCCGGGTCCTGGCGCGCCAGTCGGCGCAGGCCAAGGCTGACGATGTCGGACATTGGCTCGTCGGCGGGCGTGAAGCGCGAGGGCTGGTTGAGCAGCTCAGGCTTCTGTGCCACATCTACCAGCAGGCGACCGCGAGGGGCGAGGTTGCTCAGGCCGTTGACCAGGCTGTTGGCCAGTGGATAGTTGCGCGCCTGAGCGGCAAGCTTGGTCCGTTCCCAGCGTCTCTGCTCGGTCAATTGACCTTCGGCGGCCCACATGCCGAACAGTGCGTCGCAGGCGGCGGGTTGGGATTTGCCGGTCAGCCAGAGTTTTTCCGCGTTGGCGTAACCCTGGGGCTTGAGGTTATGGCTGATCTGATACTGCGCGTTCAGGCAGTCCAGTTCGGTGAAATTCATCTTGGGGTCGTAGTACTTGACGAACGGCGCCCAGTCGCCGCGATCGGCCAGCCAGCGCAACCAGCGCAATTTCATCCAGTTGGCTTGCGGCAGGTCACCGTGTTCGGCGAGGAATTTTTCGATTTCTTCGTTGCTCGCCGTTTTAAGGCGCGCGGTCAGTTCGTCATACGCCAGGTACGGTTCCAGCGGGTAATCACTAAGCGCCTGGCTGTAACGGAAATAAGGACCGGTATCACCCTTGGCCAAGGCGCGCTTGGCCTCATCGTAATATTGGCGCTGGGTGGACAGATCCACCGCCTGGGCTGATTGGACGGCA
The DNA here is from genome assembly GCF_009761815.1 of Pseudomonas sp. PB120. GTDB lineage: Bacteria > Pseudomonadota > Gammaproteobacteria > Pseudomonadales > Pseudomonadaceae > Aquipseudomonas. Next base: position 124,467 of record NZ_RWIN01000039.1, read on the forward strand.
GTGGCAGAAAGAAGCAAACACGATAAAAGACTGAAAAGGCGACTGCGCATGAGACATCCGGGCAGAGAAATCATGACAAGTGCGGGTAGGCCTGCACTGAATAATCTGTAGCTTAGCCTTTTGCCAGCAACGGGCGAAAGCTTTGCCGGCCTCTCAGCATCAGTTCGCAACATTTGTCATGCAGAGTGCCACGAAGGTGAAATTGCCGGCCTTCTGAAGCCTCAAGTCAGGTAGAATGCGCGCCCGGTTTTTGGAGAAGCTCATGACCCTGCTCAAATTCAGCGATGTGTCCCTTGCTTTCGGCGCTATGCCGTTGTTGGACAAGGTGTCCTGGCAGATCGCCCGTGGTGAGCGGGTGTGCATCATCGGCCGCAACGGCACTGGCAAGTCCAGCATGATGAAGCTCGTCAAGGGCGACCAGAAGCCTGACGACGGCTCCGTTTGGCGTGCGCCCGGCCTCAAGATCGGCGAATTGCCGCAGGAATTGCCGGTAGCCGACGAGCGGACAGTGTTCGATGTGGTGGCTGAAGGCCTGGACGGTGTTGGCGAGCTGCTCGCGCAGTATCACCACCTGAGCCAGAACTGCGTTACCGAGGCCGATCTGGACAAACTGATGCACGTCCAGCATGACCTCGAAGCCCGCGATGGCTGGCGTTTGCAAACCTTGGTCGACAGCACCTTGAGCCGCCTGCAGTTGCCGGCCGACAAGACCCTCGCCGAGTTGTCCGGCGGCTGGCGTCGTCGCGTCCTGCTGGCCCAGGCCCTGGTGTCCGAACCGGACCTGCTGCTGCTCGACGAACCGACCAACCACCTGGACATCGGTGCCATCGCCTGGCTCGAAGAGGCGTTGAAAGATTTCCAGGGCGCCGTGCTGTTCATCACGCACGACCGTTCCTTCCTGCAAAACCTCGCGACCCGCATCCTGGAACTGGATCGCGGTGGCCTGATTGACTGGAACGGCGACTACGCCAGTTTCCTGGTGCACAAGGAAGCCTCCCTGGCCGCTGAAGAAACCGCCAACGCGCTCTTTGACAAAAAGCTGGCCCAGGAAGAAGTCTGGATCCGCCAGGGCATCAAGGCCCGCCGCACCCGTAACGAAGGCCGCGTCCGCGCCTTGAAAGCATTGCGCGTCGAGCGCAGCGAACGTCGCGAGCGCACCGGCAAGGCCAACATCCAGCTGGATACCGCCGACAAGTCCGGCAAGCAGGTGATGGTCCTCGAGAACGTGAGTTTCGCGCACCCGGGCGGCCCGTTCCTGATCAAGGATTTCTCGATGGTCCTGACGCGCGGCGACCGGATCGGTCTGCTTGGCGCCAACGGCACCGGCAAGACCACTTTGCTCAAGCTGATGCTCAGCGGCCTGCAACCCACCAGCGGCAAAGTGGAAGAAGGGACGCGCATCGACGTGGCCTACTTCGACCAGTTGCGCCATCAGCTGGACCTGGAAAAGACCGTGATCGACAACGTGGCCGAAGGGCGCGACTTCATCGACATCGATGGTCAGAGCCGTCACGTGTTGAGCTACCTTGGTGACTTCCTGTTCAGCCCGCAGCGTGCCCGCACCCCGGTGAAGGCGTTGTCCGGCGGCGAGCGTGCCCGTCTGTTGCTGGCAAAACTGTTCAGCAAGCCGGCCAACCTGCTGGTCCTCGACGAACCGACCAACGACCTCGACGTGGAAACACTCGAGTTGCTGGAAGAAGTCTTGCTGACCTTCAACGGCACCGTACTGATGGTCAGCCACGACCGGGCATTCCTCGACAACGTGGTCACCAGCACCCTGGTCTTCGAAGGTGAAGGCAAAGTTCGCGAATACGTCGGTGGTTATCAGGACTGGCTGCGTCAGGGCGGCTCGCCGCGCCTGCTGGGCGTGACCGAGAGCAAATCCGGCAAAGCCGACCTGACGTCCGCCGTCGTGAAGGCTGAACCAGCGCCAGTCGCGGCGGCAGTTGAAGCGCCGGTGGCGAAGAAGAAGCTGAGCTACAAGCTGCAGCGTGAGCTGGAAATGTTGCCGGCTCAGATCGAAGCCATTGAACAGCAGATTGCGGCGGTTGAAGCACAGATGGCGGATGCTGGCTTCTATCAGCGTCCTGCTGCCGAAACCGCTGCGGTGATCGCTCAGCTGGAGCAGTTGCAGGCTGAACACGACGTCATGGTCGAGCGTTGGGCCGAGCTGGATGCCTGATTGATCCTGCAATAAAAAAGCCCGGCGTTCAGTGATGAGCGCCGGGCTTTTCGTATGTAATGCGATCTACTGGTTGCCGCAAACCCAATGTGGGAGCGAGCCTGCTCGCGATAGCGATTTATCATTCAACATTGACGTCGGCTGATACACCGCTTTCGCGAGCAGGCTCGCTCCTGCATTTTTGTTGTCAGCTTTTGATCAGGCGCACCGCCAGCACATCGCAAGGCGCGCCGTGCAGCACATCATTGGCGGTGGAACCCAGCAGTAGCGCCAGGCCGTGCCGCCCGTGACTGCCCACCACGATCATGTCGCAGCCTTGTTCCTTGGCCAGGTGGTGAATCTCCTGGCGCGGTTGGCCGTAGGTCAGGTGGCTGTATTCCTTGGAGAGCTCCGGGTATTTGACAATCAACCGGTCCAGGCGCTCTCGGGCTTGATCGAACTGCTGTTGCTGCAGTTGCGACAGGTCCATCGGCACGTCGCCGCCAAAGGCCATGGCCATCGGCTCGACAATGTGCACCAGGGACAGTTTTGCGCCGTTGCTCACGGACAATTCGCGGGCGCGGTGGATAACAGGATCGCACTCTTCGGTTAGATCTACAGCGACCAGAATGTGGTTGTAGGGCATGAGGTGCTCCTCCTGAGGATTGCAATATTGGTAAGTATGGCTGGTTTCAAGCGTATTGGTTTCAAAGTGACCCAATGCGCCCTTCAAGAATCGGGAGTACAGATATGACGGTCTGGATAGTGGTGTCAATCCTGCTGGTGGTACTGAGTCCACTGGCGTGGTTGCGACCGTCCCGCCACCAGAGCGGCCGGATGGCCCTGCGCATGGAGGCGCGACGCATCGGATTGGCCATGCAACTGGCGCCTCAGGAGTGGCCTCACTGGCTGAGCCAGGAGCCGCCAAGCCCTTGTGCGCAGTACCATCGACCGCGTCGCGGCAATCAGCCGGCGTGCTGGTGCTATTGGCAAAAGGCTCCGGGTGTCTGGGTCAATCAGTGGCAGGAAATCTGCGACGATCCGGCCTTGCTGATTCATTTCGAAAAGTTGCCAGACAACGTCTACAAGATCGAAGCCGACAAGCAAATGATCACGTTGTATTGGGGCGAGAAGGGCGAGGCGACTGTTTTGCAACACATCGATGCCACCCTCAAGGCGCTCGCCTGACCCGGATCCCTGAAGGAGCGAGCCTGCTCGCGAAGAACGTCCATGCAACGCGTTGATCCGGACAGCCCGCCTTATCGTTGACGACCATCGCGAGCAAGCTCGCTCCTACGGGGCAGGCAATAAAAAGCCCGACATTCATCATCGGGCTGGAGTTGGCCAGGCAGGCCGGTAATTCTCAGTGAGCTGATCTTACGCCCGGCATTCGCCAAAGCGTTGATGTTTTTCTCCCATGTCCCGCCAGCGTAGCCTGTTAAACACAGGCTGCAGCGAATTAGGGCGACTTTTCTAACTATTGATTCTATGAATGGCCTCACATGCATCTGCGTGTTGCCGGGCTTCGCGGTACGGAAATGACCGGAAAGTCGCATCTTGTCCCGTGTTTAGGGCGATTGACAATTGTCGGGAATTCCGTGAAGGTGACGTACCCAAATCAAACGGGCGTATGAATTGAGCGTTTGTATTTCAGACCGCTCCTACAGAATCCCGACTATCGCGTTGGAGGGTGTACCGGGTGGATTGGCGTAGCATCGACGTTTAACGTCCTGCCAAGCCGGTCGCCTGCGTCCGACGTGTACTGTTCAGCTTCCATATCGTGGAGATCAGTTGATGATTTACGAAGGTAAAGCCATCACGGTTACGGCTCTTGAAAGTGGCATCGTCGAACTGAAGTTCGACCTCAAGGGTGAGTCCGTCAACAAGTTCAACCGTCTAACCCTGAACGAACTGCGTCAGGCCGTAGACACTATCAAGGCAGATGCTTCGATCAAGGGCGTGATCGTCAGCAGTGGCAAGGACGTCTTCATCGTCGGCGCCGACATCACCGAATTTGTCGAGAACTTCAAGCTGCCTGATGCGGAGCTTGTTGCAGGCAACCTCGAAGCCAACAAGATTTTCAGCGATTTCGAAGACCTCAACGTCCCGACTGTCGCCGCAATCAACGGCATCGCATTGGGTGGCGGTCTGGAAATGTGCCTGGCGGCGGACTACCGCGTCATGTCGACCAAGGCCAAGATCGGTCTGCCAGAAGTCAAGCTGGGCATCTACCCGGGCTTCGGCGGCACTGTTCGCCTGCCGCGCCTGATCGGTGCCGACAACGCCATCGAGTGGATTGCCGCCGGTAAGGAAAACCGTCCGGAAGACGCGCTGAAAGTCGGCGCCGTCGATGCTGTGGTTGCCCCTGAGAAACTGCAGGAAGCCGCTCTGGAACTGATCAAACGCGCCATTTCCGGCGAGTTTGACTACAAGGCCAAGCGCCAGCCGAAGCTGGAAAAGCTCAAGCTGAACGCCATCGAACAAATGATGGCTTTCGAAACCGCCAAAGGTTTCGTCGCCGGTCAGGCTGGCCCGAACTACCCGGCGCCGGTTGAAGCGATCAAGACCATCCAGAAGGCTGCGAACTTCGGTCGCGACAAAGCGCTGGAAGTCGAAGCTGCCGGTTTCGTCAAACTGGCCAAGACTTCTGCCGCGCAGAGCTTGATCGGTCTGTTCCTGAACGACCAGGAACTGAAGAAAAAGGCCAAGGCTTACGACGAAATCGCCAAGGACGTGAAGCAGGCTGCCGTATTGGGCGCTGGCATCATGGGTGGCGGTATCGCTTATCAGTCGGCTTCCAAAGGCACGCCGATCCTGATGAAAGACATCAACGAGCACGGCATCGAGCAAGGTCTGGCTGAAGCCGCCAAGCTGCTGGTGAGCCGCGTTGATAAAGGTCGCATGACCGCTGCGAAAATGGCTGAAGTGCTCAACGGCATACGTCCGACCCTGTCCTACGGTGATTTCGGTCACGTTGACCTGGTCGTCGAAGCCGTCGTCGAGAACCCGAAGGTCAAGCAAGCCGTTCTGGCCGAAGTCGAAGACAAGGTCAAAGAGGACACCATCCTCGCGTCCAACACCTCGACCATTTCCATCACCTTGCTGGCCAAAGCCCTCAAGCGTCCGGAAAACTTCGTCGGCATGCACTTCTTCAACCCGGTGCACATGATGCCGCTGGTTGAAGTGATTCGTGGCGAGAAATCCAGCGAGCTGGCGGTTGCCACCACCGTTGCCTACGCCAAGAAAATGGGCAAGAACCCGATTGTCGTCAATGACTGCCCGGGCTTCCTGGTCAACCGCGTACTGTTCCCGTACTTCGGCGGTTTCGCCAAGCTGGTCAGCGCCGGTGTGGACTTCGTCCGTATCGACAAGATCATGGAAAAATTCGGCTGGCCGATGGGCCCGGCGTACCTGATGGACGTGGTCGGCATCGACACCGGTCACCACGGTCGTGACGTAATGGCTGAAGGCTTCCCTGACCGCATGAAAGACGACCGTCGTTCGGCTGTCGACGTGCTCTACGAAGCCAAGCGCCTGGGCCAGAAAAATGGCAAGGGCTTCTACGCCTACGAGACCGACAAGCGCGGCAAGCAGAAGAAAGTCGCCGATCCGTCGGTGCTGGAAGTGCTCAAGCCGATCGTTTACGAGCAGCGCGAAGTCACAGACGAAGACATCATCAACTGGATGATGGTCCCGCTGTGCCTGGAAACCGTGCGTTGCCTGGAAGACGGCATCGTCGAAACTGCTGCCGAAGCCGACATGGGTCTGGTCTACGGTATTGGTTTCCCTCCATTCCGTGGCGGTGCGCTGCGTTACATCGATTCGATCGGTGTGGCAGAGTTCGTTGCACTGGCTGATCAGTACGCTGATTTGGGCGCGCTGTACCACCCGACCGCGAAGCTGCGCGAAATGGCCAAAAACGGTCAGAGCTTCTTCGGTTAAGCGTCCAAACGACTAGAGCGAGAGTGAAATTTTATGAGCTTGAATCCTAGAGACGTCGTGATTGTCGACTTCGGTCGTACTCCGATGGGCCGCTCCAAGGGCGGCATGCACCGCAACACCCGCGCTGAAGACATGTCGGCGCACCTGATCAGCAAATTGCTGGAACGCAACGTCAAGGTTGACCCGAACGAAGTCGAAGACGTGATCTGGGGCTGTGTAAACCAGACCCTGGAGCAGGGCTGGAACATCGCTCGCATGGCGTCCCTGATGACTCAGATCCCGCACACCGCTGCCGGCCAGACCGTCAGCCGCCTGTGTGGCTCGTCGATGAGCGCCTTGCACACGGCTGCGCAAGCGATCATGACCGGCAACGGTGACGTGTTCGTCGTTGGCGGCGTCGAGCATATGGGCCATGTGAGCATGATGCACGGTGTCGATCCGAACCCGCACATGTCCCTGTACGCGGCGAAAGCCTCGGGCATGATGGGCCTGACCGCTGAAATGCTGGGCAAAATGCACGGCATCACTCGCGAACAGCAGGACGCTTTCGGCGTGCGCTCCCACCAACTCGCCCACAAGGCGACTGTGGAAGGCAAGTTCAAAGACGAAATCATCCCGATGCAGGGCTACGACGAGAACGGTTTCCTGAAACTGTTCGACTACGACGAAACCATTCGTCCGGAAACCACCCTGGAAAGCCTGGCGGCGTTGAAGCCAGCGTTTAACCCTAAGGGCGGTACCGTGACGGCGGGCACTTCGTCGCAAATCACGGACGGTGCCTCGTGCATGATCGTGATGTCGGCGCAGCGCGCACAGGACCTCGGCATCCAGCCTATGGCGGTGATTCGCTCGATGGCAGTGGCAGGTGTGGACCCGGCAATCATGGGCTATGGTCCAGTACCGGCTACACAAAAAGCACTGAAGCGCGCAGGTCTTGGTATTAACGATATCGACTTCTTCGAGCTCAACGAAGCTTTCGCCGCACAGGCCCTGCCGGTGCTGAAAGATCTGAAAGTGCTCGACAAGATGAACGAGAAGGTTAACCTGCACGGCGGCGCGATCGCCCTGGGTCACCCGTTCGGTTGCTCCGGTGCCCGTATCTCCGGCACGTTGCTGAACGTAATGAAGCAAAATGGCGGCACCTTCGGGGTAGCCACCATGTGCATTGGTCTCGGCCAAGGCATCTCCACCGTCTTCGAACGCGTTTAAGCGTTCCGTTGACGGAAGCCGGGGCCAAGTGCCCCGGTTTTTGTTTTTCTGAATTTATTTTTGTTTTTATTTTGAAAAGATTTGAGTGAGGGCCAAAGCATGCCGATACAACCTGGGCTCTACCAACATTACAAAGGTCCGCAGTACCGTGTATTCAGTATTGCGCGGCATTCGGAAACCGAAGAAGAAGTCGTCTTCTACCAAGCCCTGTATGGCGATTACGGCTTTTGGGTGCGCCCCTTGAGCATGTTCCTGGAGTCGGTCGAGGTTGACGGCGAACAGGTACCGCGCTTTGCTTTGGTGCAAGCCGAACCGAGCCTTTTTACCCAGCCATAAGCTGAGTGCGCGCAAAACCCTGCGCTTGACCTCACCTTGTAGCCACTATATATAGCGGTGCCGCGTCAGGCGCCAACCGCCTTTCACTTCTAGAATTCAGGAATTTTCTGATCCATGGGCAAATCGCTGGTCATTGTGGAATCCCCGGCTAAGGCCAAGACCATCAACAAGTATCTGGGCAACCAATACGTGGTGAAGTCGAGTATCGGCCATATCCGAGACCTGCCCACCAGCGGTTCGGCTAGCGCCAGCAAAGAGCCAGCCGCTAAGCGCGGCAAGGCCGCCGCGGGTGAAGGTCCGGTGCTCACGCCGAAAGAGAAAGCGCGCAAGCAGCTCGTCTCGCGCATGGGTGTCGATCCCGAGCATGGCTGGAAAGCCAAGTACGAGATCCTTCCGGGCAAGGAAAAAGTCATCGAAGAGCTGCGCCGGCTCGCCAAAGATGCTGACACCATCTATCTCGCAACCGACTTGGATCGCGAGGGGGAAGCCATTGCCTGGCACCTGCGCGAAGCCATCGGTGGTGACGACAGCCGCTACAAGCGCGTGGTGTTCAACGAAATCACCAAGAAGGCGATTCAGGAAGCCTTCTCCAAACCAGGCGAGCTGGACATCGACCGTGTCAACGCCCAGCAGGCGCGTCGTTTCCTCGACCGCGTGGTGGGTTACATGGTTTCGCCGCTGCTGTGGGCCAAGATCGCCCGTGGCCTGTCCGCCGGTCGCGTGCAATCGGTTGCCGTGAAGCTGGTGGTTGAGCGTGAGCGTGAAATTCGCGCGTTCATCCCTGAAGAGTACTGGGAAGTCCACGCTGACCTCGGTACCGCCAAGGGCGCCACCGTGCGCTTCGACGTGGCCCGCGAGAAAGGCGAAGCCTTCAAGCCGCTCAACGAAGCCCAGGCCATGGCCGCGCTGGAAAAGCTCAAGGCTTCCAGCTACAGCATCGTCAAGCGCGAAGACAAGCCGACCAGCAGCAAGCCGTCCGCTCCGTTCATCACGTCCACCCTGCAGCAGGCCGCGAGTAACCGCCTGGGCTTCGGCGTGAAGAAAACCATGATGATGGCCCAGCGCTTGTATGAGGCGGGCTACATCACGTATATGCGTACCGACTCCACCAACCTCTCGGTTGATGCGGTGGCCATGGCGCGTACTTATATTGAAAGCGAGTTCGGTAAGAAGTACCTGCCGGAAACCCCGAACGTCTACAGCAGCAAGGAAGGCGCACAAGAGGCTCACGAAGCGATTCGTCCATCTGACGCCAACACCGAGCCAAGCAAGCTGTCGGGCATGGAGCGTGATGCAGAGCGCCTCTACGAGCTGATCTGGCGCCAGTTCCTGGCTTGCCAGATGCTGCCGGCCCAATACCTGTCGACCACTGTCACCGTCGGTGCCGGCGACTTCGAATTGCGCGCCAAGGGCCGCATCCTGAAGTTCGACGGTTACACCCGCGTGATGCCGCAAATCGCCAAGCCGGGCGACGACGACGTGCTGCCAGACATGGCCCAGGGCGACGCGATGAAGCTGATCAAGCTTGATCCGACCCAGCACTTCACCAAGCCGCCGGCGCGTTACTCGGAAGCGAGCCTGGTTAAAGAAATGGAAAAACGCGGCATCGGTCGTCCTTCGACCTACGCGGCGATTATTTCGACCATCCAGGACCGTGGCTATGTGGCGCTGCACAACCGTCGTTTCTATTCGGAAAAGATGGGTGACATCGTCACCGAGCGTCTGTCCGAGAGTTTCTCCAATCTCATGGACTATGGCTTTACCGCCGGCATGGAAGAGAACCTCGATGATGTGGCCCAGGGCGAACGCGACTGGAAAAACGTGCTGGACGAGTTCTACGGCGACTTCAAGAAGAAGCTCGAAGTAGCCGAAAGCGCGGAAAACGGCATGCGTGCCAACCAGCCGGTGATGACCGACATTCCGTGCCTGACCTGTGGCCGTCCGATGCAGATCCGCACCGCATCGACCGGCGTGTTCCTCGGTTGCTCGGGTTACAGCCTGCCGCCGAAAGAGCGCTGCAAGGCCACCGTCAACCTGGTGCCGGGCGATGAAATCGCGGCGGACGACGAAGGTGAGTCGGAGTCGCTGGTGTTGCGTGGCAAGCATCGCTGCCCGATTTGCAGCACGGCGATGGACGCTTACCTGCTCGACGAGAAACGCAAGTTGCACATCTGCGGCAACAACCCGGATTGCGACGGCTACGAAATCGAAGAGGGCACTTACCGCATCAAGGGTTACGAAGGTCCGAGCCTGGAATGCGACAAGTGTGGCAGCGAGATGCAGCTCAAGACCGGCCGTTTCGGCAAGTTCTTCGGCTGCACCAACGCGACCTGCAAGAACACCCGCAAGCTGCTGAAAAGCGGTGATGCGGCGCCGCCGAAGATGGATCCGGTGAAGATGCCTGAGCTGAAATGCGAAAAGGTCAACGACACCTACATCCTGCGCGACGGTGCGTCCGGTCTGTTCCTGGCGGCCAGCCAGTTCCCGAAAAACCGCGAGACGCGCGCTCCGCTGGTGATGGAAATCATCCCGCACAAGGACGAGATCGATCCGAAATATCACTTCCTCTGCGAAGCGCCGAAGAAGGACCCGGACGGTCTCCCTGCCGTGATTCGTTACAGTCGCAAGACCAAGGAGCAATACGTTCAAACAGAAGTCGACGGTAAGCCGACTGGCTGGAAGGCGTATTACGACGGCGGCAAGTGGACTGTTGAAGACAAACGGCCGGCCGCGAAAGCGTAAAATCGCAAGACCTTGTAGGAGCGAGCTCGCTCGCGATGAATTTGAGAGCGGCGCGGGAATGCTGATGGCCCGCGTCATCGTTGACGACCATCGCGAGCGAGCTCGCTCCTACATAGCCTGCGTGAAGCAATTATTTCGTTGCGGAGGCTGCCGTCATGGCCCACGAACTCTATACCCGTACCAACCAGAAGATTTATTTCGCCGGCCTGTCGCTGGAAGCGCTCGCCAAAGCCGAAGAGGGGCGGGCGATGAATTCGCTGGCGCTTATTCAGGCCGGGCGCGAATCAGCATTGTTCCACCTGTACGGAGCGCTGTTGGGGCTGTGCCATGAAATTGCAGGCTTCTATCGCTTGCCTCAGGCCAATGCGCCTCGGGCGGAGTTGTTGCTGACTCGCGAAATGCTGGAAACCATCGCCATTCCTGAAATGGCCGAGATGGTCGAGTTGGCGCACAACCCGGAAACCTGGCTGGCCAAGCTGTTGGCGGCTCACGCGGCGCTGTTCCAGCCGCCTCGTGCCCCACACAAGCCCAAGGGCGACGTGACGCAGCCGCTGATTCTGGCCGTTAACCTGGATGAGGAGGACGCGTCGGAAGAGTTGAGCCGGGAAGAGCTGGAGAGCTGGCGTCAGAACCTGAAAGGGCTGGCTATCCGGTTTCGCGAAGGTTTGAACGAGTGCTGATGAGGGCAGATCCAGCGGTGCGATTAAACGTGCTGCTGGTCAAGATCATGAGCGAAGCCTGCTCGATGCCTATATAATCCCCGCCTTTCGTGGAGAACAGACCTTTATGCCAACGTCCTTTCTAGAAATTGTCGAGTTGCCAGACGGCCGAATCGAGCTGCGTAGAGCTGAGGACGAGGGTTCTCTGGTTACTTTGGATTTCTCCGAGGATGCCAAAGCGTTCCTGCAAGGCCAGCACGTGGAAGTCGCCAAAGCGATGTTGAGCGTCGGCGTGCAGATGGCAGGACGTCTGGTTGAAGGCGATTTCAATACGGATGAGAGCTCTCGGGTCCTCCATTGATCCCGTTCGTCGCTTTCTACTGATATCGCTTCAGATTGGCTTCTCTGCCCTTGGAGAAGCCCTGCGCGGCTCCCTTCGCGCAATGGTTGCCATTATCCCAATCGAATATTCAAGCTTTGTGCGTCCCCGGTGCGGGCGGCGCTGATCAGCTGTTGCCGTGAGTTCGCATTCAATGGGTTGAGCCAGCTGACGACGGTGTGGCTGCGGCCCAGGCGCAAGGCTTCGCAAGTCAATTGCTGGGCGCTTTGAGTGCCGCGTGGTTGCAACAACAGAATGCGTTCACGGTTAAGGCCGGCGTCCCTCAACCAGGCCTGAGTCAGGCTGGCGGGCGGGGCGATCAGCGTCAGCCAGCGCGCGTCCTGATCCTGGCTCAGTTCCCTGAGAATGGGTGCCAGAAGGTTCAGGCAGTTCCCGGCCGCACCGCGCAGTGACAATTCACTGAACACTTCAGGTTCGGCGATCCAGGGCGATTCGATCACGTCTTTCATGATCGGCGCCAATGGCTGCACCATGAACGCCTCGAACAACGGCAACTGGGTTTGCTGGTGGGTGTGCGGGAACTGCATAAAGCCTCCTTTAGCGGCGAATGACGCCAACACTCAAGCCTTCGATCACCAGTTCCTGATCTTTCAGGTTCACTTCGATAGGGGCGAATTCAGGGTTTTCGGCAATCAGCCAGACTTTGCTGCCATCGCGCTTGAAGCGCTTGACGGTCACTTCGTCGCCGATCCGTGCGACCACGATCTGGCCATTGCGGGCTTCGCGGGTGGTATGCACCGCCAGCAGATCACCGTCGAAAATGCCGATGTCCTTCATGCTCATGCCGTGAACGCGCAGCAGGTAGTCGGCCCGAGGATGGAAGAAGGCAGGGTTGATGTTGCAGGATTCTTCGATGTGCTGTTGGGCGAGGATCGGCGCACCGGCGGCCACTCGGCCAATGATCGGCAGCGTGGAGTCGTCGGCCTTGGCTTCGAAGCCGGGAATGCGAATTCCACGGGAAGCGCCAGGCGTCATTTCGATTGCGCCTTTGCGGGCCAGCGCCTTGAGGTGTTCTTCCGCCGCGTTTGGCGATTTGAAACCCAGTTCCTGAGCGATTTCCGCGCGGGTCGGCGGGTAGCCGTTGTCTTCGAGGCAGCGTTTGATGAAGGCCAGAATCTCTGCTTGGCGTGGCGTCAGCTTTAGCATATTGATCGCTCTGTCTTTTTATACAGTGACTGGGATTATATACAGTGAAAGCGTCTTGGCAATGCTCCTTTTTTTAGCGGCCGCCAGACGGTCGATCAGGCCGCTGATTTACGCTTCGTCGTTGTATGGTTAAATAGCTGACCGGCCATTCCCAAAACGAACTGCCAGGCTTGACAACGCACAGGCTGAAACGTATGTTTCAAACAAGTGTTTGTCAGGCGGAGTAGCCATGGCCCAGTCGGAAACCGTTGAACGCATTCTTGATGCTGCCGAGCAGTTGTTCGCGGAAAAAGGTTTCGCTGAAACCTCATTGCGTTTGATCACCAGCAAGGCCGGTGTGAATTTGGCGGCGGTGAATTATCACTTCGGCTCAAAGAAGGCGCTGATCCAAGCGGTCTTCTCGCGCTTTCTCGGGCCGTTTTGCCTCAGCCTCGATAAAGAGCTGGAGCGTCGCCAGGCCAAGCCAGAAAACAAGCCGACGCTTGAAGAGCTGCTGGAAATCCTCGTCGAACAAGCCCTGGTGGTTCAGCCACGCAGCGGCAACGATCTGTCGATTTTCATGCGTTTGCTGGGGCTGGCGTTCAGTCAGAGCCAGGGTCACTTGCGTCGTTATCTGGAAGACATGTACGGCAAAGTGTTCCGCCGCTACATGATGCTGGTCAATGAAGCCGCACCGCGTATTCCCCCGATCGAACTGTTCTGGCGCGTGCATTTCATGCTCGGTGCCGCGGCGTTCAGCATGTCGGGTATCAAGGCGTTGCGCGCGATTGCCGAGACCGATTTCGGTGTCAACACGTCCATCGAGCAGGTGATGCGGTTGATGGTGCCATTCCTGGCCGCCGGCATGCGTGCCGAGACCGGCGTGACCGATTCGGCCATGGCCACCGCGCAATTGCGCCCGCGCAGCAAATCGGCCCCGGTTGCCGCCAAGGTTTAGCCATACGGGTGGGCGCGGCAGCTTACATCCGCTAAGCTAGCCGCCCATGCCGAATCCCTTTCAGATCCCGCTTCCCATTGTTATCTCCAGCCTGCAGGGCACAGCCTGCGGCGGCGAAGTCGTGCGAGCCGGGTTTATCGTTATCAAGGAATCTCTATGACTGCTGGCCTGCAAGGCTCGTTGATGGTGGACGTCGCCGGTACCTGGCTGACGGCCGAAGATCGCCAATTGTTGCGCCAGCCCGAAGTGGGCGGCCTGATCATTTTTGCCCGTAACATCGAGCATCCGCGCCAGGTGCGTGAACTGAGCGCTGCAATCCGCGCCATCCGTCCTGATCTGCTGTTGGCGGTCGACCAGGAGGGCGGTCGCGTACAGCGCCTGCGTCAGGGCTTCGTGCGACTGCCAGCTATGCGCGCCATCGCCGATAACCCGAATGCCGAGTACCTGGCCGAGCAGTGCGGCTGGATCATGGCAACCGAGGTGCTGGCTGTGGGTCTCGACCTGAGTTTCGCGCCTGTGCTGGATCTGGATTACCAGCGCAGCGCGGTGGTCGGTACGCGTTCGTTCGAAGGTGATCCAGAGCGCGCAGCATTACTCGCCGGTGCCTTTATCCGCGGCATGAACAGCGCTGGCATGGCTGCTACCGGCAAGCATTTCCCCGGTCACGGCTGGGCCGAGGCGGATTCCCACGTGGCGATCCCGAACGACGAGCGCAGTCTCGAAGACATTCGCGCCAACGACCTGGTGCCTTTCGCAAAACTGAGCAAACAGCTGGCTGCGGTCATGCCGGCCCACGTCATTTATCCACAGGTCGATTCCCAACCCGCCGGTTTCTCGCGCCGTTGGTTGCAGGACATCCTGCGCGGCGAGCTGCAATTCGACGGTGTGATTTTCAGCGACGACCTGTCCATGGCCGGTGCCCACGTGGTGGGCGATGCCGCCAGCCGTATCGAAGCGGCGCTGACGGCCGGTTGCGACATGGGCCTGGTGTGCAACGATCGTGCGGCTGCCGAACTGGCCTTGAGCGCCGCCCAGCGCCTGAAGGTCAAGCCGTCCGAGCGCATTGCACGGATGCGCGGTCAATCGTATGCCAGCACCGAGTACCGCCAGGATCCGCGTTGGCTGACAGCCATTGGCGCGCTCAAAGAGGCTCAACTGATCGAATAAGGGCGGGATGGGGGGCATGTCTGCGTTGGTGCAGGTATTGAAAGGCTGAGCCAGGCGCGATACCGAGTTGACTCCATCGCGAGCAGGCTCGCTCCCACCTTGGATCTGTGTTTACCCTCCATCATCGAGGCAACACAAAATCAAGGCGGGAGCGAGCCTGCTCGCGATAGCGATCTACAGGTCGCAGTAGATCTCAGCGCTTCTCCAGCTTGTCCGGCAACGGCGCAAACAACGCTTCAATATCATCACTCTGCAACTTCCAGTCGCCAGTCTTGCGACCATCGAGCACGCCCGCCGCCAGGTCGGATTTTTCCTTTTGCAGGTGCTGAATTTTCTCTTCCACCGTGCCCCTGGCAATCATCTTGTAGACGAACACCGGTTTCTCCTGGCCGATGCGGTAGGCGCGGTCGGTCGCCTGGTTTTCCGTGGCCGGGTTCCACCACGGGTCGTAATGAATCACCGTGTCCGCTTCGGTCAGGTTCAGGCCGACACCGCCAGCCTTCAAGCTGATCAGAAAAATCTGACGCTTGCCGCTCTGGAAATCCTTCACCGGCGCGCGTCGATCGCGGGTTTGTCCGGTCAACAACGCGTAGTCGACGCCACGTTTCTTCAGTTCGACCTCAATTAAGGCGAGCATTGAAGTGAACTGTGAAAACAGCAGGATCCGTCGACCTTCCTCAAACAACTCTTCAAGCATTTCCATCAGGCTGTCGAGCTTGCCCGAGGTACTGCCGCGTGTTGGCAGGACCGCTTCGTTGACCAGACGCAAATCGCAGCACACCTGACGCAGCTTGAGCAGCGCCTCAAGAATGATGATCTGGCTGCGGGCCACGCCTTTGCGGGTGATTTCGTCGCGGACTTTCTTGTCCATGGCCAGGCGCATGGTTTCGTACACGTCACGCTGGGCTTCGTTGAGTTCGACCCAGTGGATAATTTCAGTCTTTGGCGGCAATTCCGTTGCGACTTGCTCTTTGGTCCTGCGCAGCAGAAACGGTTTGATCCGACCGTTCAGGTGCTGAAGCCTTACTTCGCTGGCGCGTTTTTCAATCGGCACCCGGTAATCGCGGTTGAAGCTTTTCACGTCGCCGAGCCAGCCGGGTAGCAGGAAGTGAAACAGCGACCACAACTCGCCCAAGTGGTTTTCCAGAGGCGTACCGCTCAGGCACAGACGTTGGCGCGCATTCAGCTCGCGAGCCGCTTGGGCGGCTTTGCTGTTGGGGTTCTTGATGTACTGGGCTTCATCCAGAACCAGCACGTGCAGTGGCTGTGCGGCCAGGCGTTCGACGTCCTTGGGCAGCAGCGCATAGGTGGTCAGGATCAGGTCGTAGTCGGCCAGATGCTCGAAGTGTTTTTTGCGGCTGGCGCCGTACAGCGCCAGCACTTTGAGTTGCGGCGTGAAGTGCGCCGCTTCGTCGAGCCAGTTGGGGATCAGGCTGGTGGGCATCACCACCATGCACGGCCGATCGAGACGCCCGGCATTTTTTTCGCTGAGCACGTGCGCCAGGGTTTGAAGGGTTTTACCCAGCCCCATGTCGTCCGCAAGAATTCCACCCACTTCCAGCTGACGCAGCGACTGCATCCAGCTCAAGCCCTCCAGCTGATACGGGCGCAAAGTAGCGTTCAAGCCTTCCGGCGCCGCCACTGTGAAGTCCTTGATATCCCGCAAACGCTGGGCAAACGTGCGGATCTGCTCGCCACCTTCCCAGAGCAGCGGCATGCCTTCCAGCGGGTTCAGCCGTATCGCGTCAGCCTTGCTCAGGCGCAGCGTGGTGTCGCCGGGCTCTTGCAGGTAGAACTCGCCGAGGGTCGCCAGCACCGGTTTCAGCCGGCCGAAGGGCAGGGCGACTTGCAGCGGGCCGTGCTCGGAGTTCGGGCGATTGGGGATGTTCACCAGAATCAGCTCGTCATCGCGACGGCGGGCGAGGCGCTCCGGGTTGAGGATTTCGGTGTGGGAGCGCATCAGGTTCAACAGGATCGGCAGCAGGCTCAGCCGTTCACCGTTGACGATGATGCCCAGTTCCAGATCGAACCAGTCGCGCTCCGGTGCCTGCTCGACGGTGGCGTACCAGTCGTCCACGGCGGTCAGGTCGAAACCGAATTCCTCGTCGATCTGAAGTTCCCAGCCCTGGGTGCGCAGCTTTGGCAGCTCATTGAGCGTGAAGGTCAGCCAGGCGCTGTCGTTGACCATCTCGAACAGCTCGCCCGCGCTTTCGGGCAGGGCCTTGCTTTGCCGGGTGGCGACCTTGAAGCCGAGGATTCTTAACTGTTCCCTGTAGGCCTGTTCGACGTCCGGGTGACGTTTTATCCGCAACGTCTGGGTTTCCTGGCGAATCAGGATGTCGGCGTTCTTCTGCCCGGCAACGTATTCATCCAGATAACTGAAAGACAACGCCGCGCGATGCTGGATGTAGCGCTGCATCTTGCCATTGCGAGGTTCAAAGGCGCTGAACTCGATACTCGCCAGCCACAGGCGCGGCACCGGCTGCACGTTATCCACCATGACTTGCGGCGGGGCTTTCGGGCTGCGGTTTTCCAGTACGGCTTGCAGTTTCTCCAGCAGATCGGCGTCCTGGGCAGCAGCGGGATAGGCCAGGGTTTCCTGAACTTTCAGCAGCACCGCGGCGCAATGTTTGCAGTTGCTGTGTACCGGGCACGTGCACGTGGCGTCGACCATCAGCAAAGTGGCTTTGGCTGACTCACGCAGGCGAATGGTCTGACGGTAAACGTTACCGCCAGAGCCTTCGCAGGCCGCGATGATGGTGGCGTCGCCGGCCTCGACAATCCTGACGCGGTTTTCCAGCGCGTAGCGCCGGCCGCGCTCCAGGCTCTGTTCCTTGAATCGGCTGACCCAGGAAGGCGCCAGAGGTTTGCTCAGGGTCGGGGGCATAAGGACTTCTATCAGTCCGGAATTTCTTCAGGGACTGGCCGGGGAGCGGGGGCGGTCAACGAGGTGATCTTGATCAGCATGCCGAGATGGCCGGCGTCGAGGAAATTCAGCTGGCCGTTTTTAGTGTGGCTTTCTGTCTTCAGGCGTTCACTGGCGGTCACCAGGCCATCGGTGTTGATCTGGTTGACCCAGAAGTCTGCGTCGACGTCGGTGAAACGCCCCAGCTTCAGATTCAGCGTGCCCTCGATCGGGAACTGGCCGAATTGCTCTTTGCCGTCGCTGATCGCGACTTTGACGGGTTGTTCACCGAGGGTCTGCTGCCACGTCTTGTGCAGCAATACCGTGTAGTCATTGCTGGCGGTGAGCTTTTCAACTTCACCGTTGAGGCTTGGCGTGCGCAGGCTGTCGGGGTTGATGCGCTGGGCACCGGCGGCCCAGTCTTCCGGCGCCGCACGAGTGACGATGGCCGGGACGGCGTTTTGGCGGACCAGAATCATTTCAACCTGATACAGGTCATCGGCAAATACCGATGGGGCGACCAGCGTTATCAACAAGGTCAGTGAGCGAAACAGGCGCATGCGGCGTCCTTCAAGCAGTTTTCGGAATGAGGCGCTCGAACAGCGCCTCTACAGTATTAAAGCGCTCTTCCGGGCGCTCCATTGGCACCTGGAATTTAAACATCGTGGCGCCTTCGAATTTGTAGCGTTTGGGTTGGCTCTGGATCAGTTTGATCAGCGTCAGCGGGTCGACCGGTGTTTGCGTCGCGAACTCGATGCGGCCGCCTTGCGGACCGCCATCGACCTTCTTGATGCCCAGCAATTCGGCCTGCAATTTCAACGCCGTGATGCGCATCAGGTTTTTGGTCGGCTCCGGCAACAGGCCGAAACGGTCGATCATCTCCACTTGCAGGTCCTTGAGGCCTTCCTCATCGGTGGCCGAGGCGATGCGTTTGTAGAGAATCAGTCGGGCGTGCACGTCCGGCAGGTAGTCTTCGGGAATCAAGGCCGGCACACGCAAATTGACTTCCGGCCCGCCACCCAGCGGTTGATCGAGGTTCGGTTGTTCGCCCTTGCGGATCGACTTCACGGCGCGCTCGAGCATCTCCATGTACAGCGTGAAACCGACCGCCTGGATTTGTCCGCTCTGGCCATCGCCGAGCAATTCACCGGCACCGCGAATCTCCAGGTCGTTGGTCGCGAGCACGAAACCTGCGCCAAGGTCCTGGGTGTTGGCGATCGCTTCCAGACGTTTTTCCGCATCCGTGGTGATTTGCTGGCGCGGTGGGGTCAGCAAGTAAGCATAAGCCTGGTGGTGACTGCGGCCGACGCGGCCACGCAATTGGTGCAGCTGCGCCAGGCCGAACTTGTCGGCACGCTCGATGATGATGGTGTTGGCGCTCGGCACGTCGATGCCGGTCTCGATGATGGTCGAGGCGATCAGCACGTTGAAGCGCTTGTGGTAGAAGTCGCTCATCACCTGTTCGAGATCGCGTTCACGCATCTGCCCGTGGCCAATGCCGATCCGTGCTTCCGGCACCAGTTCGGCGAGGTCGGCGGCGCACTTTTCGATGGTCTTCACATCGTTATGAAGGTAGTAGACCTGCCCGCCGCGCAGCAGCTCGCGGAGCAGGGCCTCTTTGACCGTGCTCTTGTTCTGCTCCATGACGAAGGTCCGCACCGACAGGCGACGAGCCGGCGGTGTGGCGATGATCGACAGGTCGCGCATACCTGACACGGCCATGTTCAACGTGCGCGGAATTGGCGTGGCGGTCAGGGTGAGAATGTCGACTTCACTGCGCAGGGCCTTGAGCTGTTCCTTCTGACGGACACCAAAACGGTGCTCTTCGTCGATGATCACCAGCCCGAGGTTTTTGATTTTCACGTCGTCCTGCAGCAACTTGTGCGTGCCGATGACGATGTCGATCTTGCCCTCGGCAAGGTCCGCGACGGCGGCGTTCACTTCTTTGGTCGACTTGAAGCGGCTCATCACTTCCACGGTCACCGGCCAGTCGGCGAAGCGGTCGCGGAAACTGTTGTAGTGCTGCTGGGCGAGCAGGGTAGTCGGCACCAGAATGGCCACTTGACGACCGCCGTGCACCGCGATGAACGCGGCGCGCATCGCCACTTCGGTCTTGCCGAAACCCACGTCGCCGCAGACCAGGCGATCCATCGGTTTCGGGGCGAGCATGTCGGCGCGCACCGCTTCGATGGTGGTTTGCTGGTCCGGGGTTTCTTCAAACGGGAAGCCAGCACTGAACGTCGCGTAATCGGCTTTCGGGTCGGCGAAGGCATAACCTTCGCGAGCGGCGCGACGGGCATAGATGTCGAGCAATTCGGCGGCCACGTCGCGTACCTGTTCGGCAGCTTTGCGTTTGGCTTTCTGCCAGGTCTCGGAACCGAGACGGTGCAGCGGGGCCAGGGCATCGTCGCTGCCGGTGTAACGGGCGATCAAATGCAGGTTGGCGACCGGTACATAAAGCTTGGCGTTTTCCGCGTATTCGAGGGTCAGGAATTCGGCGGCCTGGCTGTCGATTTCCAGAATCGTCAGCCCGAGGTAACGACCGACGCCGTGATCGATATGCACCACCGGCGCACCTTCGCGCAGCTCGGTGAGGTTCTTGATCACGGCATCGTTGTTGGCGTCGGCGCGCTTTTCGCGGCGACGGCGCTGCATCACGCGCTGACCGAATAACGGGCTTTCAGCCACCAGGGCCAGGGCCGGATCGTCCAGCACCAGGCCTTCGTCGAGCGGGGCGATGGTGATCGCCAGGCGTTCCTTGCTCTTCACGAAGTCTGGCCAGCTGTCGACGGTCTTCGGTCGCAACTTCAGGCGTTCGAGCAATTCCAGCAGTACTTCACGACGGCCCGCGGACTCGGCGGTAAACAGCACGCGGCCGGGAAACTCGTCGAGGAAACCGGCCAGTGCGGCCAACGGCTGGGTAGCCTTGGCTTCGATGGCCAGGTTCGGCAGCTCCCGCGCCGGGAAGCGCTCGCGACCGACGCCGGTTTCCACATCCTGTTGACTGGCAACCACCCGCGGCCAGTTTTTCAGGCGCGCAAAACAGTCTTCTACCGGCAGGAACAACTCGGCGGGTGGCAATAAAGGACGGGATGGATCGACACGCCGTTCTTCATAGCGATTGCGCACATCGTTCCAGAAGTTTTCCGCCGCCTGTTCGATACCCGGCAGGGAAAACACCTGGGTGTCCTGGGGCAGGTAATCGAATAGCGTCGAGGTTTCTTCGAAGAACAGCGGCAGGTAGTACTCGATGCCAGCGGGGGTAATTCCGCTGTTCAGGTCCTGGAAGATCGGGCAGCGACGGAAGTCGACATCGAAGCGCTCGCGAAAACGCGCCTTGAAGCGGGTGACGGCTTCTTTCTCCAGCGGGAATTCCTTGGCCGGCAGCAACTTGACCGAATCGACCTTGTCGATGGAGCGCTGGTTTTCCGGGTCGAAGGTGCGCAGGGTTTCGATTTCGTCGTCGAACAGGTCGATCCGGTAAGGCAGCTTGCTGCCCATCGGGAACAGGTCGATCAAGGAACCGCGTACGGTGAATTCGCCGTGCTCGTACACGGTATCGACGTAGCGATAGCCAGTGGCTTCCAGGCGGGTGCGCATGTGCTCGACGTCGAGCTTCTGGCCGACGTCGAGCACCAGGCTGCTGCCGAGCAGGAATTTGGTCGGCGCCAGGCGATGCAGTGCCGTGGTGATCGGCACCACCAGCACGCCGTGGCTGAGCTCCGGCAACCGATACAGGGCGGAGATGCGCTGGGAAATAATGTCCTGGTGCGGCGAAAACAGATCGTACGGCAGGGTTTCCCAGTCCGGGAAATGCAGCACCGGCAAATCCGGGGCGAAGAAGCTCAGCTCCTGTTCCAGCCGTTCGGCGCTTTGGCTGTCGGCGGTCAGCAGCAGGGTAAAGCGCTTGGCAGCGCTGGCAGCCTCGGCGATGGCCAGGCTGAGGGCGGCACCGGGCAGGTTGCCCCAGTGCTGTTTACCTGCCGCGGCAGGGAGTAGCGGTAGACGCAGAACGGGCACGGAAGGTTGAGCTCCAAGCGTTGCGACAAAGTCGGTAATTGTAGCGGCCTAGAGTGCCGCCTGTCAGTTGCAGACTGTGTCTATTACGCAGGTTTGCGAAATGTAGTGGTAAAGACAAAAAACCACGGTTTTTTAGCAAAAACTGGCGAATATGTAGTGGCAAAACCAGCGAGTGTTACGGAGGGTTACGGACAAGACAGCGGTGTCTCCAAAAAATTGACTGCGCTGGAAGCCGCGGTTTTATTGGGCTTGGGCCAGGCGTAATTTTTTTGAACGGAATTTTGTTACGGATCGCACGACAAGCGCGCATTGCTACGGGAGGCGCACGGCGGCATAATGTAGCCCCTTTTTTCTGCCCCTACATGTGGAAGGTTCCCGTGACTCAGAAGCCCGACCAGTGTCTTGGTGAATGGATCGACCGTGAAGCACTCGCAGAAGCGATGATTCCGCTTATCGGTCAGCTCTACCGCAATAACAACGTGGTGAGCTCGATCTATGGCCGCAGCCTGATCAACCAGTCTGTCATCGCGATTCTCAAAGCTCACCGCTTTGCTCGCCATCGTTCTTCCGACGATAGCGAACTCTCCGTCCACGAAACATTCCCACTGCTTAAAGCCATGAGCGAGCTGAAACTCGGCGCGGCTTCGGTAGACTTGGGCAAGTTGGCGTTCAAATTCCGCGCCGAAGGCAATGGCCGCACTGCCGAGCAGTTCGTCCGTGAAGAAATGGCTGAGGTGGTTGGTCAGCAAAACGTTGCCGCGCGCAAAGGCACCGACGTTGTCCTGTACGGCTTCGGTCGTATCGGCCGTCTGCTGGCACGTATCCTGATCGAAAAAACCGGTGGTGGCGACGGTCTGCGTCTGCGTGCCATCGTGGTGCGCAAAGGCGCCGAAAACGACCTGATGAAGCGCGCCAGCCTGCTGCGCCGCGATTCGGTACATGGTTCGTTCAACGGCACCATCACCATCGACGAAGAAAACAACACCATCACCGCCAACGGTAACCTGATCCAGGTTATCTACGCGAAGAACCCGACTGAAGTGGATTACACCCAGTACGGCATCAAAGACGCGCTGCTGGTGGACAACACCGGTGTATGGCGTGACGCCGACGGCCTGGGCCAGCACCTGGCCTGCCCGGGTATCGATCGCGTTGTTCTGACCGCGCCGGGCAAAGGCAAGCTGAAGAACATCGTTCACGGCATCAACCACGGTGAAATCACCGCGGACGACAAGATCGTTTCGGCCGCTTCCTGCACCACCAACGCCATCGTGCCGGTGCTGAAAGCAGTTAACGACAAGTTCGGCATCGTTAACGGCCACGTTGAAACCGTTCACTCGTACACCAACGACCAGAACCTGATCGACAACTTCCACAAAGGCGATCGCCGTGGTCGTAGCGCCGCGTTGAACATGGTGATCACCGAGACCGGTGCTGCCACCGCTGCTGCCAAGGCCCTGCCTGAACTGGCCGGCAAGCTGACCGGTAACGCGATCCGCGTTCCGACGCCAAACGTGTCGATGGCCATTCTCAACCTGAACCTTGAGAAAGCCGCCACCCGTGAAGAGATGAACGAGTACCTGCGCTACATGGCGCTGCACTCCGAACTGCATAAGCAAATCGACTTCGTCAATTCGCAGGAAGTGGTTTCCACCGACTTCGTTGGCTCGCGCCACGCAGGCGTTGTGGACGCTGAAGCGACCATCACTCAGGACAACCGCGTTGTTCTGTACGTTTGGTACGACAACGAGTTCGGTTACAGCTGCCAGGTGGTTCGCGTGATGGAAGACATGGCCGGTGTAAACCCGCCAGCTTTCCCGCGCTAAGCGTTATCGGCACATGAAAACGCCCTGACTTCGGTCGGGGCGTTTTTGTTTGTGGGCTACTTATATCGTTTTAATCTTTCCGCTTGGCAATTAAGAATTATCTTAAATTCGATACAAAGTTCATTCAGCTATAAAAAATAAAAACTCCTAATGAAAATAAGCAGTTGTCAGCCAATTGAGCCATCGCCATTAAAACGGATCCAATTCATCGCGCGTTATATATTTGGCGTCATTTAATCGTTTCATCCAAATGCTTGACACCCAAAAGCGCTGAATCTAGTGTCGCCACTAACAGCGCCCGGTCTGCCTAGGGCTTCGCTGGTTTTTTTAGTTACCCCGCTGCACAGCAACTCTCCAAAAAGACAGGAATCTCATTCCTGCTCACATCACAATAAAACCAATTAAAACAGTGTCGGCTTAGTTGCCGTCCATAAAATCATTTCGTGTTGCTCACCCTGCCAAAAGTTTTTCGCAGTCACGGCCTGCTGTTGCCTGGCTATTACGCGGTTGGTCTAACGGGAGAGTTGAACATGGCTGAAGAACGCTCAAGGCTATTGTCTCTATTGCCGCGCCTGGTGGGTTTGGGAGTTCTCGGGTTTATCATTTGGTTGCTGTTATCGACACTGCTGATGCCCCTGATGTCGGCTTCCGCCACGCGGGCTATTTTGAATGCGCCCGTGATTCTGCTAACGACGCCGATTGACGGCGTGGTGAGCGCGCTGGACGTCAAACCCGGTGCGACGTTTGTCCAGGGCCAGAAAATCGCCGTCGTGGAAAACCCGCGAGCGAATCAGGAAACCTTGCTGACCCTGCAGACACGACGACTCACCCTTGAACAGCAGTTGTCCTCGTCGGCCAGCCAGGCCGAGCATGATCAGCAGTATTACGAAGCGCTGGAGAAAACCAGCGAGCAATACCAGACCGCGTTTCATACCCGCCAACTCTTCACCCAAAAAGCCCTGAAAGCCGAAAGCAGTGCGGCCAGTGCACGGTTGATGGACGCTCAGGAAACCGTCGAACGCAACCTCGAGTTGTTCGTTCAAGGGGCCGTGAGTGGCGCCGTAGTCGCCTCGTCGAAAGCCCAGCTGGCGTCCTTGCAAGGCGCCGCCGAGTCGGTGCGTTCGCAATTGCGGATCAACGACGGCGATGTCAGTGCGGCCAACAAACAGGTGTACCTCGATCCCGATCAACTGCGCATGTTCGACCTCAACGCGCAAATGACCACGCTCAAACTCAGCCTGGAGAATCAGGCGCGCAATCGTGCGACCTATCAACAGGAGCTCGACAACCTCAACCAGCTGATCGACACCGAACAGAACCGCGTCAAGTTGATGGCCGGTTACGACGTGGTGGCGTATTCGCCGGGCACCGTTCAGGAACTGCTGGCGCCGCAGGGCACGCTGGTGCAGGCCGGTTCGACCCTGCTGCGTGCCACCGATTGCGGGCAGAGCTATGTGATCGCGGTGTTCCCCGAACGCATGGCCAGCAAGATCGATCGTGACAGCGTGCTGACCGTGAAAATCCGTGGCCTCGATCAACCGCTCAAGGCCAGCGTGGTGCAGCTGTTGTCCAGCGCTTCGGACATTCGCGCCAACTCCTACAGCGTGCCGTTCCCCTATGCCGAGCAAAACTCGGTGTACGTGGTCGGGACCTTTGCCGCAGACCTGACGGACAGCCAGCGCGCCATGACCTGCAACCCAGGGTTGTGGGCCAGTGCCGAAGTGTCGCGACCATGAACGGCGTGCTGCGGGGGATCGTCGGCGTGATTGTGATGAGCAGCGGGGCGTGCGCATTCGCGGCGCCAGCCAGGCCGCAACTGGCGGCAATGACCTGTGCGGCGCTGGATCGCGCAGTGACCACGCAGCCAGCAGGCCCGGTGCTGGTGGCCAGTTATCCACCGCTGGATGGCCAGCCCGCACCGATCCTGGCCTTGCGCGGCGTCGCGTTCACTTACGACAACGCCTTGGCGAGCATTGCGTTGTTTGCCTGTGGCAAGGCCGAATCGGCGCTGCGGATCGCCGATGCCTTGGTCTTCGCCACGAACCACGACCCCGAGTATCAGGACGGACGCATACGCAATGCCTACGCCGCCGGACCGGTGGGCGCGCCGTCGATGAAATTGCCGGGCTATTGGAGCACCGAACGCAACGCGTGGAATCAGGACGCCTATCAAGTCAGCAGCGCCACCGGCAATCAGGCATGGGCGGCGCTGGCCTTGCTGGAGGCTTTTCGCCAGAGCGGCGAGGCGTCTTACCTGGAGGCAGCGAGAAAAGTCCTGCACTGGTCGCAGAAAAACACCTACGACGCTCAGTCGCCGGCTGGGTTCAGCGGTGGCTATTACGGCTACTTTACCAAGCAGGTCCAGCAGAACTGGAAGTCCACCGAGCATAACGTCGACCTGGCGGCGGCGTGGTCGGCCCTCGATGCGGTGGCGCCGGATCAGGGTTCGGCCCAGCAGGCGCGCATCGCCCGGCAATTCGTCTCAAGCCAGTGGGACGCCGGGGAAGGGCGCTTCCTGATCGGCACGGGGGCGGATGGCCAGACATCCGACCGCGTGCGCTCCGGCCTGGATGCGCAGATATGGCCGTTGATTGCCTTGCATGACCCGCCCAAGGACTGGCGTCGGGTCTTCGCGTTTGTCGATCACGCGCACCGGGCGGGCGATGGCTACGGTTTCAACCGCGACCCCGATGGCCTCTGGACCGAAGGCACGGCGCAGGCCGCAGCGGTTGCGCAATTGAACGGCTTGAGTGACAAGGCGCTGCCGTTGTGGAGCGTGCTGCTCGCACAACAGGCGGGTGACGGCTGGCTGTTTGCAACGCCGGCACCGCGCATCAGTACCGGGCTGGCCATAGGCCCGGACTCCGTCACCAACGATTTTTTCTATTACCACCTGCCTCACTTGGGCGCCACGGCGTGGGCGGCGATTGCGGCCACCGGCGTCAATCCCTTTACCGGTTCGCAAGAGGCTGACTGACATGCAGGCACTGGACTCGCTGCAACTGCTGCAAATCAATTTCTGGACGTTGGCGGCGGTGATTCTGTTCACCTGCCTGACTCGCCGGGACCAATGGGCCGCGCGGGCAGGGTTCGGTGCTGTCACGGCATTGCTGTTGGTCAACTACGCGGCCTGGCGGATTCGTGACACCTTGCCCGACGGGCATTCCGGGTTTGCCACGGTCTGGGCCTACGCCTTTTTGTTTTTCGAAATGCTGGCGATTGGTTACACGCTGTTTTCCATCGTCGTCATGTTTTTCCGCTCGGATCACACCAAGGCTGCCGATGCCGGCGAGCGACGGTTGCGCGCCCAGGGGAACGAAGTGCCCGCGGTGGACGTGTTCATCGCCACGTACAACGAAGGCCTGGACATCCTCGAGAAAACCATCATTGCCGCACAGGCCATCGACTACCCCAACTTCACCATCTGGGTGCTCGACGATACGCGCCGTGACTGGTTGCGTGATTACTGCGCCGAGGTCGGCGTGCAATATGCGCGGCGTCCCGACAACGCCCACGCCAAGGCCGGCAACCTGAACAACGGTTTGCGCCAGTCCGCGGCTGTCAGCAATGCCCCTTACATTCTGGTGCTCGACGCCGACTTCGCGCCGCAGCAACCGATCCTGTTGCGCACGCTGGGATTGTTCGAGGACCCGAAAGTCGGGCTGGTGCAGACACCGCAGTTCTATTACAACCCCGATCCGATTCAGCACAACCTGGGCACCTCGGCTTGCTGGGTGGATGAGCAACGGGTGTTTTTCGATGTGTTTCAGCCGGCGAAGGATGGCTGGGACGCGGCGTTCTGCGTCGGCACGTCCTTCGTGGTGCGGCGCGATTTGATCAACGAGATCGGCGGTTTTCCGACAGGTTCTGTCTGCGAAGACATCTACACCACCTACCGATTGCTGCAAAAAGGCTACGTCACCCGCTGGCTGAATGAACGCCTGTCGATTGGTTTATCGGCTGAGGGCCTGACCGAGTACATCAACCAGCGTGGGCGTTGGTGCCTTGGCACTATTCAGGTGGCGCTGCTCAAGGACGGACCGTTGCGCGGCGGGGGTTACACGCTCAACGACCGTTTGCACTACCTCCACGGGCTCATGCACTGGTTTTCCAAGCCGTTCATTTTGATGATGCTGGTCTCGCCGGTGCTGTATTGGTACTTCGGCATCGCCGGGTTCTACGCCAACCCGGTGGATTTCCTCGCGTTCGGCATGCCGGCGTTGATTGCA
Source organism: Pseudomonas sp. PB120 (assembly GCF_009761815.1). GTDB lineage: Bacteria > Pseudomonadota > Gammaproteobacteria > Pseudomonadales > Pseudomonadaceae > Aquipseudomonas. The sequence continues at coordinate 152,146 of NZ_RWIN01000039.1, forward strand.
TTCTGGGGGTACGGGACGTGGGTCACGGACCGGCGCACCTTGCCGATTTTCACCGAGGTCACACAGATCGTGGCATCCCTGGCCGTCACGGCGACCATCGCCAGCGCGATGATCCGGCCGTTCGGGCGGCCGTTCAAAGTCACCGCCAAAGGCCTTGATCGCACGAAAACCATGGTGCACTGGAAGCTGTTCGGCTTCTTTTTCTTCCTGACGCTGTTTTCGCAGATTGGCGCCTATATCGCCATCAGCACGGCGGCCGCCTTCGACGGCAACATGGTGTTCAACCTTTGCTGGACCGTGGTGGCGCTGATCTACAACCTGGCGACCCTGGTTGCCTGCGTCGACCGTCCGCGGTTGCACGGTGAGGAGCGTTTCCCGTTCGACAAAGCCACCGGGTTGCGATTCGGCGGCAAAGTGCTGCCGGGTCGGCTGGTGGATATTTCCCTCAGCGGCGCATCGCTTCATTGCGCGTTCGCCTCGTCGATCAAACCCGGGCTGTGCGGCCAGATGTGGGTCGACAAACTGGGGTGGCTCGACGTCGAGGTCATGCGCAATCACGGTGAAGATCAATTGGGCCTGAGGTTTGCCGACCTCGATGAAGACCTGAGGCGGCGGCTGATTGCACGGCTGTTCAGTGATGCGTCAGTCAACGTTGTCAGCAAGGCCGACCCGGCGCTGGCGTTTGGCACCTTGCTGCGTCGCGCATTGCTGGGTGAAAAACGCACGGCACCGCGTTTGCCTGCGCCCGCCAGGGCTTCGTCCTACGCGCCGCAACGTCGGTGGCGGCCGGTCAGTGTTCGTTCCCGTAGACAGTCTGTGCCGCACATCAGTGTCGGTCGCTCAGGCCTGTGGTCCTTGCTGCTTTCCCCTTTGCGAGCTTTGCTCGGCCAACGTTTTTAGGTGCGCGCCATGAACCGTTGCTTATCGACCTCATGCTTCATGTCTTTGCTGCTGCTCGGCGGGTGTTCGCTGGAGCCGACCTACGAGAAACCCGACGCGCCGATCGATCAGCAGTGGCCGGCCAACACAACGGGCCAGTGCTGCGTCGGCAAGCAAGCGTTCGACAAGGACTGGCGCGGTTTTGTGGTGGATGACCGACTGCGCCAGTTGATCGACATGGCCTTGGCCAACAACCGCAGCCTGCGCCAGTTCGCGGCCAGCGTCGACGAGGCGCGGGCGGGGTACGACGGTGCGCAGTCGGGGCTGTTTCCTACGATAGGCATCGACACTTACGCAGGCCGCAGCAAATTGCCGCCGCTGGTGCGCACGCAGAACGGTGGCACCAGTTCCGGCAGCATTGCCAACACCTTTCAGGCCACGGGCGGTTTCACGTCCTACGAACTGGATCTGTTTGGCCGCATCCGCAGTCAGCGCAATGCCGCTGGCGCGCGATTCGAAGCGTCGGAAGCCGACTATCAAGCGGCGCGCCTGGCGCTGATCGGCGAAGTTGCCAGCACCTGGTTGAGTCTCAAGGCCAATCAGCATCTGCTTGACCTTGCGCAGAACACCTACCAATCCCAGGACCGTTACGGGCAGTTGCTGCGCAAGAGTTTCAACCTCGGTTCCAGCGCCCGGATCGACGTTCACCAGGCGGATGCGCAAACCAACACGGCGGCGGTTCAGGTCAATACCTACCGTATGCAAGTGGCGCAGAACAGCAATGCGTTGCGGGTGCTGGTAGGGCAACCGGTGCCGGTGGGTTTGCTGCCGACCGGCGCGTTGGGTGAGCAGTTGGCAACGCTGGATGTGCCGGCCGGTTTGCCGTCGTCGCTGGTCGAACGCCGCCCCGACATCATGTCTGCGGAAGCTTCGCTGCGTGCGGCCAATGCGGATATCGGCGCGGCGCGTACCGCCTACTTTCCGACCTTTTCCCTGACGTCCGCGCTGGGCAGCCTGACCGGGGATTTCTCGCGGTTACTCACCGGCCCGGCCGAATTCTGGTCGGTGGCGTTGGCGGGCTCATTGCCCTTGATCGATGGCGGTGCGCGGCGGGCGCAAGTGGACGCCAGCCATGCGCGGTTTAACGGGCAGGCCGCCGCGTATGAGGCCACGGTGCAGAACGCTTTTCGCGAAGCGGCCGATGCGTTGAACGCACGTCAGGAAATGCTCACCCAGGTGGAATTTCAGAAGAAGCTGGTGGGGGATTACCAGGAGGCTTATCGCCAGTCTCGCCTGCGATTCGAGGCCGGGCTGGACAGCTATTTTTCGACGATGGACGCGCAACGTTCGTTGTTCGATGCACAGCAGAAATGGGCGCAACTGGAATTGGCGCGAGAGATTAATCAGGTGACGTTGTACAAGGCGTTGGGCGGGGGGTGGAGTGGGTCGTTGAAAGTGGCTGAACGATAAATTTTTTGGTGATTCGGAGGACCTCATCCCTGTAGGAGCGAGCTTGCTCGCGATGGTCGTCAACGATAACGCGGGCTGTCTGAATGCTTGCGGTGTCCAGGCGTTTTTCGCGAGCAAGCTCGCTCCTACAGGGTTTCAGTGATCCCTGTAGGAGCGAAGGCGATTTATCGGGTGCCACCGACGACCGCGGCCTGCGCGGTGCGCAACGCATGCCGGTTGCCACGGAACAACACCAGCGTCGCGATCAACCCCAGCACCGCAGCGCCACTCAACCAGATCCCCGGTGCAGCCTTGTTGTCCAGTACATGGATCAGGTACGTACAGGCCGCAGGCGTGAAACCACCAAAGGTCGCGGTCGCCAGGCTGTAGGCCAAGGAGAAACCGGTCGTACGAACTTCCACCGGCATGATCTCGGTCAGCGCCACGACCATGGCGCCGTTGTACGAGCCATACAGGAACGACAGCCACAACTCGACAATCAGCAAATGGCTGAAGCTAGGGTTCGCCACCAGCCAGGCCAGTGCCGGGTAAGCGGTGAGGATCGCCAGAATAGTCGCCGCCAGCAGTAGGGGTTTGCGGCCGATCTTGTCGGACACGGAACCCATTACCGGCAGCCAGAAGAAGTTCGACAGGCCGATGCACACCGTGACCAGCAACGCGTCCATGTCCGACAGGTGCAGTTCGGCTTTGCCGAACGTCGGGGTGTAGGCAGTGATCAGGTAGAACGACACGGTGGTCATGACCACCAGCGCCATGCCAGCAAGGACAATGCCGAAGTTCTGGCCGATCGAACGGACGATTTCCTGCAGGCTAGGGCGGTGTTTACGCGCCTGGAACTCGGGGGTTTCCTCCAGCGAGCGACGAATCACGAAGATCACCGGCACGATCATGCAGCCGATCAGGAACGGCACGCGCCAGCCCCAATCGCCCATTTGCTCCGGGCTCAGCCAATGGTTCAAGCCCACGCCCAGCAAACCGGCGAACACGACGGCGGCCTGTTGGCTGGCGGATTGCCAACTGACAAAGAAGCCCTTGCGGCCCGGCGTGGAGATTTCGGCCAGGTACACCGACACGCCACCCAGTTCCACACCGGCCGAGAAACCTTGCAGCAATCGGCCGAACAGCACGATCAGCGGCGCGGCCACGCCCAAGGTGGCGTAACCCGGCACGCAGGCAATCAGCACCGTCCCGGCAGCCATCAAGGCGAGGGTGATGATCAGGCCTTTGCGGCGGCCATGACGGTCGATGTAGGCACCGAGGAAAATCGCACCCAGCGGACGCATCAGGAAGCCGGCACCAAAAGTGGCCAGCGACAACATCAGGGAGGCGAAAGCGCTGTCGGCAGGAAAGAAGGTTTTGGCAATGGCCGTGGCGTAGAAGCCGTAGACCATGAAGTCGAACATCTCGAGAAAGTTACCGCTGACAACGCGAAAAATCGCCTTGCCTTTGCCCGTATTCGAGGACATTTGAACGCACTCACTTTTGTCAGTCTTGCTGGAAATCCTTGGTTTAGACACGTCCTCGCCGCCGCCTGTGAAGGCAGGCTCCTTCAGCGAACAGTTTTGTAACAATATGTGTGTGCGGATAGATAGGCAACAACTAGTTAGGTTGCTGCTTAAACGATATAGCCATTAGGCGATAGGGATTGCGGCCTGGAGCGAATTAAAATCTCCGGACAACGCAGATCAACTGTAGGAGCGAGCTCGCTCGCGATGGTCGTTAACGATAACGCGTAAAACCAGATGCCCAACGGTGCCCTCGGATTTTTCGCGAGCAAGCTCGCTCCTACAGGGTTCTATCGCATAATGGCGGGCCTTGGCGCGGTGTCAGGGAATGCCTTGGGAGACGTGGGAATTGTTGAAGTGGTGGCAGGGCGTTTTCTTTTTAGGGCTCGGCGCGCTCTCCGGCTGCGGCAACGGCGATTCCTTGGAAACCTTCGGCGGCCCGACCATGGGCAGCACCTATTCGATCAAATACGTACGCCACGCCAATCTTCCCGCGGCCAAAGACGTCCAGATTCAAGTCGAAAAAATCCTCGCCGAGGTCGATCAACAAATGTCGACCTACCGCAGCGACTCCGACATCGAACGCTTCAACGATCTGCCCGGCAATCGTTGTCAGAAAATGCCCGCGCCCATCCTCAAATTGATCCGCGTCGGTGAGCAGCTGTCGGAGCAAAGCGAAGGTTCCTACGACTTGACGGTGGAGCCGCTGCTTAATCTATGGGGGTTCGGTCCTCAGGGGCGTGAGGAAAAAGTCCCGGATGCCGAGGCGCTGGCGCAGGTGCGACAACGCGTCGGCTACCAGCACCTGCGCATCGAGCGCGATCAGCTGTGCAAGGACGCGGCGGTGGAAGTCGACTTCAACAGCATCGCCGCCGGCTACGCGGTCGATACGATTGCGGCAAAACTGGAAGCCATGGGCATCCACGACTACCTCGCCGAAGCCACCGGCGAACTCAAGGCCGCTGGCAGGAAGCTCGACGGTTCCGCCTGGAAGATCGCGCTGGAAGAGCCCCGTGACGATCAGCAAGTCGCACAGCGCATCATCAAGGTGCAGGGTTACGGCGTGTCCACCTCTGGCGACTATCGAAACTATTTTCAACAGGACGGTCGGCGTTATTCCCACACCTTCGATGCCCGCACCGGCGCACCGGTCTCACACGCGCTGGCGTCCGTCACGGTCATTCATCCTTCCGCCTTGATGGCCGATGGCTTATCGACGCTGTTGCTGATTCTCGGTCCTGAACGGGGTTGGGACTACGCCCAGGTCCATGACATTGCTGCATTCTTTGTGATTCGTGCCGATACAGGTTTCGTCACACGAACCAGTCAGGCTTTTGAGCGCCTCAGTGGCGACAAAACCGAATGATTACGGCGACTGACGCATCGAAGACTGGCGTTGTAGTGCAGGCAAAACTAGCCTACGACGCGACCAAGGGTTAATGTGCGCGGCGTTGACGCTTCTATAGACTGTGTCCGGGTTCTGCATTGGCCCCAAATTGTTCCTTCACGCCGCAGATCGGCGTGATTTAGCCGCAGGTGCCGAGGGCGCCGCGGCCTGTTCTGAGGAGTACGCATGGCTGTCTACAACTACGACGTGGTGGTGTTGGGTTCCGGCCCGGCGGGAGAAGGCGCGGCAATGAACGCCGCCAAAGCAGGGCGCAAGGTGGCGATGGTCGATAGCCGTCGCCAGGTCGGCGGCAACTGCACCCACTTGGGTACCATCCCGTCCAAGGCACTGCGTCACTCGGTCCGGCAGATCATGCAGTTCAACACCAATCCGATGTTCCGGGCCATTGGTGAGCCACGCTGGTTCTCGTTCCCGGACGTGTTGAAAAGCGCCGAAAAGGTTATCTCCAAGCAAGTCGCTTCGCGCACCGGCTATTACGCCCGTAACCGCGTCGACGTGTTCTTCGGCACCGGCAGCTTCGCCGACGAGCAAACCATCGAAGTGGTCTGCGCCAACGGTGTGGTCGAAAAACTGGTGGCCAAGCACATCATCATTGCCACCGGTTCGCGTCCTTATCGCCCGGCGGACATCGATTTCCATCACCCGCGTATCTACGATAGCGACACCATCCTCAGCCTCGGCCACACCCCGCGCAAACTCATCGTTTACGGCGCCGGCGTGATCGGTTGCGAATACGCTTCGATCTTCAGTGGTCTGGGTGTACTGGTCGAGCTGGTGGACAACCGCGGTCAGTTGCTGAGCTTCCTCGACTCGGAAATCTCCCAGGCGCTGAGCTACCACTTCAGCAACAACAACATCACCGTTCGCCACAACGAAGACTACGACCGCGTCGAAGGCGTGGACAACGGCGTGATCCTGCACCTCAAGTCCGGCAAGAAGATCAAGGCCGACGCCTTGCTCTGGTGCAACGGCCGTACCGGCAACACCGACCAGTTGGGTCTGGAAAACATCGGCGTGAAGGTCAACAGCCGTGGCCAGATCGAGGTCGACGAGGCTTACCGCACCTGCGTACCGAACATTTACGGTGCCGGTGACGTGATCGGCTGGCCGAGCCTGGCCAGTGCGGCGCATGACCAGGGCCGTTCGGCCGCGGGCAGCATCGTCGATAACGGCAGCTGGCGCTTTGTGAATGACGTGCCGACCGGCATCTACACCATTCCGGAGATCAGCTCGATCGGCAAGAACGAGCAGGAACTGACCCAGGCCAAGGTGCCGTACGAAGTGGGCAAGGCGTTCTTCAAGAGCATGGCGCGTGCCCAGATCGCCGGCGAGCCGCAAGGCATGCTGAAGATCCTGTTCCACCGCGAAACCCTGGAAGTGCTGGGTGTTCACTGCTTCGGTTATCAGGCGTCGGAGATCGTGCACATCGGTCAGGCGATCATGAACCAGCCGGGCGAACTGAACACGCTGAAGTATTTTGTCAACACGACGTTCAACTACCCGACCATGGCTGAAGCCTACCGGGTAGCGGCGTACGACGGCCTCAACCGGCTTTTTTGAGCGGCTCCGGCCGGTGGCCTGAGCCGGCCGGGGAGACCGATTTCAGCAATTCTCGAGCGTGGCGCTGGCCAAACCGGGAAAGTCTGTAATCAGGCTGTCAACGCCGAAGTCGGCGAGTCTGCGCATCAGCGCGGGCTCGTTGACTGTCCACACCGACACATGCAGCCCCTGACGCTGCGCCTTCTGCAGGCGTTCCGGCGTACACAGGGTCCAGTTCAGCGCCAGAATCTCACAGCCATAACTTTGCGCGACCTTCAACGGATCGAGCCAGGCGTACTCGGCCACCAGTCCGCGGGACACGTCCGGCACCAGGTCGAGCGCGGCTTTCAGCACCTCACGTGAACTCGAGGTGATCGTCACCTTGTCCATCAAGCCATGCCGTTGCGCCATTTCGCGAATGGCCAGCACCGTCGTCGCCGCACGGGTGCGTGAGGCGCTTTTGACTTCCAGTTGCCAATGCTCGAAATCACATTTCTCGAACAGTTCTTCCAGGGTGGGAATAGGGCAGGGCTTGATCCAGCCCGGTCCGCCCTTGCGGGCGTCGTAGGTCACCAGTTCCGCCGCCGTGTGCTCGACAACTTTGCCGCGGCGGTCAGTGGTGCGCTTGAGCGTCGGGTCGTGGATGACCATCAACTCGCCGTCCATGGACAGGTGCAGGTCCAGTTCGCAACGGCGTACACCGTGCTTGAGGCATTCCTGAAAGCTGGTCAGGGTGTTTTCCGGTGCTTCGCCCTTGGCGCCGCGATGGCCGTAGATGAGGGTCACGGTTCTTCCTTAAATTAAATGCCTGATTCGTGTTGTTCGCGGGCCAGGCGTCGTTCCTGGGCCTGCTTCTGCAAAATGTAGCGGGCCAGCAATTGACGTTGGGCATCGGTCGGGCGTTCGAATTCGGTGCCGATGTCGTAGCCACCGCCCTTGCGGTCGCAGTGTGTGACCCTGGCGCGGAGCAACAGGCCCAGCGCTTGTGGCATCAGCACCAGTTTGATCGACAGGTGCGCGCCGGCGGCGATGGGCGTCGGATTCTGGAAGTCGATACCGCCTTCGGAAATGATCACCGGCTGCGGTTCGCCGATTTGCCCGAGCACCGTGATGGCGACCACCTGGCTGAGCAGATCGATGCGTTTGTTCTGGGATTTCAGGAACGCCGCGAGGTTGCGATCGCGTTCACTGATCTGGCGCAGCAGGTGTTGCGACTCGAATTCGCTCAGGTGCAGTTCGCTGAGCAAGTTGAAGAGTGGGGAAGCATCCTGCAACACTTCCTGGCCTGCGGCTTCGGGAGCGGACAGGGGCCGAATTTCCAGTGCGATCGAATCCTCGATACGGTAGTATTCGCGGCGATCTTCTTCATCTAATGTCGACATGGCGAACCCATGGTAGCGGCGGTGGTCTGAGTGTAAAGCTGGTTATCGACCCCCGCCACAAGGACGTTCCTTTTCCCTCCGAACAAGCCCCGACATGTTCAGACCTCTCTTCGTATTTATCGGCACGCGTTATACCCGTGCAAAGCGTCGCAATCATTTTGTGTCGTTCATTTCCCTGACCTCGATGATCGGACTTGCCCTCGGCGTGGTCGTGATGATTGTCGTGTTGTCGGTCATGAACGGCTTCGATCATGAGATGCGCACCCGCGTGCTGGGCATGGTGCCCCACGCGACCATCGAGTCCGGCGAGCCGATCAGCGACTGGCAAAGCCTGGCCGCCAAGGTCAAGCAGAACCCGCAGGTGACCGCCGTGGCGCCGTTCACCCAGATGCAGGGTTTGCTGACCAACAACGGCCAGGTCTCCAAAGTCCTGCTCAATGCCGTGGACCCGGCGCTGGAACGCCAGGTGTCGATCATCGACAAGTTCATGCTGCAGGGCAAACTGGACGACCTGACACCCGGCAGCTTCGGCATCGTCATTGGCGACAAGGCGGCCGCCAAGCTCGGTGCGGCCATCGGCGACAAGCTGACCTTCGTCGCGCCGGAAGTCACCGTGACCCCGGCCGGGATGTTCCCGCGCATGAAGCGCTTTACCGTGGTGGGCATCTTCCATGTCGGCGCCGGTGAGATCGATGGTTACCTGGGTGTGACCAATCTGGAGGACCTGGCGAAGCTGCATCGCTGGAAACCGGATCAGGTGCAAGGCATCCGCTTGAAGTTCGACGATCTGTTCCAGGCACCACGCACCGCGTGGAGCATCGCCCAGCAACTGGGTGAAGATCATTATTACGCACGTGACTGGACCCGCACCCACGGCAACCTGTACCAGGCGATCCGCATGGAAAAAGCCATGATCGGCCTGCTGTTGCTGCTGATTGTGGCGGTGGCCGCGTTCAACATCATTTCCACGCTGGTGATGGTGGTGAACGACAAGAAGGGGGACATCGCGATTCTGCGTACCCTGGGCTCCACGCCGGGGCAGATCATGTCGATCTTCATGGTCCAGGGCACGGTCATCGGTGTGATCGGAACGCTGATCGGTGCCGTGGTCGGGATCTTCGCGGCGCTGAACGTCAGTGCTGCGATCTCGGCGGTGGAAGGCCTGATCGGCCACAAGTTCCTGAACGCCGACGTGTACTTCATCGATTACCTGCCGTCGCAGGTGCAGAGCCAGGACGTGTTGATGGTCTGCGCCGCCGCGTTGGTCCTGAGTTTCCTCGCCACCCTGTATCCAGCCTGGCGTGCCGCGCGCACCCAGCCTGCGGAGGCGCTACGTTATGAGTGAGTCGGGCATGAGTGATAAAGCAATCTTGAGCTGCCGCAACCTGGGCAAATCCTACGAGGAAGGCCCGGAATCGGTAGAGGTCCTGGCCGGCCTGCAACTGGAACTGCATCCGGGCGAGCGCGTGGCGATTGTCGGCACGTCGGGTTCGGGCAAAAGTACCTTGCTCAACCTGTTGGGCGGTCTCGATACGCCGACCAAGGGCAGCGTCTGGCTCGACGGCGAAGAGCTGTCGGCACTCAGCGAGAAAAATCGCGGCCTGCTGCGTAACCGTTCCCTCGGGTTCGTGTACCAGTTCCACCATTTGCTGCCGGAATTCACCGCGCTGGAAAACGTCTGCATGCCGCTGCTGATCGGCAAGACCGCGATCCCGGAAGCCCGCAAGCGTGCGACGGCATTGCTGGAGCGGGTAGGGCTGGGCCATCGCCTGGAACACAAACCGGCGGAATTGTCCGGGGGCGAACGCCAACGCGTGGCCATCGCCCGCGCCCTGGTGAACAAGCCAGGCCTGGTGATGCTCGACGAGCCGACCGGCAACCTCGACTCCCACACCGCCCAGGGCATTCAGGATTTGATGCTGGAACTCAGCACCTCGATGCGCACGGCGTTCCTGGTGGTGACCCACGACATGAACCTGGCTCGCCAGATGGATCGCGTCCTGCATTTGCAGGAAGGTTGCCTGACGCCCATCTGATTGGCCGAAACCCGACGTGCCGAAAGGTGCGCCGGGTCTTTTATTTTTATACGGTGCCCCAGCGAATGTTCAGACCGTTATCGATCTTTATCGGCACGCGCTATACCCGCGCCAAGCGCCGCAATCGCTTTGTTTCATTCATCTCGATGACCTCGATGATCGGTCTCGCCCTGGGCGTGCTGGCGATGATCGTGGTGTTGTCGGTGATGAACGGCTTCCAGCGCGAAATGAGCTCGCGCATCCTCGGCATGGTGCCGCACGCGACCATCGTCGGCGTCAACCCGATCGATGACTGGCAGCCCGTAGCCGCTGCCGCGATGAAAAATCCGGAAGTGACGGCGGCGGTGCCGTTCACCGAGATGGAAGGCATGCTGTCCTATAAAGGCACGATGCAGCCGATCCAGGTCAGTGGCGTCGATCCGGCGCTGGAAGGCAAGGTGTCGATCGTGGCTCAGCACATCGTTCAGGGGCGGCTTGATGCCTTGAAACCGGGCGAGTTTGGCGTGGTAGTCGGTGAGATCACCGCGCGGCGTTTTCGCTTGAATGTCGGCGACAAGATCACCCTGATCGTGCCGGAAGTCAGCAACGCACCGGGCGGAATCACCCCGCGCATGCAGCGGCTGAACGTGGTGGGCGTGTTCAAGGTCGGCGCCGAGCTGGACGGTTCCATGGCACTGATCCATGTCGCGGATGCCGCGCAGATGCAGCATTGGCAGCCGAACCAGGTGCAGAGCGTGCGCCTGGCGGTGAAGGACCTGTACGCGGCGCCGAAGGTCTCCGGCGATATCGCGGGGGGCCTGGGCACGGCGTACAAGGCTGACGACTGGACCCACACCCAGGGCAGCCTGTTCAGCGCGATGAAAATGGAAAAAACCATGATCGGCCTGTTGTTGCTAATGATTGTCGCGGTGGCGGCGTTCAACATCATCGCGACCTTGATCATGGTGGTGAACGACAAGGGCGCGGACATCGCAATCCTGCGCACCATCGGCGCGACACCCCGGCAGATCATGGCGATCTTCATGGTGCAGGGCACAGTGATCGGGATTGTCGGCACCTTGATCGGTGGCGTGCTGGGCGTGATTGCCGCGCTGAACGTCAGTGAGATGGTGGGCTGGATAGAGCGGGTGAGCGGGCAGCACATCTTCAGTTCGGATGTGTATTTTGTCAGCAACTTGCCCTCGGAATTGCAGGGCGGGGATGTGGTGTTGATCTGCTCGGCTGGTTTTGTGTTGAGCTTCCTGGCCACGGTTTACCCGGCCTGGCGTGCGGCGAAAATCGAGCCGGCTCACGCGTTGCGGTATTCGTAAGCGCTGAAACCGCTATCGCTGGCAAGCCAGCTCCCACATTGGATTTGAGTCACCTCGATCCATTGTGGGAGCGAGCCTGCTCGCGATGAGGCCGGCCTGGCTGGCCTTAAACTCCCCTTGGCAACTCAATCACAAACCGCGTCCACCCATTCTCCGATTCGCAATGAATCTGCCCACCATGGGCACGAACGATCGACTGGGTAATCGCCAACCCTAACCCCGCATGTTCACTGCTGCCTTCCTGGCGCGCCGGATCTGCCCGATAAAACCGGTCAAACAAACGCGGCAACAACGCACCGTCAATCCCTGCGCCGCTGTTCTCAACCGTCAGACTCAACCCCTTGGCCTGATCAACAATCCGCATCCGCACTTCACCGTCGGGCGGGGTAAACCGCAACGCGTTGTCCAGTAAATTGGAGAGTGCCCGCCGCAACATGCTGCGGTCGCCCTCCATGCGCGCATGGCCCTCGCGGTTCAACGTCACTCGGGCGTCCTCCGCCAGCGGCGCAAAAAACTCCAGCAGCACATCCACTTCCTCCGCCAGCTCCAAGGGCTCGCGCTTGGGCATCAGCAATCCGTGGTCGGCCTTGGCCAGGTACAGCATATCGTTGACCAGTTGCGCCATCCATTGCAGTTCTTCGAGGTTGCTGTGCAGTGCCTCGCGGTAATCCTCGATGGGGCGTGGGCGGGTGAGGGTGACCTGGGTGTGGGTCAACAGGTTCGACAGCGGCGTGCGCAGTTCATGGGCGATGTCGGCAGAGAAGGCCGAAAGCCGTTGAAAGGAGCTGTCGAGGCGTCCGAGCATGGCGTTGAAGCTGTGGGCCAACTCCGCGAGCTCTGGCGGCATGTTTTCTTCCGGCAGGCGGGCATTCAGCGATTGTGCGGAAACACCGCTGGCAACTGTGCTCATCCGGCGTAAGGGGCGTAAACCACTGCGCGCTGCCCAGGCTCCCAGCAACGCAGTCGCCAATGCCGACAACCCCACCGTCAGCCAGATCAAGTGCTGCATGCGTTGCAGAAAGTGTTGGTGGTGGGTGATGTCCAGCAACAAGGTCAATTGCGGTGAGTCGGGTTTGCCGACAAACAACGGCGCATTCAACACGCGGTAGTCGATGCCGTTGTTGTTCAGGGTCGACAGGCCGGGCCTTTGCGGGAGTTTGTCGGGCAGGCGCGCCGAGCTGTCGTACCAGCGCTGGCCGTCGCTGCCCGTAATGCGTAGCGACAAATCAGCTTGCCGGCTCAATTCATCCGCCAGTTTGATTTCACTTTCACTCGATTGAATGTCGTGCAGCGCCCGGCGCAATCCGATCAGCTTGCCGTCGAGCAATTGCTGGTCGAGCTCCACGAAGTGTGCCTCGCTGGCGCGGCTGAACAACACGCCGGCGAACAATGAAACCACGGCCGTACACGCCGCAAACAGCAGCGCCAGGCGGCTGCTCAATGAAAGTCGACGCATCAGACAGGACGCTCTTCAAGCACATACCCCATGCCGCGCACGGTGTGAATCAGCTTGTTGGGAAAGTCATCATCGATCTTCAGGCGCAAACGGCGCACCGCGACTTCGATGACATTGGTATCACTGTCGAAATTCATGTCCCAGACCTGGGAAGCGATCAGCGACTTGGGCAGTACTTCGCCCTGGCGACGCAGGAGCATTTCCAGCAGGGAAAATTCTTTCGCGGTCAGGTCGATGCGTTGACCGTTGCGTTCGACACGGCGGCGCAGTAAGTCGAGGCGCAAATCGGCCAGTTGCAGGCTGGTTTCCTGCTGCGGGGCGCTGCCACGACGCAACAGGCTGCGGACCCGGGCCAGTAATTCCGAGAAGGCAAACGGCTTGACGAGGTAGTCGTCGGCACCGAGTTCGAGGCCGTGGACCCTGTCCTCCACCGCATCTCGCGCCGTCAGAAAAAGTACCGGCGTATCCAGACCTGCGCCGCGCACCGCCCGCAGAATCTGCCAGCCATCGCGACCGGGCAGCATGACATCGAGGATCAACAGGGCGTAATCACCGGTCAAAGCCAGTTGCTGGCCGGTGCTGCCGTCGGCCACCAGTTCGGTGTTGAAACCGGCCTCGTTCAGGCCCTGGCGCAGGTAATGGCCAGTTTTCGCTTGGTCTTCGACAATCAGCAGTTTCATGGTCAACTCGGGGCAATGGAACGGACGCTTTATACCGTGGGTAGCGTGAATACAGGTCAACCTGACAAAGTTGTAATCTGTCTGTCAGGTTACGGGCAGTGCCGGCAGTTTAGAGTTTTCCACAGGCTGAACCTTATCTTGTTGGAGTACGACTATGTTTTTGCGCAAACCGCTGTTGCTGGCCGCGTGCATGCTGGCGCTGAGCTCGCCGGTATGGGCATCGCCGGCGCACACCTATGACTTCGGTCAACCGGCGCCAGCGGCCAAGGCCACTCGCAGCGTTGAAGTGGTGATGGGTGACATGTCATTCACCCCCAAGGCTATCGAGATCAAGGCCGGTGAGACGGTTCGTTTTGTGTTGGTGAATAAGGGCCAGTTGCTGCACGAATTCAACATTGGCGATGCGGCGATGCATGCAAAACATCAGCAGGAAATGATGAAGATGCAGCAGAACGGCATGCTAACGCCTACAGGCATGGCGGATATGGACCACAGCTCGATGCCGGGCATGGAACATTCAGCACATGGGCATGGGATGAAGCACGACGACCCCAACAGCGTGCTGGTCGAACCGGGCAAGACCGCCGAACTGACCTGGACCTTTACCAAAGCCACTAACCTGGAATTTGCCTGCAATATCCCTGGCCACTATCAGGCTGGCATGGTCGGCAAGTTGACTGTCAGTCAGTAAGCACTCAAAGGCGCGGGCAAAGGCTGGTAGAATCGGCTGATTCTTCAGTCAGGTTTCCGCCATGCATCCCGCAGCCGAACACTCGCCGCTGGGCAAATCCAGCGAATACATTGCCACTTACACGCCATCCCTGCTGTTCCCGATCCCGCGCACCGCGAAGTGGGCCGAGTTGGGCCTGACGGCCGAAACCCTGCCTTATAAGGGCGTGGATTTCTGGAACTGCTTCGAGTTGTCGTGGCTGTTGCCGTCCGGCAAGCCCGTGGTGGCGATCGGCGAATTCAGTATCCCGGCGGATTCGCCGAACATCATCGAGTCGAAGTCGTTCAAGCTGTACTTGAATTCGCTGAACCAGACGCCGTTTGCCGACACCGCGAGCCTTGAAGCAACGCTGGTGAAAGACCTGTCGGCCGCCGCCGGCAAACCGGTTGGCGTGCGGATCCGCAGCCTGAAAGACGTCGAGGCCGAAGGGGTCGTAGCGTTGCCGGGCGTGTGCATCGATGACCTGGATATCAGCGTCAGCAACTACGAACATCCACGTCCTGAGCTGCTGCGTTGCGATGATTCGCGGGTAGTGGAAGAAAGCGTGCACAGTCATTTGCTCAAATCCAATTGCCCGGTCACCAGCCAGCCAGACTGGGGCAGCGTGGCAGTGGAATACCGCGGCGCGGCGCTGGATCACGCGAGTTTGCTGGAGTACATCGTCAGCTTCCGTCAGCACTCGGACTTTCACGAACAGTGCGTTGAGCGGATTTTCCTCGACCTGCAGCGGTTGCTGAAACCGGAGAAACTGACGGTGTATGCGCGTTATGTGCGTCGTGGCGGGCTGGATATCAACCCTTACCGCAGTACTGAAACCGTTCAATTGCCGAATCACCGCCTGGTTCGCCAATAAGCATCACGCCCCCCTTGTAGGAGCGAGCTTGGTCCGGGCGGCGTTCCGACGATGGAGTGTCAGCTACCTCTGTGTCGACTGACACACCATCGTCGGAAC
>NZ_RWIN01000005.1 GCF_009761815.1 Pseudomonas sp. PB120
CCGCCGCCCCCGGCCATGGATGGCCGATGGCGGCGGGCCCACGGAGCAGGACCGGAGCGAGGGCATGCCGAGCCTTAGCGAGGCACCGAACGAAAGGGGCAAGAGCGCTTGGTTACTTGGCGCTTCTCCAAGTAACTCGCCGTAAGGGCGAAACCAATATCGGCCGTTACGGCTAAAACGGATATGCCCCCCACACCGGCGTCACCATACGAACGACCAGCGGACACCTCATGACTGGCCTACACGCTATATAGTTTTGTATATTGCGCAACTCAAATCCCCAAGACATCCCCATGAGCCGTATTCGTCAGCACAATCAGCACCTGATTCTCGCCGCAGCCAGTGAAGAGTTCGCCGCCAGAGGGTTCGATGCCACCCAGACACGGGACATCGCGGTACGCGCGGGGGTGCCAAAGGCGAATCTTTACTACTACTTCCAGAGCAAGGAAAGCCTCTACGCCAAGGTGCTGCTCGGTTTTGTCGAACCATTGCTGCAAGCGTCCGCCGCGCTGCGCGAGAGCGACGATCCGGTGACAGGATTGCAGGCGTACATCGCCGCCCGGATTCGCATCGCCCGGGAACACCCACACATCGCCAAGGTGTTCAGTGGCGAGTTGTTGCTCGGAGCCAGGCAATTGCCCGAGGAATGCCGCGATTTGTTATATGCAGAGGCCCAACGCAATGTTGAATGTTTGCGCAGCTGGGTCGATCGGGGGATGTTGGCGCCGGTGGACCCTGAACATTTGATGGTGTTCATCTGGTCGGCGACTCGCACCTACACCAACCTTGGCTGGCAGATGGCGCATATCACGGGTCGGAAGACACCGGGAGATGCGGACTATCAGCAAGCGGCGGCCACCATCACCCGGCTGGTGCTGGAGGGGGTGGTGGTACCGCTGGCTGAAAAAACGAAAAGGGGTTTGCTGTTTGCCACTTGAGGGATTTCAGAAGCGGATTTCTTTGGCGGGTATCACGTCGATTCGCGCCACGGAACCGGTCAAGTGCGCCAGATCCTTGTTGTGCTCGCTGATGATGTCTTCGGCGGTGATGTTGCCGTTATCCACCGTCGAATGTGCATCGCGGGCCAGCACCACGTCGTAGCCCAGTGACAACGCCTGACGCACGGTGGCATTGACGCAGTAGTCGGTTTGCAGGCCACAAATGACCAGCCGTTCGACCTCCTGCTTTTGCAGCACCTGGCGCAGGGAGGTCTGGTAGAACGCGTCCGGGGCGGTTTTGCGTACGCGCAGATCCTCAGGCGAGGTTTCCAGCCCATCCGCCAATTGCCAGCCTTTAGACCCGTGTTGCAGCAGATCCCCCTCCTCATGCTGAATGAAGATAACCGGAACCCCAGCATCCCGGGCCCTGGCACTCAAGCCATTGATATTCTCGATAACGCGGTTGATCTCAAAGCATTCGTACTCGCCGGTACACAATGCACGTTGGACATCGATGATCAGCAGTGCGGTAGTCATGGTTCCGTCCTTGAATGATCGGTAAATCAGAAACCGATTTCGCCTTTAAAACTGTAGCACCTGCCGAGGTACGAGGCTGCGTCGGGCTGCGCAGCGACCCCCCAATGGGCGGTCCTGCGGACACGCAACGCAGCCTCGTGCCTCGGCAGCTGCTACACGTTCAGGGTGTCAGTAACCCAGTGACAACCCGGTATTGCGACGCGGATCGTTCGCCCCATAGAAGCGGTTCTTGCCCACCGGTTTACCGTCCAGCGAAGGTGCCCCGACGAGAATCGCCGCCACATGGTTGGCGTCCTGCGGGCCGGTGAATTTGTGGCCCCAGCTTTCGAGGATCTTCACCGTGTCCGGGCTGGTGGTGAAGGTCTCCAGGTTGGTTTCTTCCGGCAACCACTGCTGGTGGAAACGCGGGGCATCGACCGCTTCCTGGATGTTCATCCCGTAGTCGATCACGTTGAGCATGGTCAGCAAGGTGGCGGTGATGATGCGACTGCCGCCCGGGGTGCCGACGACCATCACAACCTTGCCATCCTTGGTGACGATGGTCGGGCTCATGGAAGACAGCGGCGCCTTGCCGGGCGCGATGGCATTGGCCTCGCCCTGCACCAGGCCGTACATGTTCGGCACGCCGATTTTCGAAGTGAAGTCGTCCATTTCATCGTTGAGGATGACCCCGGTTTTGCTGGCCATGACCCCGGCGCCGAACCAGTCGTTCAGGGTGTAGGTCACCGACACCGCGTTGCCCCATTTGTCGACGATGGAGTAATGGGTGGTGTTGCTGCCTTCATGCGGTGCTACGCCAGGCTTGAGGTCCTTGGAAACAGCGGCCTTTTGCGGCTGAATGGCTGCGCGCAACTTGGTCGCATAGTTTTTGTCGAGCAGATGGGCAATCGGATTTTTCACGAAATCCGGGTCGCCGAGGTAGCTGTTGCGGTCCACGTAGGCGTGGCGCATGGCTTCGATCTGGTAGTGCATGCCTTGGGCCGAGTGGTAGCCCAGGTCCTTCATCGGGTAGCCATCGAGGATGTTCATGATCTCGCAGATCACCACCCCGCCGGAGCTTGGCGGTGGGGCCGAGACCACGTGGTAACCGCGATAATCGCACTCGATCGGCGCCAGTTCGCGGGTTTTGTATTTGTCGAGGTCAGCCTGGGTGATGATGCCCTTGTTGGCCTGGCTGGAGGTGACGATGGCGTCGGCGACCCAGCCTTTATAGAAGCCGTCTGCACCCTTCTCGGAGATTTCCCGCAGGGTCTTGCCGAGGTCTTTCTGCACCAGTTTCTGCCCGACCTGCATCGGCTCGCCGTTGCTCAGGAAGATCGCGCCGGAATCCTTGATGTCCTTCTTGAATACGTCGGTGGCGTAGTCCAGCAAATCGACATCGCCTTGCTCCAGCTCAAACCCGTCTTCGGCGAGCTTGATGGCCGGGGCGATCACTTCCTTGCGCGGCTTGGTGCCGTATTTTGACAACGCCAGTTCCATGCCGGACACAGTGCCCGGCACACCGACGGCCAGGTGACCGCGCGTGCTCAGATCCGGAACGACATTGCCCTCCTTGTCCAGATACATGTTTGCGGTGGCGGCCAGCGGCGCTTTTTCGCGGAAGTCGAGGAAGGTTTTACGCCCGTCGGCCAGCTGGATGGTCATGAAACCACCACCCCCCAGGTTGCCCGCCGCGGGGTACACCACCGCCAGCGCATAACCCACCGCGACAGCGGCATCGACGGCGTTGCCACCGTTTTTCAGGACATCGACGCCCACATGGCTGGCCAGGTGCTGGGCCGTGACTACCATGCCGTTTTCGGCGGCGACCGGTGCCACGGAGGCCGCGTAGGTGCTGAGGCAGCTGAGCGCCAATGAGGTCGCAATCAGCGATTTGGCAAAAATTTCGTACTTCATGAGTCGGTCTCTTCTTCTTTTTAAGTAGGAAAACGCATCAAGAGCAGTACGCAGTATGGTCGGGATTGCGTATTGCGCCTCCCCGTCGAGGCAGTATGCTGGCCTCATTCAGCCCTTCTGCGGAGTTCGCCGGCATGCCTTTTACCTACACCGTCCTCTGCTCACCGGTGGGCGAGCTGAAGCTGGTGGCGAACGGCGCGCGACTGGCGGCCATCCTCTGGGAAAACGACAAACCGAACCGGGTGCGACTGGGGCCGATGACCGAAGATCCCGACAATCCGATCCTCGTGCGTGCCGCGCAGCAGTTGCAGGAGTACTTCGCCGGAACGCGTGATTGTTTCGAGCTGGACCTGGAGTTTTCCGGTACCGATTTTCAGAAGAAGGTCTGGGCGGCTCTGTTGACGATTCCGTTTGGCGAGACCCGCAGTTACAGCGAGATTGCCCGGCAGATCGGCAACCCCACCGCAGTTCGGGCGGTAGGCGCTGCGAATGGCAGGAATCCGATTTCGATTGTTGCGCCGTGTCATCGGGTGATTGGTGCGTCGGGGAAGTTGACCGGGTTTGCCGGGGGGCTGGAGGCGAAGGAGTTGTTGCTGACGCTGGAAGGTGGCGAGTGGTCGGGCGTCGGCAAGACCGGTGATTTATTTCCAGACTAACCGGTCCCCTGTGGCGAGGGAGCTTGCTCCCGCTCCAGTGCGCAGCACTGGCAATTCTTCGAATTTCAAAGGTTTTTGGGGGCCGCTTCGCAGCCCAGCGCGAGCAAGCTCGCTCGCCACAGGGAATCTGGTCGCTGCGGGGTTCAGGTCGCGAAAATGTTTTTCATCGCTGCATACTGCAGCAGCATAATGGTCTTCGCGTCGCAGATTTCCCCGCGATAAAACGCTCCCAGCGCTTCGTCGAAGGTCCACTCCAGCACCTCCAGTTCTTCGGTCTCAGCCTCGAGCCCGCCCCCTTCGCTGACCTTTAAAGCCGCGTCGTATTCCGCGATGAAAAAGTGCAGCTTTTCCGTTACCGAGCCCGGGCTCATGTAGGCCTCGAACACCTTCTGCACATGGTGCACGCGGTAACCGGTCTCTTCCTCGGCTTCATCGCGAATGCGCTCTTCAGGCGCCGCGCCTTCGAGCAGCCCCGCCGCGACTTCGATCAACAAACCGTCATGGCCATTGACGAACACCGGCAAGCGGAACTGACGGGTCAGCACCACGGTTTTCTGTGCCCGGTTGAACAGCAAAATGGCCGCGCCATTGCCACGATCGTAGACCTCCCTGGTCTGACGCTGCCATTCGCCATTGTTGCGTTGGTAGTCGAACGTGATTTTCTTGAGCAGGTACCAGTCGTGGGACAACACCTGGGAATCGATGATGTTGACCCGATCGGCTGTGTTCGCCATGACACCGCATCCTTATTTCGTCAGAAGGCCCGAATCATAAGCGAAAAAACCGCTCAAGGAAGCTGAGCCTTGTATTCCTTCACGTACTGACCCGCGAGCGTCTCTTTTTGCTTGTCGTCGAGCAGTTTTCCGGCCATCTGGAAGAACTTCTGCTCTTCCTCCTTCAGGTGGTGGTGCACCTTTTCCGCCAGTTTTTTGGCCGTCGCCAGCCAGGACGGACTGGACATCTCGGTCTCGTCCAGCTCTTCCATCATTTCGTCCATTTCATGGTGTTCGGAAATCGCATGACGGCTGAGGTCGACGCCGTTATCGAATTCCATCAACGGGATGTAGAAAAACCGTTCTTCAGCGGTTTCGTGGGCCTGCAGTTCGGACTTCAACTGCTTGTAGGCCTCGACCCTTTCCGGGGTGTCACCGCTGGTCTGGACCAGCGCATCGGCGTAGGTGCGTTGGCGGTCATGGCTTTCTCGCAGAGCTTCGAAAATGTTCAAGGAATGTGGCCCTCATCGGCGGCGTTCTGGAATGACGCTGTAAAGGCTAGACACCTGCGTGCGAGCGCCGGTTCCGCGCAAATGGGCTGGAACATTTTTCGCCACGCACGTTAGGCTTGGGGGCGTTTCCCCCTCATAGCCATAAGGATTGAGCTGATGACCCTGCGAATCGAACAGTCGCAAAACCCCACGGACGAAGAGCGGCACGCGCTGGTTTTGCCGTTGCGCGCCTATAACGCGTCGAAGGCCGGTGCCTCTGTCGCCGAGCCGATTGCCTTGCTGGTCCGCGACGACAACGATGATATTCTCGGCGGACTGTACGGCCGGTTTTTTTATCAATGGTTGTATGTCGAATTGCTGTCGGTGCCGGAGCAGGCCCGGGGCCAGGGCATCGGTTCGAAGCTGATGCAGATGGCCGAAGCGCAGGCGCGGGAGAAGGGATGCATCGGGATCTGGCTGGACACCTTCGACTTCCAGGCGCCCGGGTTTTACCAGAAGCTCGGGTACAGCGAACTGGGGCAGATCGCTGACTACCCGCCGGGGCACAAGCGCTACTTCTTCCAGAAACGCCTGACGAACTGATCAAGCCCCATTCTACTGACCGACACCGACTAAGTGTAGGAGCGAGCCTGCTCGCGATGGCGGTGGGTCAGTCGACATTGATGTTGACTGACCCACCGCCATC
>NZ_RWIN01000040.1 GCF_009761815.1 Pseudomonas sp. PB120
TCTGTCAGTCACCTTCAATATTGACTGATCTGCCGCCATCGCGAGCAGGCTCGCTCCCACAGGGGTTTGTGGTGTTTGCTAAGTTTCTGCGCGGCTCCAACATCACCCTTATCAATCATCCTATCCAGCCTCTATTCCCCATCTTAGACTCGGCCCATCCCAATAAAAGGTAGGCCGCCATGTCCGAGACGTTGCTCAGTTCCCGCAATCTGGCTTTCGAGCTGTATGAAGTCCTCGATGCCGAGGGCCTGACCCAGCGTGAGCGTTTCGCCGAGCACAATCGCGAGACCTTCGATGCCGCCCTCGGCACCGCCCGCAGCATCGCCGAGAAGTTCTTCGCCCCGCACAATCGCAAGGGCGACGAGAACGAGCCGCGCTATGAGGACGGCCAGGCGATTCTGATTCCGGAAGTGAAGCCGGCGGTGGACGCCTTCCTTGAAGCCGGTTTCCTCAACGCCGCGCGCAGTTTCGACGCCGGTGGCATGCAACTGCCTACGCTGTTGTCCCAGGCTTGCTTCGCGCACTTCCAGTCGGCCAACGCGGCATCGACCTCGTACCCGTTTTTGACCATGGGCGCGGCCAACCTGATCGAAAGCTTCGGCACCGATGAGCAGAAGCAACGCTTCCTGCAACCGATGATCGACGGGCGTTTCTTCGGCACCATGGCCCTGACCGAACCCCACGCCGGTTCGTCGCTGTCGGATATTCGTACGCGCGCCGAGCCTGCGTCTGACGGCACCTATCGACTCAAGGGCAACAAGATCTTCATCTCCGGTGGCGATCACCCGCTGTCGGAAAACATCGTGCACATGGTGCTGGCCAAATTGCCGGACGCGCCGGCCGGGGTGAAGGGTATTTCGCTGTTCATCGTGCCCAAGTTTCTGGTCAATGATGATGGCAGTCTCGGCCAGCGCAACGACGTGCTGCTGGCCGGTCTGTTCCACAAGATGGGTTGGCGCGGCACCACGTCCACTGCGCTGAATTTCGGCGATAACGGTGAGTGCGTCGGCTACCTGGTTGGCAAGCCGCATCACGGTTTGAGCTATATGTTCCAGATGATGAACGAGGCGCGCATCGGCGTCGGCATGGGCGCGGTGATGCTCGGTTACGCCGGTTACCTGTATTCCCTGGAGTACGCCCGCGAACGTCCGCAGGGCCGCGTGCCAGACAGCAAAGACCCGAACACCGCACCCGTGGCGATCATTCAGCACGCCGACGTCAAACGCATGCTGCTGACCCAGAAGGCCTACGTCGAAGGCTCGTTCGACCTCGGGCTGTACGCCGCGCGGTTGTTCGATGACACCACCACGCTGGGAACCGAGGCCGAACGCAAGCAGGCCCATGAGTTGCTGGATTTGTTGACGCCCATCGTCAAATCCTGGCCGTCGGAGTTTTGCCTGAAGGCCAACGAACTGGCGATCCAGATTCTCGGCGGCCACGGCTACACCCGCGAGTATCCGGTGGAACAGTATTACCGTGACAACCGTCTGAACCCGATTCACGAAGGCACCCACGGCATTCAGTCGCTGGATTTGCTGGGGCGCAAACTGGCGCAGAACGGCGGCGCGGGATTGAAGCAGTTGATCCGCCTGATCGCCAACACCGCCGAGCGCGCCCATGCCTACGAGTCGTTGACCGCATTGCGTGAACCGCTGGAGAAACTGGTCGCGCGCTTGCAAACGGTGACCCTTGGTTTGCTGACCGATCTGGGGCAGGGCAAGGTCAATAGCAGCCTGGCCAACTCGGCGCTGTACCTGAAGGTGTTCGGGCACACGGTGATTGGCTGGCGCTGGCTGGAGCAGGCGATTCGGGCCGAAGAAGGGTTGGCCAAAGGCAATGCGGCGGATGTGAGCTTCTATAAAGGCAAGCTGCAGGCGGCGCGGTATTTCCTGACGTGGGAAGTACCGGGTTGCCACCATGAGCTGGCGATTCTTGAGGCTCGGGATGATGTGTGTTTGAACATGCAGGATGAGTGGTTCTGATCTCAGCCTTCCAGCGCGGCTGAAATCCAATCGCGAGCAGGCTCGCTCCCACATTTGATCTGGAGTGCACATAGTTTGTGGGCACAAGAAATCAAATTAGGGGGCCAGCCTAAGTCTTGTGGTGCTGCTGACATCCAATCGCGAGCAAGCTCGCTCCTACAGGGGGCCGCGTTTAACCAGACAACGCGCTCAAATGTGGGAACGAGCCTGCTCGCGATGGCGTCCGAACAGGCGCCCCATCAGCTCAGCTTGAAACCGCCCATCTGCCGCGCCAGGTCATCCGCCAACCGCTGCAACGTCTGACAGTCTTCGCGACAAGCCCTGACCTCTCCCGCCGTCGCCCGCGCGAGGTCGGAAATGCCCTGCACGTTGCGGTTGATCTCTTCCGTCACCGCCGATTGTTCTTCCGTCGCGGTCGCCACTTGGTGGTTCATGTCGCTGATGCGCTCGACCTGCCCGGTAATTGCCGTCAATGACGCGCCCGTGCGCTGGCTCGATTCAACGCCGGTACCCGTCGCCGCCTGCCCCGAATGCATGGATGACACCGCGTTCTCGGCGCCCTGTTTGAGGCTGCCGATGATCTGCTGAATTTCGTCGGTGGACGACTGGGTCCGCCGCGCCAGCGTCCGCACTTCATCGGCGACGACGGCAAACCCGCGCCCCATGTCGCCGGCGCGCGCCGCTTCGATGGCGGCGTTGAGCGCCAGCAAGTTGGTCTGCTCGGAGATCCCGCGAATCACCGCCAATACTTGATCGATGGACGCGACCTGATCGGCCAACTCACCCACCGCGCCGGCTGCCACGCCGATTTCGTCGGACATCCGCTCGATATGCCGGATCGACCCGCCGACCACTTCCCGCGCTTGCAGCGCTTCGTCGCGAGCGGTTTGCGAAGCAAGTGCTGCATTGCCGGCGTTACGCGCGATTTCCTGCACGGTCAGGCCCATTTCATGGACGGCGGTGGCGACCATGTCAGTCATTTCCTGCTGCTGCCCGGAGCGCCCGGCGGTGTTATCCACCACCTGCGCTACCTGGCTGACTGCCGTGCGCAAACGCTCACTGGTGGTCAGCACTTCGCCGATCATGTCGCGTTGGCTGTCGAGGAACCGATTGAACCCGCGAGCGAGGTCGCCCAACTCGTCGGCGCGGCTGGAATCTAACCTGTGAGTCAAATCTCCGCCGCCACTACCAATGGCGACCAGCGCCGCCGTTACCTGGCGAATCGGCCGCACCAGCCCACGGGCCAGCAATACCACCAGCAACAGGCACACCAGCGCCACCGCCAGGCCGATGCCAGTACTCATCCACATGGCACGACGGGCCTCGGCGAAAATCTGCGACTGGGGCACTTCGGCCACCAACGTCCAGCCCAAGTCCCTTAGCGGCAAGCTCAACGCGAGAAAATCCTCGCCATCGCGCACGAAACTGCTATTTGTGGCAGTTTTTTGACCCATGACGGCCTGCGCTGCCGAGGCACCAATCTGCTCGGACAAGGTACGTTTACCGCTGAACTGTGCCTCCGGGTGAACCTGGATCAAACCGTCGGAACGCACGAGATAGACCTTGCCACGCTCTCCAAAACTGAAGTTGTGGATCAGCTCCGACAGCTCTTTCATGCTCAGGCCAAGCCCGGCAACGCCCACCACTTTACCGGCACCGGCCTGTTCGACTTTGAAGTCGATGAAAAGCGCCAATTCTCCGGTGGACTTGTCGTTATCGATATTGAGGGTACGCGCCTGGTTGCCGTCGAGGAACGAGTAAAACCAGGCGTCATTTGGATTGGAACGGCTGAGGGTCCGGTCCAGGCCTTTTTCAGTGAAATAGTGGCTGGATGCGGTCCCGATGATCAGCGCAGTGAAGGCTTTATGTTCTGCGCGAATGCCTTCCAGATACTGCACGAACCCTGGAGCCTGGGCAGGCTCTTCGCCCCCGGCCAGCCAGTCGCGGACCATGCTGTTACTGGCGATGTCCTTGGCGGCCGTAAGCGGTTGAACGAGGATGCGCTCTATGTCGTTTCGCATCGCCTCAATGCTCGACGGCAGCGCTTGTTCGACCAGATAGCTCTGAGCGAGGCGGTTGACCACAAGGGTATAAATGCCAACCACGATGAGCACGCTGACCAGCAGGGCAGTGCCCATGCTCAAGATCAACTGCCATTGAATACTGCGACGCCAGAACTGCATGGAGCACCCCCAAAGAATAAGAGGCTGAAACACTGCAACAGCCGTGCCGATCGTATACAGCTACGCCGACAATTTATTCTTTGGTTGTGCGCAAAGCCGATCAGGCCTGATTGATCGTCTTGGAGATCACTTCAACCGTGGCGCTGACTTGCTCTTGGTAACGGTCGAGTTCGAGCTTGTGCTGCTTTTTCATTTCGATCTGCTGGGAACACAGATTCATCGCGGCCAGGACCAACAAGCGGTCACCGATCAGCGCCGGGTACTTCCTTTTGGTCTCGGCCAAAGCGGCTTTCAACATTAATGCGGCGTCCAGCAGGGTTTGTTCTTCCCCGGCCGGCGCCTTGATCGAATAGTCCTCCCCCAGGATCGAGACGACTTTTACCCCTGCGGCGCCGACGCTCATGCGCTGACCGGACCGGCGCTGACGCGTTCAACCAGGGCCTGGATGCGTGCCGCTGTGGCGCCCTGTTTTTCTTCCTGTTCCATCAGGCTCAGTTGCAGGCTTTCGTTTTCATCCTTGGCCTGGGCCAGTTCTGCACTCAGGGTCTGGTTGGTGCCGAGCAGGGTCTGGTTCTGTTGCACCAGGTCGCTGACCAGTTGTTCCAATTGGCTTAGGGATGCTTCCAACATTTTGATTTTCCGAGCATTTTCAAGGGGCGCGTACGATAAAGAAAAGTCACCATGGATGCCAGGGTTATTGGGGCGCAAAGCCTTGATTTTCCTGGCGGACGACCTTCCTCGCGAACTTTAAAGACTGTGATTGGCGGATCTGGTTCCTGCACTTCGTCGCCACGGGTCAAAACCAATGCCCTCGCACAACCCTTATCAGCAAAGCGTGACACTTTGTGGCGAGGGAGCTTGCTCCCGCTGGACTGCGCAGCAGTCCCATTTTTGGGGCCGCTACGCGACCCAGCGGGAGCAAGCTCCCTCGCCACAGGGTATGAGTCGCTGTGACAAATTCGCGCAGGCGCTCAAGACTTTAGTCGCATGACCGATAAGTCATCCATACGTCAGTCTCAGCGCCGTACCGGTGCATCTTTTCGGTAAACACCATGTCCCTTCGTAATATGAATATCGCACCGCGGGCGTTCCTCGGTTTTGCGCTGATTGGCGGTTTGATGCTGGTGTTGGGGGTGTTTGCCTTGAACCAGATGAGCAAGATTCGCGGCGCCGCCGAGGAGATCACCACTAACAGTGTGCCGAGCATCAAGGCGCTGGATGAATTCACCCAGCTGTCCCTGCGCCTGCGGGTGCTGTCCTATCGTCTATTGGTGAATCGCGAGCCAGATATCCAGCAAAAAACCATGGAGCTGCTTGAGAGTCGCAACCAGCAAATTCATGCGGCCCAGGCCGCTTACGAAAAACTGATCGCCGGCCCGCAGGAGCGCTCGGCCTACGATCAATATGTGCAACTGTTGTCGCAGTACCGCCAGATCGAAGACCGGATGAAAAGCCTGTCACGCAACAATCAGATCGACGAACTGCGCAACTTGCTCAACACCGAACTGCTGAACAATTCCGATGCGATGAACACCGCTCTCAACCGCTTGCTTGAGATCAATACCCAACAGACTCACGACACCAATCAGCAAGCCGCCGATCAATATTCCTCGGCCTTCAACCTGGTGATTACGCTGCTGGTACTGGCCACCGGCCTGACGCTGTTGTTCGCCTGGCTGTTGACCAACAGCATCACCAAGCCGATCGCCAACGCCCTGAACGCTGCCGAAGCCATCGCCGAGGGCAACCTCACGCGCCCGATCACCGTTGACGGTGAAGACGAAGCCGGCCGCTTGCTGCTGGCGATGTCGAAAATGCAGGACAAGCTGCGCGACACGCTGCAACGGATCTCCGGTTCCGCGACGCAACTGGCGTCGGCGGCTGAAGAACTCAACAGCGTTACCGATGAAAGCGCCCGTGGCCTGACTCAGCAGAACAACGAAATCGAACAGGCCGCCACCGCGGTCAACGAAATGACCAGCGCCGTGGAAGAAGTCGCGCGCAATGCGGTCAGCACGTCCGAAGCCTCGATGAATGCCACCACGTCGGCGGGCGATGGCCGTGATCTGGTGCAGGAAACCGTCACCGCCATCGAGCGAATGAGTGCTGATGTGCAGAGCACCGCGACCCTGATTGGCGACCTGGCCAACGAGTCCCGTGACATCGGCAAGGTGCTGGATGTGATCCGCGGCCTGGCGGACCAGACCAACCTGCTGGCCTTGAACGCGGCCATCGAGGCTGCCCGTGCCGGTGAAGCCGGTCGCGGCTTTGCGGTGGTGGCGGACGAAGTTCGGGCGCTGGCGCATCGCACCCAGCAATCGACCAGCGAGATCGAGCGGATGATCGGCAGCATCCAGAGCGGCACCGAGCACGCGGTGGATTCGATGCGCAACAGCACCGAACGCGCCGAATCGACGCTGAACATTGCACGCGGTGCGGGCCTGTCACTGGATACGATCAACAGCGCGATTGTCGAAATCAACGAGCGCAACCTGGTGATCGCCAGCGCGGCAGAAGAGCAGGCGCAGGTGGCGCGGGAAGTGGACCGCAACCTGGTGAACATCCGTGATTTGTCGGTGCAATCGGCGACCGGGGCCAGCCAGACGAGTGCGGCGAGTAACGAGCTGTCGCGCCTGGCGGTGGACCTGAACACGATGGTTGGGCGGTTTAGCCTGTAACGAACACCCGGCCCCCCTGTGGCGAGGGAGCTTGCTCCCGCTCGGCTGCGCAGCAGCCGCAAACCCTGCGCACGGGTTGCTTCTGGAACACCGTGGGACTTTTGGGGGCCGCTGCGCGACCCAGCGGGAGCAAGCTCCCTCGCCACAGGGCCGCGCCCTCCAGAAAGGACGCGATCAACCATCGTCAAAACCTTTTTGACAGCATCACATTTCAACAGGTTAGAATCGCTGGCACGCAGACTGCATGGTCAGTTTGTGCCCGCCTCTCAGTTTTCCTGGAGTACTGCCTTTGAATGCGACGACCATCAACAGCCTGTTCTTGATCGGCGCGTTGCTGGTAGGTGCGAGCATTCTGGTGAGCTCACTGTCGTCCCGCCTCGGCATCCCGATCCTGGTCATCATCCTGGCCGTGGGCATGGCGGCGGGTGTCGACGGCGGCGGCATTATCTTCGATAACTACCCGACGGCTTATCTGGTCGGCAACCTCGCACTCGCCGTCATCCTGCTCGACGGCGGTTTGCGGACCCGGGTCGCGAGTTTCCGAGTGGCATTATGGCCGGCACTGTCGCTGGCCACCGTCGGCGTGTTGATCACCACCGCACTGACCGGCATGGTCGCTGCGTGGCTGTTCAACCTGAACATCATCCAAGGCCTGCTGATCGGCGCCAT
The DNA here is from genome assembly GCF_009761815.1 of Pseudomonas sp. PB120. GTDB lineage: Bacteria > Pseudomonadota > Gammaproteobacteria > Pseudomonadales > Pseudomonadaceae > Aquipseudomonas. The sequence continues at coordinate 7,513 of NZ_RWIN01000040.1, forward strand.
CGTCGGCTCCACGGACGCCGCGGCCGTTTTCTCGCTGCTGGGCGGCAAAGGCCTGAACGAACGGGTGACGGCCAGCCTCGAAATCGAATCCGGCAGCAACGACCCGATGGCGGTGTTCCTCACCGTCACCCTGATCGACATGCTCGCCAGCGGCCAGACCGGCTTGCACTGGAGCCTGCTCGGGCACTTCGTGCGTGAGTTCGGGATCGGCGCCGTCGTCGGTCTCGGCGGCGGCTGGCTGATGTTGCAACTGGTCAACCGCATCAACCTGGCGAACGGCCTCTACCCGATCCTGGTGATCGCCGGCGGCCTGGCGGTGTTTGCCCTGACCAACGCCTTGCACGGCAGCGGTTTCCTCGCGGTCTATTTGTGCGGCCTGGTGATCGGCAACCGCCCGGTGCGCAGCCGCCACGGCATTTTGCACATGCTCGACGGCATGGCCTGGCTGGCGCAAATCGGCATGTTCCTTGTGCTGGGCCTGCTCGTCACGCCCCACGATTTGTTACCGATTGCTCTGCCTGCGCTGGGTCTGGCGCTGTGGATGATCCTGTTTGCGCGGCCGCTGTCGGTGCTGGTCGGCCTGCTGCCGTTCAAGGCGTTCCATGGCCGTGAAAAGGCGTTCATTTCCTGGGTCGGCCTGCGCGGCGCGGTCCCGATCATTCTTGCGGTGTTCCCGCTGATGGCCGGCCTGCCTAACGCTCAGCTGTATTTCAACCTCGCGTTCTTCATCGTGCTGGTGTCACTGCTGGTGCAGGGTACAAGCCTGCCGTGGGTGGCCAAACTCTTGAAAGTGACGGTACCGCCGGAGCCTGCGCCGATTTCCCGCTCAGCACTGGAAGTCCACGTCACCAGCGAGTGGGAGCTGTTTGTGTATCGCCTGGGCGCCGAAAAATGGTGCATCGGCTCGCCCCTTCGCGAGCTGAAAATGCCCGAAGGTACCCGGATCGCGGCGCTGTTTCGCGGCCAGCAACTGCTCCATCCGTCGGGTAGTACGGTGCTCGAAGTCGACGATTTGCTCTGTGTGATCGGCCATGAACACAACCTGGCGGCCCTCGGAAAACTCTTCAGCCAGGCGCCGCAACGGGGCCTCGATTTGCGCTTCTTCGGCGACTTCGTGCTCGAAGGAGACGCCCAGCTGGCCGCGGTTGCTGCCTTGTACGGACTGCAAGCCGAAGGCATCGATCCGGACATGTCCCTTGGCCGCTTCATCGCTCATAAAGTGGGCGGTGCGCCAGTGGTCGGTGACCAGGTGGAGTGGAACAACACCATCTGGACTGTTGCGGTCATGGAAGGGAACAAGATCGGCAAAGTGGGCGTCAGATTCCCCGAAGGAACTCGCCCCGGCCCGGGCTTGTTCCTCTAAACTCCTTACTTCGTCTCGCTTCAGATCGGTACCTATGTCAACCCTGCGCACCTTTTTCATGATGGCCCTGCTGGGCTTGAGTCTTACTGTCGGTACATTGCAAGCGGCCGAGCCGCCGTCCAGCGAAGCCGTGCAGGCAAGCCTGGACAAGATCGCCGACCGCAAGCTGCCGGAGGCCGATCAGAAAGCCCTGCAAACCCTCCTGCAAAACACGCTCACGCAACTCAACAACGAGCGTGATTACCAGCAGAAGCTGACCGATCTCAAGCAGCAGTTGGCCACAGCGCCCAAGCAGAACGTCGAGAACCAGCGCGAGCTGGCACGGCTCAAAGCCACGAAAACGGTGCCCTTGGCCCAGCGTTACGGCAACCTGTCGATCCAGCAACTGGAGCAAATGCTCACCGAGCGCTCCACCCAGCAAAGCGACCTGCAAAAGGCGCTGGGCGACGCCAACAGTCTGGTGATCACCGCCCAGACCCGTCCGGAGCGCGCCCAGGCCGAAATTTCCAGCAGCCAGACGCGCATCCAGCAGATCAACAACCTGCTCAAGGCCGGCAGAGATAACGGCAAGACTTTGAGCAGCGAGCAACGCGACCTGCTCAATGCCGAGCTCGCGGCGCTCAACGCGTTGATCCCGCTACGCCGCCAGGAGCTGGCCGGCAACAGCCAGTTGCAGGACCTGGGCAACAGCCAGCATGACCTGCTCTCGGAAAAATCCGATCGCCTGGACCAGGAAATCCAGGAGCTGCAAAACCTGATCAACCAGAAGCGCCTGGCGCAGTCCCAGGAAACCGTGACGCAGCAGTCCATCGAAGCACAGAAGGCCGGCGGCAGCAGTTTGCTGGCGACTGAAAGCGCGGCGAACCTGAAGTTGTCCGACTACCTGCTCAAAAGCACCGACCGCCTCAACATCGTTACCCAGCAAAACCTGCAGACCAAGCAGCAACTGGACAGCGTGACCCAGAGCGATTCGGCCCTGGACGAGCAGATCAACGTGCTCAAGGGCAGCCTGCTGCTGTCGAAGATTCTCTACAAACAGAAACAGGCTTTGCCGCGCCTCAGACTGGACCGCGACCTCGCCGACCAGATCGCCGACATTCGCCTCTATCAGTTTGAAGTCAGCCAGCAACGGGAATTGCTCAGCAACCCGACCACCTACGTCGACAACTTGCTGTCCACCCAGCCTCCGGAGCAAGTCACCCCGCAGCTGCGCAAAAGCCTGCTGGAGCTGGCCAACACCCGTGCCGATCTGCTGGAGCGACTGAACCGCGAACTGAGCGCGGTGCTCAACGAATCCATCACGCTGCAACTCAATCAGAAGCAATTGCTCAGCACCGCGCAAAGCCTGCGGGCGACGCTTGATGAGCAAATGTTCTGGATCCCCAGCAACAAGCCACTGGACCTGGAATGGATCCGTGCCGTCCCGGAACGTTTGCAGCGCCAGGTCACGACCCTGCCGTGGGCGTCCAGCCTCAGCGAATTGAGCGATGGCCTGATTCAGCGGCCCTTGCTGTTCCTGCCCTTGGTGCTGTTGATCGGCGCCCTGCTGTGGCGGCGTAAAAGCCTGTATGCCCGACTGAACAAGGTTCACCAGGACATCGGCCACTTCAAGCGTGACAGCCAGTGGCACACGCCGCAGGCGATCCTGATCAATATCCTGCTGGCGATGCCGGTCTCGCTGGGCCTGGCGTTATGTGGCCTGGCCCTGCAGATCGACGCCCGCGGACAGAACGCCAACATGGGTGCGGCACTCCTGCAAATGGCCCAGGCCTGGCTGGTGTTCTACACCGCGTACCGAATCCTCGCGCCGGGTGGCGTGGCCGAGTTGCACTTCCGTTGGGAAAAACCGCAGGTCGAGTTCCTGCAGGGCTGGGTCCGCCGGCTCGGACTGGTGGTCATGGCGCTGGTGGCCGTGGTGGCGGTGGCCGAGTTGCAGCCGGCAACGCTGGCCGACGATGTGCTGGGCATGCCGGTCGTATTGATCTGCTACGCCCTGATGGCGTGGTTGCTCAGCCGTTTGCTGATCAGCAGCCCGGCGCACGAGAACGCGTCCCTGTTCCGCAAGGTCGTGGGGATTCTGTTCACCGCCCTGCCCATCGCGTTGTTCGTGGCCGTGTGCTTCGGCTATTACTACACCGCGCTGAAACTCAGTGACCGGTTGATCAACACCCTGTACCTGCTGATGTTCTGGCTGGTGATAGAAGCCACCTTCGTGCGCGGCCTCAGCGTCGCGGCCCGGCGCCTGGCGTACCAGCGCGCACTGGCCAAGCGTCAGGCCGCGAAAGAGGCCGGCGATGGCGAAGCGGTGATTGAAGAGCCGACGCTGGACATTGAAAAGGTCAACGAACAGTCCCTGCGACTGATTCGCCTGGCCCTGCTCGGCGGCTTCATGGCCGCGCTGTACTGGGCCTGGTCCGACCTGATCTCGGTGTTCTCGTACCTGGACAACGTCACCCTCTACGAATACACCAGCGGCACCGGCGCCACCATGAGCATGGTGCCGATCAGCATCGGCGACATGCTCGGCGCGCTGATCATCATCGGCATCACCTTCGCCCTCGCGCGCAACTTGCCGGGCTTATTGGAAGTGTTGGTGTTGTCCAAGCTGAACCTGGCGCAAGGCAGTGCCTATGCGACGACCACGTTGCTGTCCTACGCGATTGCCGGCATCGGTTTTGTCTCGACCCTGTCGACCCTCGGCGTGAGCTGGGACAAGTTGCAATGGCTGGTGGCAGCGCTGTCGGTCGGTCTCGGTTTCGGGATGCAGGAGATCTTCGCCAACTTCATCTCCGGCATCATGATCCTGTTCGAACGCCCGGTACGGATCGGCGACACGATCACCATCGGCAACCTGTCGGGCACGGTGAGCAAGATCCGCATCCGCGCCACCACCATCACCGACTTCGACCGCAAGGACATCATTGTCCCGAACAAGACGTTCATCACCGGGCAATTGATCAACTGGTCCCTGACGGACACCATCACCCGGGTGACCCTCAAGCTCGGCGTCGATTACGGTTCGGACCTGGACCTGGTCAAAGAGCTGCTGCTCAAAGCCGCGCGTGATAACCCGCGAGTGCTGAAGGATCCGGAGCCGCACGTGTACTTCCTGAACTTCGGCGAAAGCACCCTCGATCACGAGCTGCGCATGCATGTGCGCGATCTCGGTGACCGTAACCCGGTCATCGATGAGGTCAACCGCTTCATCAACCGCGAGTTCAAGAAGCAGCACATCAACATCTCGTTCCGGCAGATGGAGGTTTACCTCAAGAACCTGCACGGCGAGGAGTACAAGATCGTGCCGATCGAGTCAGAGGCAAAAACCATCGTGCCGCTGGTCGATGGCAAACCCGCGCAAGAGCCGCCACCCGCCAAACTCGACTAACCGCCCTATCCCTAGCAGAATGCTCGGACATTCTGCTGGAGATGGCCGGTGAAAGCCCTCGACGAACTGACCTTCGATAATCGCTTCGATCGCTTGGGCGATACGTTTTCCGCCCACGTGCTGCCCGAGCCCATCGACAACCCGCGCCTCGTGGTCGCGAGCCCCGCCGCCATGGCGCTGCTCGACCTCGACCCGGCCGTGGCCGACACCACCGAATTCGCCGAGTTGTTCAGCGGCCACAAGCTCTGGGCCGACGCGGTGCCTCGGGCGATGGTCTATTCCGGTCATCAGTTCGGCTCTTACAACCCCCAACTGGGCGATGGTCGCGGCCTGCTGCTGGGTGAGGTCTATAACGAGGCCGGCGAGCATTGGGACCTGCACCTCAAGGGCGCCGGTCAGACGCCCTTTTCGCGCATGGGCGATGGCCGCGCGGTGCTGCGTTCGTCGATCCGCGAGTTCCTCGCCTCCGAAGCGCTGCATGCCTTGAACATCCCGACCACCCGCGCGCTGTGCGTGATCGGCTCCGACACACCGGTCTGGCGCGAAAAGCAGGAGCGTGCGGCCATGGTCCTGCGCCTGGCGCCCAGCCATGTGCGCTTCGGGCATTTCGAATATTTCTATTACACCAAGCGCCCCGAGAAGCAGAAAGAACTCGGCGAGCACGTGCTGGCCATGCATTTCCCGGAATGCCTCGAGCAGCCTGAACCGTACCTGGCGATGTTCCGCGAGATCGTCGAGCGCAATGCCGGGCTGATCGCCAAATGGCAGGCCTACGGTTTTTGCCATGGGGTGATGAACACCGACAACATGTCGATCCTGGGCATCACCTTCGACTTCGGCCCATTTGCCTTCCTCGACGACTTCGATGCCAACTTCATCTGCAACCACTCCGACGACCAGGGCCGCTACTCGTTCAGCAATCAGGTGCCGATTGGCCAGTGGAACCTCAGCGCCCTGGCCCAGGCCCTGACGCCGTTCATCAGCGTCGAAGCCCTGCGCGAGACCCTCGGTCTGTACCTGCCGCTGTACCAGGCGCATTACCTCGACCTGATGCGCCGCCGCCTCGGCCTCACGACCGCCGAGGACGACGACCAGACACTGCTGGAACAGCTGCTGCAATTGATGCAGAACAGCGGCGTCGATTACAGCCTGTTCTTCCGCCGCCTTGGGGAAGAATCACCCGAGCAGGCCGTCGCCCGCTTGCGCGACGACTTCGTCGACATCAAGGGCTTCGATGCCTGGGCCGAGCGGTACATCGCCCGGGTCACCCGCGAAGGTGAACTTGATCAGACCCAGCGCCGCCAACGGATGCATGCGGTCAACCCGCTGTACATCCTGCGTAACTACCTGGCGCAAAAAGCCATCGATGCGGCAGAAAGCGGCGACTATTCAGAGGTTCGTCGGTTGCATGCGGTGCTCAGCAAGCCATTTGAGGAACAGCCTGGAATGGAGCGTTACGCCGAGCGCCCGCCGGAGTGGGGCAAGCATTTGGAGATAAGTTGTTCGTCGTGATACCAGTCAGATAAAGGTCTCTACTGAGGTACCGAAGCGCTCGGCCAACCAACGGATCTGCCGCAGGTTGAGCTGACGCTTGCCGCTCAGGATCTCGGATACCACGGACTGGGTGCCGACGCCGGGCAGGTCACTCTGGGTCAGTCCATGTTCGCGCATCAGGTAGCTGAGGACGTCGACGCCGCTGGCTTCGGCCATGGGGTGATGTGTGTGATCCCATTCCTCAATCCAGTCGCCGATGATGTCGACAAGGCTCATCAGTGGGTGCGACTCGTCATCGCCGGTCATTTCAAGCAGCTCATCGAGCGCCAGCACCAGCCTGTCATAGTCGTCTTCGTTTTTCGGCTTGCGCAGCAATGGCGATACAAACTCCCAGTGCTCAACTGCCTGTTTGATCAGCACACTCATTCTCTTCCCTCCTTCCATTTTCCTCGGTCATATTCGCGATGATCCAGCACATGCTTGATGTAAAGCTTCTGATGCTGATACCTGACATAGGCAATCAAGCGCAGCTTGTTTCCACCGATATCGAAGACGTGTAACTCCCCAACCTTATCGGTCGCAGCAAACAGCGATTTCATTGCCGAAAAATCGCAAGGGCTGTTTCGCTTTACCAGTCGATACCAGTGATCAAGCGCCGTCGCCGCATGGGGCCATTTCTCTTTCGAATCCCGAATTCGTTTTTCTGAAAAAACGCGCATGCAATGTCCTTATCGCATTTTGCTATGGATGAGTTAACCATAGGGAGCCGATATCGCAAGTTGCGATATCACCAGGCCGACAAATGGCGCGTCGGCACTCTCCCAGCGTAGATTCGCTGCGCTTGATCGAACGATTGAAAATATGAGCAAACGTCTCCAAATAGAGGTGATTGGCTTCTCAACAGGACCGCATCCATGACCGACCCACTCCTCATCCCCTGCCCCCACTGCAATGGCCTGAACCGCATCCCCGCCGAGCGCCTTGCCGACCATCCGAAATGCGGTCGTTGCAAGGCTGAGGTCTTGCTGAGCAAGCCGTTCGAATTGAAACAAGGCGATTACGCCAGCCAGATCAAGGGCGATCTGCCACTGCTGGTGGACGTATGGGCGGACTGGTGCGGGCCGTGCAAGTCGTTTGCGCCGGTGTTTGAGCAGGCAGCCGGCCAGCTGGCGGGGAAATGCAGGCTGGCCAAGCTGGACAGCGAGGCGAACCAGCAGTTGTCGGCGCAGCTGGGGATTCGCTCGATTCCGAGCTTGATTCTGTTCAAGAACGGCCGGGAAGTGGCGCGCCAGAGCGGGGCTTTCCCGTTGCCGCAGTTGATGAGCTGGTTGCGTAGCCAGGGTATTTGAGCCACCACAAAAGCAATGTAGGAGCGAGCCTGCTCGCGATAGCGGTGTGTCAGTCACATCTACATTGACTGTCCCACTGCTATCGCGAGCAGGCTCGCTCCTACAATTGATTCGCGGTGACTCTGCTAGGCGTTTTCCAGCAGGTTATGCAGGTCGACGAATTGTTGGGTCAGTTTGTGCCGTGGATCGAGGTGGATCAGCGGCGTATTGGCCTGATGGGATTCGCGCATGCGCACCGAGCTGCCCAGGTACACCGGCAGGACCGGAAGCCCTTCTGCGATCAGTTCGTCGAGCATTTGCTGGGGCAGGCTGGCGCGGGCCTGGAACTGGTTGACCACAATGCCTTCGACTTCCAGCCCTTCGTTGTGGTCTTCCTTCAATTCTTCGATTTCTGCCAGCAGGCCATAGAGCGCCTGGCGGGAGAAGCTGTCGCAATCGAAGGGAATCAACACACGATCAGCGGCAATCAACGCCGATACCGCATAGAAGTTCAATGCTGGCGGCGTATCCAGATAGATCCGGTCGTAATCTTCCGCCAGTTCATCGAGCAATTTGCGCAGTTTGTTGATCTTGTGTTTCGCCTCGAGCTTGGGCTGCAGGTCGGCCAGCTCGGCGGTGGCGGTGATGACATGGAGGTTGTCGAACGGCGTTTCGTAGATATCGACCTGGTTTTTCTTGGAGAACGGCCCGGAAGACAGGGTCTGCTTGAAAAAATCGGCGATCCCCATCGGGATGTCGTCACCGGTGAGCCCCGTCAGGTATTGCGTGGAGTTGGCTTGAGCGTCCAGGTCCACCAATAAGGTGCGATAACCCTCGCTGGCGCTGACCGCTGCCAAATTGCAGGCAATACTGGACTTGCCTACACCACCTTTCTGATTGAAGACCACGCGCCGCATGTCAAACACTCCATGTATCAAAGAATGACCGAGTGTAGTGGTCTACCGCTCGGCTTCGCTAGCACTACCCTCACGTTTTCGATGCTGGCCATGCGACAGCTTCTCGCGAACCAGCCGGTACATTTATAGTGAGCAAAATGTAACCAGTATTTGCTACACGCCCAATGCAACGGGATAATGCGCGCCACTCGGCGTTAACCGCCACGTAAGGTCTGTCGCCGTTTACGACTCTTCGCGTCAAGGAAGCCCGCAGGGGCGGGATGAATGTCTGTGATCAACTTCAACATCGCCCAATGGCGCGCTTGGGCCCCTGGGCTCGAAAGCGTGGACGATTGGCAGGCCTGGAGCCGACAACCGGTCGTGCTTGCCAGCAGCGATGCCGCCCCCGACGTGTCGTTCCTGCCGGCCATGCAGCGCCGGCGCCTCAGCCGTCTGGCGCGAATGGCGTTCAGCGTTGGCTGGCCCTTGGCCGATGGTCGACAGGACCTACCGCTGGTCTTTATTTCGCGCCACGGGGAAACCCCGCGCACGTTCGACATTCTCAGCGATCTGGCCACCGATCAGCCGTTGTCGCCAACCCAGTTCAGCCTGTCGGTGCATAACGCGATTATCGGCCTGTGGTCGATCATGCGCGGTGAAACCAGCGAAATGACGGCCCTCGCCGCCGCCGGCGATGGCCTTGAACACGGCATGCTAGAGGCCGCGGCGCTGCTTGAGGAAGGCGCGCCCGCCGTGCTGCTGGTGGTCACCGAAGAGCACCCCCCCGAGGCCTACTCGACCTGGATTGACGATGTGCCGTTCCCCTACGCAGTTGGCCTGTTGCTGACCCCCGGCAACGACTGGCAGTTGTCCCTGAACAGTGCGTCGGATGAGTTGTCCAACAGCCACTGGCCCCACGCCCTGAACCTGGTGCGTGCTTTGCTCGGCCAGCAGACTACCTGCCAACATGCCTGGAAAAATCGTGTATGGACCTGGCAACGCAACCCGTAACTGCTAAACACCGCGACGCCTATTACTGGCGTCTGCTGGCGACTGCCGCAAGTTTCACCCTCTTCGGGCTGGGAGGGCTGTGCCTGCGATTGCTGGTGTTCCCGCTGCTCAGTTGCCTGCCGGGCGATGCCCAGACACATCGGCAGCGGGCACGGCATACGGTCGCTCGGCTGTTCTGGTTTTTTGTCCGGTTCATGGCCCGCACCGGGGTGCTGACCTACGACATTCAGGGCGCGGAGAAACTCGGTCGCCCGGGTCAGATGATCATCGCCAATCACCCGTCGCTGATTGATGTGGTGTTCCTGATCGGGCTGGTGCGCCACGCCAATTGCGTGGTCAAGCAAAGCCTTTGGCAAAACCCTTTTACCCGTGGCCCGCTGCGCCGCACCGACTACATCAGCAACGACGGCAGCATGGACATGCTCGACGCCGCAGCCGATGCGCTGAAAAGCGGCCAGACCCTGATCATTTTTCCCGAAGGCACGCGCACCCAGCCCGGCCAGCCGCCGGCCTTTCATCGGGGGGCTGCAGCGATTGCGCTGCGGGGTGCGAAAATCCTCACCCCGGTGATCATCAAGGTCAGCCCGACCACGCTCACCAAAGCCGAACCCTGGTATCGGATCCCGAATCGTCGCGTTCACTTCAGTTTCCGTGTCGGGGCCGATATAGACCCACAGACTTTCGCTGCGCAAGGCCCCGCACCTCAAGCCTCGCGCAAGCTCAATGATTACCTGCATCACTACTTTATTAAGGAGCTCGCCGAAGATGAGCGATCTGCACCGTGAGATAAAACTGCTGATCATCGACGCCCTCGGCCTTGAAGACATCAATGCCGAAGACATCGGCGATAACCAGACGCTGTTTGGCGAAGGCCTGGGCCTGGACTCGGTTGACGCACTGGAACTCGGCCTGGCGATCCAGAAAAAGTACGGCATCAAAATCGACGCCGACGCCAAGGACACCCGCAATCACTTCAGCAACGTGGCGAGCCTTGCGGCGTTCGTCACCGCAAAACAGGCAGCTTGAGACCGGACCATGCAAACTCGTGACGACATTTACAACACCCTGCGCGATGCTCTGGTCGAACTCTTCGAGCTGGAGCCCGAGCGCGTGAGCCTCGAATCCAACCTGTACCAGGACCTGGAAATCGACAGCATCGACGCGGTCGACCTGATCGATCACATCAAACGCCAGACTGGCAAGAAGATCGCCGCCGAAGAATTCAAATCGGTGCGCACTGTCAGCGACGTGGTCGAGGCGGTCTATCGACTGGTTCAACCGGCCGCATGAGCCGACTGATTGGCCTTGGCCTGCTGCTGGCAGGCCTGCTGTACCCCTTCGCGGTGTATTTCGGCATGGAACATTTCGCTCCGTGGCAGTTCGGTCTGTTGCTGGGCAGTCTGTGGCTGGCCCGCGCGCTCACGGGCGTGCGGCGACCGGGCAGCCGGTGGATGGCCACCGTCGCCATCATGTTTTGCCTGTTGCTTGCCGTGTTCGACAGCCCGGCCCTGCTGCGCTGGTACCCGGTATTGATCAGCGGATTCATGCTGGCGTTGTTCGGGCTGAGCTTGAGGTACGGTCCACCGATGGTCGAACGCCTGGCCCGCCTGCGCGAACCGCACTTGCCGGCCAAGGCCATTCGCTATACCCGCCGGGTCACCATGGCCTGGAGCGTGTTTTTTCTCTGCAACGGTTTGTGCGCGGCCGTCCTGACACTGTGGGCGCCGCTGAGTTGGTGGATGTTGTACACCGGCCTGATCTCCTATGGATTGATCGGCCTGATGTTTGCCATTGAATGGCTGATACGACAACGGGTACGAGGCCACCCATGAATTGGATAAAACTTGAGCAATTGTTGCTCAAGGCTCAACCGGAGCGCGCCGTGACGGCCGAACCAGCGCTGAATCACGCGCAACTGTGCGAACAGGCCTTGAGCCTGGCGGCCGGCCTGCAAGTCCAGGGCGTGCGGCGCATTGCCCTGCACCTGGAAGACGCTGCCGACCTGGCGATTGCGCTGCTCGGCGCCTGGCGTGCCGGGGTCAGCGTGCTGCTGCCTTCCGATCTGCAGGCCCAGACTCGCCAGCGCTGGGCCCGCGACGTCGACCTGTGGCTGACCGATCAGGCGGACGACGCGCACTTGAGCGATTTTCGGCACGCGCCTCTGAGCGCCGCCGCGCTGGACCTGGACCGCTGCCAGCTCAGCCTGTGCACGTCCGGCTCCAGTGGCGAACCCAAGCGGATTGACAAAACCCTGCGGCAATTGGCCAATGAAGTCGAAGCGCTGGAACAACTCTGGGGCGCGGACCTGGGCGAGGCCTGCCTGATCGGCAGCGTCGCCACTCAACACATTTATGGCCTGCTGTTTCGGGTGCTGTGGCCGTTGTGCGCCGGGCGCTCGTTCGTGCGCAAGCAACTGGCCTTCCCCGAAGACTTGCAGCGCGCCAGCCGCGAACACCCGGCATTTGCCTGGGTCGCCAGCCCGGCGCTGCTCAAACGCATGGGCGACAACCTCGACTGGCCGGCCCTGAGCGCGGTGCGGCGGGTGTTTTCCTCCGGCGGCGCCCTGCCAGCCGAGGCCGCAAAAAGCCTGCACGAGCGCCTGCAACAATGGCCGACGGAAATTCTCGGCAGCTCGGAAACCGGCGGCATTGCCTGGCGTCAGGGTCACGAACTCTGGCAGCCGTTTGCCGACGTCACGTTGAGTCAGGACAGCGACGGCGCACTGCTGATCGCCTCGCCGTACTTGCCGCCGGGCCACATCGAACACACCGCCGATGCAGCGCGAATCACCGCCGATGGCCGCTTCGAACTGCTTGGGCGGCTGGACCGGATCGTCAAACTGGAAGAGAAACGTATTTCACTGCCGATGCTGGAAAAGGCGTTGATGGACCACGACTGGGTCGCCGAAGCGCGCCTTGGGGTGGTCCAGGAAAACCGCGCGTCGCTGGGCGCCCTGCTGGTGTTGAGCGAGTCAGGCCTGCATGCCTTGCGCAATCAGGGCCGACGCTCCCTCACCGAGGCATTGCGTCAGCACCTGAGCCAGCATTGCGAGGCCCTGGCCCTGCCACGACGCTGGCGCCTGTTGCGGCAACTGCCGCTGAATGCCCAAGGCAAACTGCCCCAGGCTGAAGTCGAAGCGTTGTTGCTGGCGCCCCGCCCCAAAGCGCCGCAGGTGCTGGAACAGGTTGAAGTCGACGGCGAGTGGAGCCTGCAACTGGCGGTGCCGCCCGACCTTGCCTACTTCAGCGGCCATTTCCCACAGACCCCGGTATTACCCGGTGTGGTCCAGGTGGACTGGGCGCTGAACCTCGGTCAGCAATTGATGAACCTGCCGCCGACATTCGCCGGCATGGAAGTGCTGAAGTTCCAGCAACTGGTGCGTCCGGGCGATGAAATCCAGCTGCACCTGCGTTTCGATCCGGTGCGCAGCAAGTTGTACTTCGCCTATCGCAACGAGACCGCCACCTGCTCCAGCGGGCGGGTTTTGCTGGAGGCGACAGTCGATGCGTGACCTTTGGAGTGGAACCCTATTGTGGCGAGGGAGCTTGCTCCCGTTCGAGTGCGAAGCACTCGCCATGAAATCGGCGCCGAATGGTTTTGGGGCCGCTTCGCAACCCAGCGGGAGCAAGATCCCTCGCCACAAGGGCTTTGCTGAGGTTTCAGATCATGCATAACCCCTGCGCCATCGTCCCCGTCTATAACCACGAAACCGCGATCACCACCGTGGTCGATGCGCTGATCGCCTGCGGCCTGCCGTGCATTTTGGTGGACGACGCCAGCAGCCCCGCGTGCGCCAGGGTGCTCGACCAACTGGCCCGACGCGAAATGGTCAATCTGATCCGGCTGGACACCAATCAGGGCAAGGGCGGCGCGGTCATGACCGGTTTGCGCGAAGCCTACCGCCTGGGGTTCAGCCATGCCCTGCAGGTGGACGCCGACGGCCAGCACGACCTGCAAGACGTCGCGACTTTCATTGAGCAATCCCGCGCCCACCCACGAGCGGTGATTTGCGGCTATCCGCAATACGACGACAGTGTGCCGAAAGGTCGTTTGTACGCCCGCTATCTGACGCATGTCATGGTGTGGATCAACACCCTTTCGTTGCAGATTCGCGATTCCATGTGTGGCTTCCGCGTTTATCCATTACCCCCGACCCTGGCGCTGATCGACTCGGCCAAGGTGGGCAAACGCATGGATTTCGACTCGGACATTCTGGTGCGCCTGGCCTGGCGCAACATGCCGATGCAGTGGCTGCCCACCAAGGTTCATTACCCGCTGGATGGTGTCTCGCACTTCCGGATGTTCCACGACAACGTGCTGATTTCGAGCATGCACACCCGGCTGTTCTTCGGCATGTTGCTGCGGGCTCCGGTGATTCTCTGGCGACGGTGGCGGGCATGAGCATCAACGCAGACAAGGAACACTGGGCCGACCGCCAGGAGCGCGGCAGCTTCTGGCTGATGAAACTCACCGCGTTCGGCGCCAAGGTCCTCGGTCGCCGGCTGCTAAGCCCGATTCTGTACGGCATCGTTCTGTACTTTTTCCTGTTCGGTCGCCGCGCCCGCCTGAGCGCCTGGCAATATCAACAGCGCCTCGCCGACTGGAGTGGCCGCAGCGAATTGCGCCCGACCCAGTGGCGGGTGTTCGGTCAGTTCATGGCCTTCGCCGATTCCATGCTCGACAAGCTGGATGTGTGGAACGGCAAGCTGAGCATCGAGCAGATCGAAATCATCGACCCGGCGCTGCTACGCAATCAACTGCGCGGCACGCGCGGGCAAATGCTGGTGGGTGCGCACCTGGGCAACCTTGAAGTCTGCCGCGCGCTGGCGGAGATCGGTGAAAAGGTCACGATGAACGTGCTGGTGCACACCAAGCACGCCGAGCAGTTCAACCGCTTGCTCGGCGAAGCCGGCGCGACCAACCTGCGTCTGATTCAAGTCAGCGAGCTGGACCCGGTGATCATGCTGCAACTGCACGAACGCCTGGAGCGCGGCGAGTGGCTGGCGATTGCCGGCGACCGTGTGCCGCTGCATGGCGGGCGCAGCGTGACCGTGGATTTCCTCGGTCACCCGGCAAAATTCCCGCAAGGCCCGTGGCTGCTGGCCGGCCTGCTGAAATGCCCGATCAATCTGCTGCTGTGCCTGAAAAAGCCCGACGGTGACTATCGACTGACCATTGAACCGTTCGCCGACGCCATCACCTGGAAACGCAGCGACCGCGAGCAGGTCATTCATCAGTGGGCCTCCCGCTACGCTGAACGCTTGGGTCACTATTGCCTCGAAGCGCCTCAACAATGGTTCAACTTTTACCCTTTCTGGAAGACCGATGACGACGCCAACGCTTGAGCCGGTAACCTTCGGCGAACTCCCTTTGCGCATCGAAGACGTGCTGGCCCTGGCCAACCGTCAGGTGCCGACGCAATTGCAGAGCGACCCCGCTTACCGCGAGCGCATCGCCAAGGGCGCGCGTTTCCTCGACTCGCTGCTGGACAAGGAAGGCGTGATCTACGGCGTGACCACCGGTTATGGCGACTCGTGCGTGGTCGCGGTGCCGCTGCATCACGTCGAGGCGCTGCCCCGTCATCTATACACCTTTCACGGTTGCGGCCTGGGCAAACTGCTGGACGCCCAGGCCACCCGCGCCGTGTTGGCGGCGCGTTTGCAGTCGTTGTGCCACGGCGTGTCCGGGGTGCGCGTGGAACTGCTGGAACGCCTGCAAGCGTTCCTCGAACACGACATTCTGCCGTTGATTCCGGAAGAAGGTTCGGTGGGCGCCAGCGGCGATCTGACGCCGCTGTCTTACGTGGCGGCGACCTTGTCCGGCGAGCGCGAAGTGATGTTCCGTGGCGAACGCCGCCAGGCCGCCGATGTGCACCGCGAGCTCGGTTGGCAGCCGTTGGTGCTGCGTCCCAAGGAAGCCCTGGCACTGATGAACGGCACCGCCGTGATGACCGGCCTCGCCTGCCTGGCCTACGCCCGCGCCGATTACCTGCTGCAACTGGCCACCCGCATCACCGCGCTGAACGTGGTCGCGTTGCAGGGCAACCCGGAACACTTCGACGAGCGCCTGTTCGCCGCCAAACCGCACCCAGGGCAGATGCAAGTCGCCGCGTGGCTGCGCAAGGACCTGGCCATCGACGCCCCGACTGCTCCGCTGCATCGCCTGCAGGATCGCTATTCCCTGCGTTGCGCGCCGCACGTGCTCGGCGTGCTGGCCGACAGCCTGAACTGGCTGCGCTCGTTCATCGAGATCGAACTCAACAGCGCCAACGACAACCCGATCATCGACGCCGAAGCCGAGCGCGTGCTGCACGGCGGGCACTTCTACGGCGGCCACATTGCCTTCGCCATGGACAGCCTGAAAAACCTGGTGGCCAACGTGGCCGACCTGCTGGACCGGCAACTGGCATTGCTGGTGGACGAGCGTTACAACCACGGCTTGCCGAGCAATTTGTCTGGCGCCAGCGCTGATCGCTCGATGCTCAATCACGGCTTCAAGGCGGTGCAGATCGGCACCAGCGCCTGGACCGCCGAAGCGCTGAAAAACACCATGCCGGCCAGCGTGTTCTCGCGCTCCACCGAATGCCACAACCAGGACAAGGTGAGCATGGGCACCATCGCCGCCCGCGATGCGATCCGCGTGTTGGAGCTGACTGAGCAGGTCGCCGCCGCGACCTTGCTTGCCGCTAACCAGGGCGTCTGGCTGCGCAGCAAAGCCGAAGACGCGCGCCCGTTGCCGCCCGCCCTCGCCGCCATGCACATCGAGCTGGCCAAGGACTTCCCGCCGGTCATCGAAGACCGCGCGCTGGAAGGCGAATTGCGCCTGTGCCTGTCCCGTATCGCCGAGCAACACTGGAGGCTGCATGCGTAGCAAGGGAGTGCTTCACACCGATACGGAAATCCTCGTGCCGTTCTTTGACGTCGACACCATGAACGTCGTCTGGCACGGCCACTACATCAAATACCTGGAAGTGGCCCGCTGCGCGCTGCTGGACAAGATCGGCCACAACTACACGGCGATGGTCGAGTCGGGTTACGCCTGGCCGGTGATCGACTTGCAGCTGCGTTACGTGCGCGGCGCGGTGTTCGGGCAGAAGCTGAATGTGCGGGCCAATCTGGTGGAATGGGAGAATCGTCTGAAAATCAGTTACCTGATCAGCGATCTGGAAACCGGCGAACGGTTGACCCGCGCCTGCTCGGTTCAGGTCGCGGTCGACATGAGCAACCGCGAGATGCAGTTGGCCTCGCCGAAGGTCTTCACTGATGCGGTCGAGAGGGCCCTGCCATGATTTTCCGCCACCCCCGCTCCCCTGTAGGAGCGAGCTCGCTCGCGATGGTCGCAAACAATGACACTGGGCACCTGACACCCCGCGGCGTTCTCAGGTTTTTCGCGAGCAAGCTCGCTCCTACAGTGTTCTGTGTGTTGCTGGGGATTCCGGGGTTGGCGCAGGCATTCGATCTGCAACAGCTCAGCGATCAGTTGGCCAAACCCGATGTGATCCACGGCAATTTCATCCAGGAAAAACACCTGCGCGCCCTGCCCCAGCCGCTGACCAGCAAGGGCACGTTCGTGCTCGCCAAAAACCACGGCCTGCTGTGGTTGCTGAAAACCCCGCTGAAACAGGATTACCGCATCACGACCCAAGGCATTACCCGGCGTGATGCCAACGGCTGGCAGATGCTGCCTGGCAAAAGCGCCGGCGCTGAGCAGAACCGCTTGTTTCTGGCCGTGCTCCAGGGCGACAGCAGCGGGCTGCAACGGGACTTCGAACTGTCGCTGAGCGGCGATGCCCAGAACTGGAAGCTGACCCTGGTCCCGCGTTCGCTGCTGCTGAAGCAGGTGTTCAATCAAATCAACATCACCGGTGGCGAGTTGGTGCAAACCATCGAGCTGCTGGAAACCCAGGGTGACAGCACCTTGTTGCGAATGCAGGACAGCACCAGCGCACAACCGTTGAGCGACCCGGAGCAACATGACTTTGCCGAGTGAACGGAGTCTTCCACGGCTGTTCCTGATCCTGCTGCTGGCGGTGCTCGCGCTCGCCGGTTGGCAATGGCGTGATGGCGCGCCGCTGTCGGCCAACCTCATGGAACTGGTGCCCGGCACGGCGCCGGACGCGCTGGAACTGCGCGCTGAACAGCGCATGCAAGAACCGTTGAACCGCGAAATGCTGGTGTTGGTCGGCCACACCGATCGTCAGCAAGCCGTGACCATGGCGCAAAAACTGGGCGAGCAGTGGCAGGCCAGCGGCTTGTTCGAAAAGGTCCAGTGGACCTTGCAGGCCGACCTGCCAGCGCTGCGTACCCAATTACTCCAAGGCCGGCTGGCGATGCTGTCGGCGGCCGACCGGCAACAACTGATCGAACACCCCGACGCGTTTATCCAGCAACGGGTGCAAGCCCTGTTCGACCCCTTCACCGGTTTCAGCCTGGTGCCGAGCCAGGAGGACTGGCTCGGCCTGACCGGGCGAATCCAGAACAGCCAGCCACAACACGGTTCGGTACAACTGGACATCGGCAGCGGCGCATTGGTCGCCGATGCGGATGGCAAGAGCTGGGTGTTGTTGCGGGCCCGAACGACCGGCAACGCCTTCGACATGAACCTGCCGATGCAAGTGGCAGATTTGCTCCAGCACAGCCGCGAAGAGGCGGCCAGGGCAGACGTGCAACTGCTGGCCGCCAGCGGTTTGCTGTACGCGGCCAACGGGCAGAAACAAGCCACGCGGGAAATCATCTGGGTCGGTGGCGGTGCCACCCTCGGGATTCTGTTGCTGCTGTTGCTGGCCTTCCGCCGTTTGCGGGTATTGCTGGCGTTTGTCCCGGTGCTGGTGGGCATGCTGTTTGGCGCAGTGGCTTGCGTGGCGCTGTTCGGCCGTATGCATGTGATGACCCTGGTGCTCGGCTCCAGCCTGATCGGCGTCGCGGTCGATTACCCGCTGCATTATTTGTCCAAGAGCTGGAGCCTGAAACCCTGGCACAGTTGGCCGGCGCTGCGCCTGACATTGCCGGGCCTGACGCTGAGCCTGATCACCAGTTGCATCGGTTACCTGGCCCTGGCCTGGACGCCGTTCCCGGCGCTGACCCAGATTGCCGTGTTCTCTGCGGCCGGCCTGCTCGGCGCCTACCTGTCCGCCGTGTGCCTGCTGCCGGCGTTGCTCAAGGGCGCGGATTTGCGTCCTGCGCAGTGGCCGCTGCGCGTCTGCGAGTGCCTGGTGAATCTGCGTGAAACGCTGCTCAAATACGTGGGCACTCCGACGCTGTTGGCCCTGCTGATCGCCTTCTGTGCCGGCGGTCTGCTGCAGCTCGACAGCAAGAACGACATCCGCCAGTGGATCGGCACACCGCAACAGCTGACCGACGAAGCCCGGACCATCGCGCGCATCACCGGCTTTCAGCCCACCAGCCAGTTTTTCCTGGTACGGGCGAGCAACCAGCAGGAATTGCTGGAGCGCCAGAGTGCGTTGAGCGAACGCCTGGATCAGTTGGTCAGCCTGGACAAACTCCAGGGCTACCTGTCGCTGAATCAACTGCTCAGCCAACCCAGCGAACAACGCCAGGTGCGTGACGCGCTGAGCAAACTACCAGGCTTCTGGCAACCGCTGCTCGAGGTCGGCGTGCCGGTCGAGGCGCTGCAAACCGAACTGGCGAAGCTCCAGGCGCTGCCAGTCGAGGACATCGACGCGGCGCTGGCCGGCCCCTTGGCGGAACCCTATCGCCCGTTGTGGCTGGGCCCGACCGAGGACGGCGTGGCCGCGATGGTCAGCCTGCAAGGCCTGAACAATCCTGCGCTGCTGCAAGTTCAGGCACTGGATTTGCCGGGCGTGGAACTGGTCGATCGTCTGGGTGAATTGAACACGGTGTTTGCCGCGACCCAGATCAGCGCCGCTGAATTGAAACTCGCCTCCTGCGTGCTGATCGTGCTGGTGCTGATCCTGCCGTTCGGCCTCGGCGGCGCCTTGCGCATCGTTGCCCTGCCGTTGCTCGCCGCGCTGTGCAGCCTGGCAAGTCTCGGCTGGCTCGGCCAACCGCTGACCCTGTTCAGCCTGTTCGGCCTGCTGCTGGTGACGGCGATCAGCGTCGACTACGCGATCCTCATGCGCGAACAGTTGGGTGGCGCCGCCGTGAGCCTGCTGGGCACCTTGTTGGCGGCGCTGACCACCTGGCTGTCGTTCGGCTTGCTGGCGGTGTCGAGTACGCCGGCCGTGAGCAACTTCGGGTTGTCGGTGAGCCTGGGCCTGGCCTTCAGCTTCATGCTCGCGCCGTGGGCCGGACGACGCGTCCACCCGGTGCCTGTGGCGGAGCAGGCCGCATGATGATCCTGCTGTTTTGGGCCATGGCCCTGGCGTTGTTCGCCGTGGCCACTGGCGTGGGTCGTCATTTCGGTTTGATTCCGATTGTCAGCCAGTTGCTGCTGGCGACGGTCGGTTTGCCGTTGTTGATGTATTTCTGGATCGAGCCCGGTTGGCAATTGAGCGGTGTGACGCTGGTGTCGCCGATCTGGCTGAAAAACCTCTACAGCTTGAGTTTCGCCCTGCTGCTCGGCTACATCCTCAGCGATGTGATTGACCTGAAACTCGACCGCCAGAGCCTGAAAATCGCCCTGCCGAGTTTCTGCATTCCGTTCACCTGCGGCCTGGTCACGGCGATCTGGCTGTTGCCGCCACAGCCATGGCTCAGTTCGCTGGCCGTCGGTTTGCTGTTCGCCATCACGGCGATTCCGGTGTTGTACCTGTACTTGCGGCACATCAATTACCCGCACGCCGCCACCCGGCGACTGGTTCAGACTGCGATCCTCATCGATCTCACCTGCTGGACGCTGTTCGCCATCGCCCAAGGGACCTTGCACCTGAGCAGCCTGCTGCTGCCATTGGCGGGCGCCTGTCTGCCCGTGCTGCTGCGGTTGCTCGGCTTGCGGCAAACGTGGCTCTACAGCCTGTGTTTCTTCGCCCTGCTGGTCGTCGCCGAACACTACAAACTCAACGCGCTGATTTTCGGCATTGGTTATGTGCTGATCATGGCCGCGCTGAAAGCGCCGCTGGTGCTGCCGTTGCCGGCCATCTGGATGAGTCGTTTGCAGACTTACATAGCCATCCCGCTGATCCTCACGTTCGGGATCGTGCAGATCAACGTCCATAGCGCCATGGACAGCCTCAGCGGAGTGCAACTCGGCGCCCTGTTGCTGTTGCCGATTGCCAGCAAGCTGCTGGGCAACTGGCTGGGCCTGGGTTGGGCCGGTGCTTCGTTTGAAGGCGCCAGTCGCTGGCGCGAAAGTGTCTTGCTGAACATTCGCGGCTTGAGTGAGATCGTGTTTCTCAACCTGCTGCTGCAACAACAACTCATCAGCCCGGCGCTGTACTTTGCGCTGATGCTGATGGGCCTGATCGCGACACTGCTGCCGGCACTGGCCGGCATGCACCGCATCCCCCTGAAAGCTGCCGTCCCGGCAAGGAGCCCCCATGCCAACCGTTGAAATGGAACGTCGCCAGGTCGTCATCATCGGCGCGGGGCCCTCGGGCGCCATCGCCGCCGCGCTGCTCAAGCGCAAGGGTCACGACGTGCTGATGATCGAGCGCCAGCATTTCCCACGGTTTTCCATCGGTGAAAGCCTGTTGGCGCACTGCCTGGATTTCGTCGAAGAAGCCGGCATGCTGGAAGCGGTGAATGCCGCCGGTTTCCAGCTGAAAACCGGCGCCGCATTCGCGTGGGGCGAGCACTACAGCGCGTTCGATTTCGGCGATACGTTCAGCCAGGGCAAGCCGACCACGTTCCAGGTCCAGCGTGCCGATTTCGACAAGCTGCTGGCGGATCAGGCCGCCCTGCAAGGTGTGGACGTCCGCTACGGCGAAACCATCGTCAGCGTCGATGTCGACCTGGCGAAGCCGCAACTCGGCGTGCTCCGCGAGGACGGCAGCGAATACCGCATCGAAGCGGATTTCATGCTCGATGCCAGCGGTTATGGCCGGGTTCTGCCGCGCTTGCTGGACCTTGAAGCGCCGTCGAATTTTCCGCTGCGTCAGGCGGTGTTCACGCACGTCGAAGACCACATCGACAACCCGAGTTTCGACCGCACGAAGATCCTCGTCACCACCCATCCGACCCAGCGCGATATCTGGTTCTGGACCATCCCGTTCAGCAATGGCCGCTGTTCGGTGGGAGTGGTCGCAGCCGCCGAACACTTCGAAGGGCGCAGCGACAATCTCGACGACTGCCTGCGCGGTTTCATCGCGGACACTCCAAGCCTGTCCGGCGTACTGAACAACGCTGTGTGGGACACGCCAGCGCGAACCATCGGCGGCTATTCGGCAAACGTCAAAACCCTGCACGGACCGGGTTTTGCGTTGCTGGGTAACGCGGCGGAATTTCTCGACCCGGTGTTCTCTTCCGGCGTGACCATCGCCATGCGTTCCGCGAGCATGGCCGCCGCCGTGCTGCACCGCCAGTTGCAAGGCGAACGCGTCGACTGGCAAACCGAGTTCGCCGAGCCGCTCAAGCGTGGCGTCGACACCTTCCGTTGCTACGTCGAAGGCTGGTACGCCGGGACGTTTCAGGACGTGATTTACCACCCGGACAGCTCACCGGACATCCGTCGCATGATCAGTTCGATCCTCGCCGGTTATGCCTGGGACGAACGCAATCCGTTCGTCGCCGAACCCAAACGCCGGCTGCGGATGCTGTCGGAACTCTGTGCAAGGACGGCCCTATGAGCTACCTGAGCGACAACTACGTCGAAGAAACCCGTTTCGGCTTGTGGTTCCTGCGCAGCCGCACCTGGCAGCACCACGTGCTTCGCGTGGCGATTGATGACCTGCGAGGCCTGTTCAGCGAGCCGTTGCCCAGCCATCCGGTGTTGCTGGATGCGGGGTGTGGCCAGGGCAAATCGTTCCAGTACCTGCGCCAGACCTTCGCGCCGCAGCGCTTGATCGGGGTCGACGCCGACCCGCACAGCCTGGACATGAGCGCTGAAGAATCCGCGCGCCAAGGCATGGACGTGGAGTTGATCGGTAGCGACTGCGCCACCCTGGCCGTGCCGGATGCCAGTGTCGATTTGTTGTTCTGTCACCAGACCTTCCATCATCTGGTAGAGCAGGAAAAGGCCTTGGCCGAGTTCTTCCGCGTGCTCAAGCCGGGCGGTTATCTGCTGTTCGCCGAATCCACCGAGGCTTACATTGATACGTGGGTGATTCGCTGGTTGTTCCGCCACCCGATGCACGTGCAAAAGAGTGCCGCCGGGTACCTGGAGATGATTCGTCGGCAGGGTTTTGAATTCGGGCCGCAGAATGTGTCTTATCCCTACCTGTGGTGGAGCCGCGCCAAGGATTTCGGCCTGCTCGAACGCATGGGCCTGCGCCAGCCAAAACCCTTTGGCCAGCGGGAAGAAACCCTGGTCAACGTGGTGGCGCGCAAACCGTTTGAAGGTGCCGCGTAATGCAAAGTGCAATTCGAACCTGTGGAAGCGAGCCTGCTCGCGATGGCGGTGTGTCAGTCAGCAAAAGTGCAGGAGGTGACGACGCCATCGCGAGCAGGCTCGCTCCCACAAGGACTGCAAACATTTTGCGATTGTTGCTGCTGGGCTGCGCCCTGCTGCTGAGCGCCTGCGCCAGCCAGGCGCCGCTGCCGGCGCAAACCCCGACGCTGGCACTGCCGCTGCAATTGCACATTCAGCGCCTGCAAGCGGATCAGCGCCTGGACTGGGTGCTGGTGATCCAGCGTGAAGGCCCGGCCATTCGCTGGTCGATGATGGATCTGCTGGGCATTCCTCAGGCTCGCCAGAAACTCATCGATGGCCACTGGCAGGCCGACGGCTTGCTGCCACCGAATCCCGAGGCCCGGGAGCTGTTCGCGGCGCTGCTGTTTGCAATGACGCCGAAGGACGAGTTGCCGGGCAACTATCCCGAGGCCTGGCAACATGGCGCGCAGCGCTCCTTGCCAACGCACTGGGATGTCCGTTATTCACAACCGTTGAGCTTTGAATTGAATCTGCCCAAAGGTCCGAAATACCAGGTCACGCCACTGAGCGGGGACGCACCATGACGGCCTACCTCAATGCCCTCGGGGTGATCTGCGCCCTGGGCCGTGACAAGCACGAAGTCGCACGCAACCTGTTTGCCGGCGATTGCTCCGGCCTGCGCAGCGAAGCGGGCTGGGTGGCTGAACGGTCGCTGCCGGTGGCCGCAGTCCAGGGTGAGTTGGCGCCGATTCCAGCAGAACTGAAAGAACAAGGCAGTCGCAATAATCAATTGTTGCTGGAAGCCGCGCTGCAGATTCGCAACGACATCGATCAGGCCATTGCGACTTACGGCCGCGACCGCATCGGCGTGGTATTGGGCACGAGCACGTCGGGCATCGATGAAGCCAGTCGCGGGCTGGCTCATTACATCCGCGAAGGTGAGTTCCCTGCCGAGTACAACTACGAGCAGCAAGAACTCGGCGCACCGGCGAACTTTCTCGCCGACTGGCTGCAATTGAGCGGCCCGGCCTACGTGATTTCCACCGCGTGCACCTCCAGCGCCCGGGCGTTGATGAGTGCCCAGCGCCTGCTGAACCTGGGTGTGTGCGATGCCGTGCTGTGCGGTGGGGTCGACAGCCTGTGCAAACTGACCCTCAACGGCTTCTCGGCGCTGGAAGCCGTCTCGCAAGACCGCTGCAACCCGTTCTCGTTGAACCGCAACGGCATCAACATCGGCGAAGCGGCGGCGCTGTTCCTGATGAGCAAAAAAGCCAATGACGGCCAGTCCATTGCCCTGCTGGGCAGCGGCGCCAGCTCGGATGCGCACCATATTTCCGCGCCGGAACCGACCGGCCGAGGAGCCTTGCAAGCGATGCGCAAGGCGTTGAGCCGCGCGCAGCTGCAACCCGGGCAGATCAGCTACCTGAATTTGCACGGCACGGCCACGCAACACAACGACGCCATGGAAAGCCTGGCCGTCGACACGCTGTTTACCCAAGGCGTGCCGTGCTCGTCGACCAAGCCGATGACCGGCCACACCCTCGGCGCCGCCGGCGCGCTCGAAGCGGCGTTCTGCTGGTTGAGCCTGAGCGCCGACAATCAAGACCATGCGTTACCGCCCCACGTCTGGGACGGGCAACCAGATCCCGAGTTGCCCGCCTTGAAATGGGTGACCCCGGCCGATCGTCTGGCGTCCATTGCACCTCGCTACCTGATGAGCAATTCCTTTGCCTTCGGTGGCAACAACGTCAGCCTGATTATCGGAGACGCACCATGATTGACTGGCCGCTCGCCGAGTTGCTGCCCCACGCTGGCGACATGATCCTCATCGAACAGATCCTGTCGTTCGATGAAGAGCAAATTCACACCCGCCTCACCGTCAGGCCCGATGGCCTGTTCAGCCGCCCCGACGGCAGCCTGCCGGCCTGGGTCGGTATCGAACTGATGGCCCAGAGTGTCGCTGCATTCGCCGGCTGCCATGCGCGCCAACGGGGCGATGCCGTGGAGCTGGGCTTCCTGCTCGGCAGCCGCAAATTCGAATGCAACGTCGAGCATTTCCCCGCCGGCACCGAGCTGACCATCCACGGCACGCGCTCGCTGGAAGACGACAACGGCATGGGCGTGTTCGAATGCCACATCAACGCCCCCGGCATTCACGCGACCGCTCGTCTGAACGTGTTCCGTCCGCCTCAGGCTGCTCAATATCTTCATGAACCCGAAGGAGTCCAGTCATGACTGAATCCGTACTGGTCACCGGTTCCAGCCGCGGCATCGGTCGCGCCATCGCGTTGCGCCTGGCCCAGGCCGGGCATGACATCGTGCTGCATTGCCGCAGCGGTCTGGCGGAGGCCGTCGCGGTGAAGGCCGAGGTCGAAGCCTTGGGCCGCAACGCGCGCGTCCTGCAATTCGACGTTTCCGACCGCGCCAGCTGCAAAGCCATTCTCGAAGCCGACGTGGAAGCACACGGCGCCTATTACGGCGTGGTGTTGAACGCCGGCCTGACGCGTGACGGTGCTTTTCCGGCCCTGAGCGAGGATGATTGGGATGTCGTGATGCGCACCAACCTCGACGGTTTCTACAACGTGCTGCATCCGGTGATGATGCCGATGATTCGTCGGCGCGCAGCGGGGCGAATTGTGTGCATCACTTCGGTTTCCGGTTTGATCGGGAACCGTGGCCAGGTTAATTACAGCGCTTCCAAGGCCGGTTTGATTGGCGCCGCGAAGGCGCTGGCCATCGAGTTGGGCAAGCGCAAAATTACCGTCAACTGTGTCGCACCCGGCCTGATCGACACAGCCATGCTCGACGAAAACGTGCCGGTGGAAGAACTGATGAAAATGATCCCCGCACAACGCATGGGCACCCCGGAAGAGGTGGCTGGCGCGGTGAATTTCCTGATGTCGGCGGAAGCGTCGTACATCACCCGGCAGGTTCTGGCCGTCAACGGAGGCCTGTGCTGATGAAGCGCGTCGTCGTCACCGGCATGGCCGGCATCACTTCACTTGGCAGCGATTGGGCAACCATCGCCGGCAACTTCGCAGCCAACCGCAGCGGCATCCGCCGGATGGACGAGTGGGATCGTTTTACCGAACTCAACACGCGCCTGGCCGGGCCCATCGATGATTTCAAAGTGCCGAGCCACTGGACCCGCAAGCAACTGCGCAGCATGGGGCGGGTTTCGCGCCTGGCCGTTGGTGCGGCGGAGCAGGCTTTGGCCGACGCTGGTTTGTTGGGTGATCCGTCGATCAAGGACGGGCGCATGGGTGTTGCGTGCGGCTCATCGACCGGCAGCACCGACGAGATCAAGGCATTCGGCAACATGCTGCTCAACTCGGTCGCCGAAGGCCTGAACGCCAACTCCTACGTGCGCATGATGCCCCACACCACGGCGGCGAATATCAGCATTTTCTTCGGCCTGACGGGCCGGCTGATCCCGACTTCCAGCGCCTGCACCAGCGGCAGCCAGGGCATTGGCTATGCCTACGAAGCCATCAAGTTCGGCCGCTTGCCCTTGATGCTCGCTGGCGGTGCCGAAGAACTGTGCCCGACCGAGGCCATGGTCTTCGACGCGCTCTACGCCACCAGCCTGAAAAACGACGCACCGCAAACCACCCCGCGCCCGTATGACAAGGGCCGCGATGGCCTGGTGATCGGCGAAGGCGGCGGCATGCTGGTCCTCGAAGAACTCGAGCACGCCCTGGCGCGCGGCGCTCGCATCCATGCCGAACTCGTCGGTTTCGGCAGCAACGCCGACGGCCAGCACACCACCCGTCCCGAGCAGGTCACCATGCGCCGGGCGATGGAACTGGCGCTGGAAGACGCCGGCTTGCAGCCGTCAGACATCGGTTACGTCAACGGCCACGGCACCGCGACCGAACAAGGCGACGTTGCCGAAACACTGGCGACCAGCAGCCTGTTCGGCGAGCACATGCCGATCAGTTCGCAGAAAAGCTTCCTCGGCCACACCCTCGGCGCCTGCGGCGCGCTGGAGTCCTGGTTCAGCATCGAAATGATGAACCGCGACCTCTACGCCCACACCTTCAACCTCGACGAAGTCGACCCGCATTGCGGCAAGCTCGACTACCTGCGCGGCGAGTTTCGGCAGATGAGCAATCAGTACGTGATGAACAACAACTTCGCGTTTGGCGGGGTGAATACATCGCTGATCTTTAAGCGCTGGTCGTAATCGTAATGTAGGAGCGAGCTAGCTCCGGGCGGCGTTCCGACGATGGACGTCAACGGTAACGCGGGTTGCCTGCATGAACGCGTTGCCCGGACGTTTTTCGCGAGCAAGCTCGCTCCTACAAGGACTTACGGTGGATCTAGATTATCCAGCACCCGATTCACCGCCAGCTCTCCGAGCATGATCGACTGCTGAATCCCCAACAATGCATGCCCCTGCGGCCCGTTCAAATCTCTGGCGAAATCACTCGCCATGACCTTCGCCGAAGCCAGGGATACGCAGGCGTATTCCAGCAGGGTGTGGTTGTCGATGTCGGGGGCGATGAGGAAGATCGGGCTGGTGTGGCAGGGCGCATCTGGGTTTGGCGTATGGGTCATGATTCAGCTTCCTGAAAGAAGGGTGGCAGCCGTACGCAGGTTAGTAGACCGGACGAAGCGCAAACCGGCGCACCCGAAGGTGCCCTGCGCACAGCTACCGTCAAGGGCAGGTATGGACACATACCTGCCTATCAGGAGCGCAAATGCGCTTTACTTCGATACGGGCTACTAAACCCGATCACTGACAATCAGTGACCCGATTCAAGTTAGCGATGCCCCTCCAAGCGCACAAGCCGGCGGATTCTGGGTTAGTTGTAGGCAATGCCGCAAGGAGCTGTAGCCTGCCGGAAGCACTTCAGAAAAGTCCCACAAACAGTGGCGAAGCTTCTGATCTTGTAGGCGCGGGCTGCCTGAAAAACCGCGGCGTTCTTTAGCCCATCGCGAGCAGGCTCGCTCCTACAGTGGATCGGTGGTGGAACAACAATCTTGTTCAAACCGCAAACCCCTGTGGGAGTGAGCCTGCTCGCGATTGACTGCGCAGCAGTCACGCTTTCAGCGGCTCAACCTTGCGCGTCAACAACTCCACAAACGCCTTGGCCATCGGCGATTTCTGATCCTTGCGCTGCACCAGCCACACGGCCGAAACCGCCGCAGGATCGAGCAGCGGCCGGTAGACCACGCCATCAATGCGCATCCGCTGGTAAGACGCCGGCAACACCGACACGCCCAACCCCGCCGCCACCAACCCGATGATGGTCATCGCCTCGCCCGCTTCCTGAGCGAAGTGCGGGCTGAAGCCTGCGTCCCGGGCCAGGCTGAGCAACTGCGCATACAAACCGCTGCCGTAACTGCGAGGAAAAAATACGAATGGTTCCAGGGCCAGGGCTGACAGGAATAATCCCGCCTCACTGTTCTTCACCAACGGGTGCTTGGAACTAAGCACCGCGACCAGCGGCTCGCGCATCAGCTCCACCACGCTGAGGGAATCCGGCAATCCGAGCGGGCGCATGATCCCGACTTCGATCGACTCGTCCACCAGTGCATCCGCCACCTGGGTACTGCTCATCTCCCGCAGATTCAAATGCACCGCCGGGAAGCGCTGGCGAAACGAGAAAATCGCCTGGGGAATGGTCGAGTTGAACGGCGCCGACGATGTGAAGCCGATTTTCAGTTCGCCCAGTTCGCCGAGTTGCGCCCGCCGTGCGACATCCGCCGCTTTGTCGACCTGCGCCAGCGCCAATCGCGCCTCTTGCAGAAACAGGCGACCGGCTTCGCTGAGCTCGACCCGACGATTGGTACGCTCGAACAATCGTGCGCCGACTTCCTGTTCCAGCGCCTGAATCTGCTGGCTCAGCGGTGGTTGAGAGATGCCCAGTACCTGTGCGGCGCGGCCGAAGTGCAGTTCTTCGGCGACGGCGATGAAGTAACGCAGAT
Source organism: Pseudomonas sp. PB120 (assembly GCF_009761815.1). Lineage (GTDB taxonomy): Bacteria > Pseudomonadota > Gammaproteobacteria > Pseudomonadales > Pseudomonadaceae > Aquipseudomonas. The sequence goes on from NZ_RWIN01000040.1 coordinate 36,370, forward strand.
GACGCAATTCCATGAAAACTCCATTAGGTCGCAAAACCTATCAAACAGGTCGAACAATATATTGGATTGAATCATTAGCCAGCTATATGCTTTTTTCATTGCCTGACCGGCTGCGCTCCTCCGAGGTCCACCGTGAAAACTGCTGTCGCTCCACTCAACCATGAAGTTTCTCCCGCCGCACTGGAAGATGCCGTCGTTGAGCTGAAAGAGATCTACATCGAAAAAGGCACTCCAGCCTTCATGCGCACGGTGCTGGCGCTGTTCTGCGGCGGCTTCGCGACGTTCGCCCTGCTCTATTGCGTGCAGCCGATGATGCCGCTGCTGTCCCACGAATATTCCATCAACGCGGCCCAGAGCAGCCTGATCCTCTCGGTGGCCACTGGCATGCTCGCCATTGGCCTGCTGATCACCGGCCCGATCTCTGATCGCATCGGACGCAAACCAGTGATGGTGGCGGCACTGTTTGCCGCAGCCCTGTGCACCATGGCCAGTGCGATGATGCCGAGCTGGCACGGCGTGCTGGTCATGCGTGCGTTGATCGGGTTGTCATTGAGCGGTTTGGCGGCGGTCGCCATGACATATCTGAGCGAAGAGATTCACCCGCAACACATCGGCCTGGCGATGGGCCTGTACATCGGTGGCAACGCGATCGGCGGGATGAGCGGACGCTTGATTACGGGCGTCCTGATCGACTTCGTCAGTTGGCACACTGCAATGCTCGTGATTGGCGGCCTGGCCATGATCGCGGCGGCGGTGTTCTGGAAAATCCTTCCCGAATCGCGCAACTTCCGCGCCCGCTCGCTGCATCCGCGCAGCTTGCTCGATGGCTTCACCATGCACTTTCGCGACGCCGGATTACCGCTGCTGTTCCTTGAAGCATTCGTGCTGATGGGCGCGTTCGTCACCCTGTTCAACTACATCGGCTATCGCCTGCTGGCCGCGCCGTATCACATGGATCAGGTGTTCGTCGGGTTGCTGTCGGTGGTGTATCTGTCGGGGATCTACAGCTCGGCGAAGATTGGCTCTTTGGCCGACAAGCTCGGTCGTCGCAAAGTGCTCTGGAGCACCATCGCGCTGATGCTTGCCGGCCTTGCCCTGACGATGTTCACGCCACTGCCGCTGGTGATCTTCGGCATGCTGGTGTTCACCTTTGGTTTCTTTGGTGCGCATTCGGTGGCCAGCAGCTGGATCGGCCGTCGGGCGATCAAGGCCAAGGGGCAGGCGTCTTCGTTGTACCTGTTCTGTTATTACGCCGGTGGCAGCATCGCCGGTACCGCAGGCGGTTATTTCTGGCACCTGGGCGGCTGGAACGGGATCGGGTTGTTCATTGGCGCGTTACTGGTGATCGCGCTGTTGGTGGCGTTGAAGCTGGCGAAGTTGCCGCCGCTGGGTGGCCACACCTTGTAGGCGCAAGCGTGCTCGCGATGAGCGTCAGAGCGCCTTGGTTCGTCAGGCAACCCGCTTTATCGTTAACGTTTTTCGCGAGCAAGCTCGCTCCTACAGGGATCTTCGACATACAAAAACGCCCGGCATTTGCCGGGCGTTTTTTATGGGGGGCTGATCACTCGTGATACTGCGCCGACAGCTCATGCACCGCGCGCAGGAATGCACCCGCGTGTTCCGGATCGACTTCTGGCGTGATGCCATGGCCGAGGTTGAACACGTGGCCACTGCCTTTGCCGTAGCTGGCCAGGATGCGACCGACTTCGGTACGAATGGCTTCCGGCTTGGCGTAAAGCACGGTCGGGTCCATGTTGCCTTGCAGCGCGACTTTGTCGCCCACGCGAGCGCGGGCATTGCCGATGTCGCACGTCCAGTCCAGGCCCAGCGCATCAGCGCCGGCATCGGCGATGCTTTCCAGCCACAGGCCGCCGTTCTTGGTAAACAGGATGACCGGAACCTTGCGGCCTTCGTGCTCGCGGATCAGGCCGCTGACGATTTTGCGCATGTAGGCCAGGGAGAACTCCTGATACGCCGCCGCCGAGAGGTTGCCGCCCCAGGTGTCGAAAATCTGTACCGCTTGCGCGCCGGCCATGATCTGACCATTGAGGTAGGACGTCACCGACTGCGCGAGCTTGTCCAGCAACAGGTGCATGGCTTGCGGGTTGTCGTAGAGCATGGCCTTGGTCTTGCGGAAGTCTTTCGACGAGCCGCCTTCGACCATGTAAGTGGCCAAGGTCCATGGGCTGCCGGAGAAGCCGATCAGCGGCACGCGACCGTTGAGCTCACGGCGGATGGTGCTGACCGCGTCCATGACGTAGCCGAGGTCTTTGTGCGGATCAGGAATCGGCAGGGCTTCGATATCCGCCATCGTGCTGACGACTTTCTTGAAGCGCGGGCCTTCACCGGTTTCGAAGTACAGGCCTTGGCCCATGGCATCGGGAATGGTGAGGATGTCTGAGAAGAGGATCGCCGCGTCCAGTTGCGGGTAGCGATCGAGCGGCTGCATCGTGACTTCGCACGCGAACGCCGGGTTCATGCACAGGCTCATGAAGTCGCCTGCCTTGGCGCGGCTGGCGCGGTATTCAGGCAGGTAGCGACCGGCCTGACGCATCATCCACACGGGGGTGACGTCTACGGGTTGCTTGAGCAGGGCGCGAAGGAAACGGTCGTTCTTCAGGGCAGTCATGTCGGCATCCGGAAAAAAAGTGCGGGCATTTTCTCAGAGCGCGACGCAAAAGGCACGGCAAGCGCCGCACCTTTTGTCTATCGGGTCAATTTGTCGCGGTTTGCAGCAGCACAAAACACTGTGGAAGCTGGCCTGCCGGCGATGCAGGCACCTCGGTTGGTCAGGTAGACCGAGGTGATGCTATCGCCGGCAGGCCAGCTCCCACAGGTATTGCAGTGCAGTGTCGAACCGGGTTTAGACGCCCAGGTAATCCAGGATCCCTTCGGCGGCATTGCGGCCTTCGAAGATCGCCGTCACCACCAGGTCAGAACCGCGAACCATGTCGCCACCGGCGAAGATTTTCGGGTTGCTGGTCTGGTGCTTGTATTGACCTTGTTCCGGGGCCACAACGCGGCCTTGGCTGTCGGTCTGGATCTCGAACTGTTCGAACCACGACGCCGGGCTCGGACGGAAACCGAAGGCGATGACCACGGCATCCGCAGGGATGATCTCTTCGGAGCCCGGGATCGGCTCAGGGCTGCGACGGCCACGGGCGTCCGGTTCGCCGAGACGGGTCTCGACCACCTTCACGCCTTCGACACGGTCTTCACCCACAATCGCAATCGGCTGGCGGTTGTAGAGGAATTTCACGCCTTCTTCCTTGGCGTTCTTCACCTCTTTACGCGAGCCCGGCATGTTCGCTTCGTCGCGACGGTACGCACAGGTCACCGACTTGGCGCCCTGGCGAATCGACGTACGGTTGCAGTCCATCGCCGTGTCGCCACCACCCAGCACCACAACCTTCTTGCCTTTCATGTCGACGAAATCTTCCGGCGACTTTTCAAAGCCCAGGTTGCGGTTGACGTTGGCGATCAGGAAGTCCAGCGCGTCATGCACGCCCGGCAGGTCCTCACCGGCAAAGCCGCCCTTCATGTAGGTGTAGGTGCCCATGCCCATGAACACGGCATCGTATTCTTCGAGCAGCTGCTCGATGGTCACGTCCTTGCCCACTTCGGTGTTCAGGCGGAACTCGATGCCCATGCCGGTGAAGACTTCGCGGCGATTGCTCAGCACGGTCTTTTCCAGCTTGAACTCCGGGATACCAAAGGTCAGAAGACCGCCGATTTCCGGGTTCTTGTCGAACACCACCGGGGTCACGCCGCCACGCACCAGCACGTCGGCGCAGCCCAGGCCAGCAGGACCCGCGCCGATTACCGCGACACGCTTGCCGGTCGGCTTGACCTTGGACATGTCCGGGCGCCAGCCCATGGCGAACGCGGTGTCGGTGATGTATTTCTCGACCGAACCGATGGTCACCGCGCCGAAGCCGTCGTTGAGGGTGCACGCACCCTCGCACAGACGGTCTTGCGGGCACACGCGGCCGCAGACTTCCGGCAGGGTGTTGGTCTGGTGCGACAGCTCGGCGGCCTGGAGGATGTTGCCCTCGGCCACCAGCTTCAGCCAGTTCGGAATGAAGTTGTGCACCGGGCACTTCCATTCGCAGTACGGGTTACCGCAACCCAGGCAGCGGTGGGCCTGATCGGCCGAATGCTGGGGTTTGAAGGGTTCGTAGATCTCCACGAACTCTTTCTTGCGTTGACGCAACAGTTTCTTCTTCGGATCTTTGCGCCCGACATCGATGAACTGGAAGTCGTTATTCAGACGTTCAGCCATTGTTAAAACCTCATCAAACTCTTCAGGCGCATATCACTGCGGGTTGGCACGGGTGCTGGAAAGCAGCGATTTCAGGTTGGCAGCCTTGGGCTTGACCAGCCAGAAACGACGCAAGTAGTCATCGAGGTTCTCGGCGAGTTCACGACCCCACTCGCTGTCGGTTTCCTCGACGTACTCGTTCAGCACGTTCTGCAGGTGGCTGCGATAGGCTTCCATCGCTTCGCCGCTGATCCGCTGGATTTCCACCAGTTCGTGGTTGACCCGGTCAACGAAGGTGTTGTCCTGGTCGAGCACGTAGGCGAAACCGCCGGTCATGCCTGAGCCGAAGTTGTAACCGGTCTTGCCCAGGACGCAGACGAAACCACCGGTCATGTACTCGCAGCAGTGATCGCCAGTGCCTTCCACCACGGTGTGGGCACCGGAGTTACGCACGGCAAAACGCTCGCCCGCGGTGCCGGCGGCGAACAGCTTGCCGCCCGTGGCGCCGTAGAGGCAGGTGTTGCCGATGATGGCACTGTCTTGCGTCTTGTAGACGCTGCCCTTTGGCGGAACGATGACCAGTTTGCCACCGGTCATGCCCTTGCCGACGTAGTCGTTGGCGTCGCCTTCGAGGTACATGTTCAGGCCGCCGGCGTTCCACACACCGAAGCTCTGACCGGCCGTCCCTTTGAAGCGGAAGGTGATCGGCGCTTTCGCCATGCCCTGGTTACCGTGCTTGCGCGCGATTTCACCGGAGATCCGCGCACCGATCGAACGGTCGCAGTTGCAGATATCCAGCGCGAACTCGGCACCGCTCAAGTCGTTGATGGCCGAGGTGGCCATGTCGACCATTTTCTCGGCCAGCAGGCCTTTGTCGAACGGCGGGTTGCGGTCTACCTGGCAGAATTGAGGCTTGTCTGCCGGGATGTGATCGCTACCGAGCAACGGCGTCAGGTCCAGGTGTTGCTGCTTGGCGGTCTGCCCTTCGAGAACGTCCAGCAGATCGGTACGACCGATCAGCTCTTCGAGGGAGCGCACGCCCAGTTTGGCGAGCCACTCACGGGTTTCTTCGGCGACGTAGGTGAAGAAGTTCACCACCATGTCGACGGTCCCGATGTAGTGATCCTTGCGCAGCTTCTCGTTCTGAGTCGCGACGCCGGTGGCGCAGTTGTTCAGGTGGCAGATACGCAGGTATTTGCAGCCCAGCGCGATCATTGGCGCGGTACCGAAGCCAAAGCTTTCGGCGCCGAGGATGGCAGCCTTGATCACGTCGAGGCCGGTTTTCAGGCCACCGTCGGTCTGCACCCGGACTTTGCCGCGCAGGTCGTTGCCGCGCAGGGTCTGGTGGGTTTCGGCCAGGCCGAGTTCCCACGGAGCGCCCGCGTATTTGATCGAGGTCAGCGGCGATGCACCGGTGCCACCGTCGTAGCCGGAGATGGTGATCAAGTCCGCGTAGGCCTTGGCCACACCGGCAGCAATGGTGCCGACGCCCGCTTCCGCCACCAGCTTCACCGAGACCAGCGCCTTCGGGTTGACTTGTTTCAAGTCAAAGATCAGCTGCGACAAGTCTTCAATCGAATAGATGTCGTGGTGCGGCGGTGGCGAAATCAGGGTCACGCCCGGCACTGCGTAACGCAGCTTGGCGATCAGACCGTTGACCTTGCCGCCTGGCAGTTGACCACCTTCGCCGGGCTTGGCGCCCTGGGCAACCTTGATCTGCAGCACTTCGGCGTTGACCAGGTATTCCGGGGTCACACCGAAACGGCCAGTGGCGACCTGCTTGATTTTCGAGCTCTTGATAGTGCCGTAGCGCGCCGGGTCTTCGCCGCCTTCGCCGGAGTTGGAACGCGCACCGAGGCGGTTCATGGCTTCAGCCAGGGCTTCGTGAGCTTCCGGCGACAAGGCACCGAGGGAGATGCCCGCGGAGTCGAAGCGCTTGAGCACCGATTCCAGCGGTTCGATCTCGCTGATGTCCAGCGGCGTATCGAGGGTTTTGACTTTAAGCAGGTCGCGGATCATCGACACTGGGCGGTTGTCCACCAGCGACGTGTATTCCTTGAACTTGCTGTAGTCACCCTGCTGCACGGCAGCTTGCAACGTGTTGACCACGTCCGGGTTGTACGCGTGATATTCGCCACCGTGGACGAATTTCAGCAGACCGCCCTGCTGGATCGGCTTGCGCGGGCTCCAGGCTTCGGCGGCGAGTGCTTTCTGCTCGGCTTCGATGTCGACGAAACGCGCGCCCTTGATGCGGCTTGGCACGCCCTTGAAGCTCAGGTTGCAGACTTCCTCGGACAGGCCGATGGCTTCGAACAACTGCGCACCGCGGTACGAAGTAATGGTCGAGATGCCCATCTTCGACAGGATCTTGAGCAGGCCCTTGGTGATGCCTTTGCGGTAGTTCTTGAACACCTCATAGAGGTCGCCCAGCACTTCACCGGTACGGATCAGGTCGCCCAGCACTTCGTAGGCCAGGAACGGATAGACCGCCGAAGCTCCGAAACCGATCAACACCGCAAAGTGATGCGGGTCGCGAGCGGTGGCGGTTTCCACGAGGATGTTGGAGTCGCAACGCAGGCCTTTCTCGGTCAGGCGGTGGTGCACCGCGCCGGTGGCCAGCGAAGCGTGGATCGGCAATTTGCCCGGGCCGATATGACGGTCGCTCAGCACAACCTGGGTACGACCGGCGCGCACGGCTTCTTCAGCCTGATCGGCGACGTTGCGGATGGCCGCTTCGAGGCCGACGCTTTCGTCGTAGTTCAGGTCGATGATCGCGCGCTCGAAGCCAGGGCGATCGAGGTTCATCAGTGAACGCCACTTGGCCGGGGAAATGACCGGCGAGCTGAGGATCACGCGCGAGGCGTGTTCCGGCGACTCCTGGAAGATGTTGCGCTCGGCACCGAGGCAGATCTCCAGCGACATGACGATGGCTTCACGCAGCGGGTCGATCGGCGGGTTGGTGACCTGCGCGAACTGCTGGCGGAAATAGTCGTACGGGGTGCGCACGCGTTGGGACAGCACGGCCATCGGCGTATCGTCGCCCATCGAGCCCACGGCTTCGTAGCCTTGCTCGCCGAGCGGACGCAGCACCTGGTCGCGCTCTTCGAACGTGACCTGATACATCTTCATGTACTGCTTGAGCTGATCGACGTCGTAGAACGCCGAACCGTGGTCATTGTCTTCCATGGTCGCCTGAATGCGCAGGGCATTCTTGCGCAGCCATTGCTTATACGGATGACGGGACTTCAAGCGGTTGTCGATGGCGTCGGTGTCGAGGATCTGACCGGTTTCGGTGTCCACGGCAAAGATCTGGCCCGGGCCGACACGGCCCTTGGCGATCACATCTTCAGGCTGGTAGTTCCAGACACCGATTTCCGAAGCCAGGGTGATGAAGCCGTTCTTGGTGGTGACCCAACGCGCCGGGCGCAGACCGTTACGGTCGAGCAGGCACACCGCGTAACGACCGTCGGTCATTACCACGCCGGCCGGGCCGTCCCACGGCTCCATGTGCATCGAGTTGTATTCGTAGAACGCCCGCAGGTCCGGGTCCATGGTCTCGACGTTCTGCCACGCAGGCGGAATGATCATTCGCACGCCACGGAACAGGTCGATGCCACCGGTGACCATCAGCTCGAGCATGTTGTCCATGCTGGAGGAGTCGGAGCCGACACGGTTGACCAGCGGGCCGAGTTCTTCCAGGTCCATCAAGTCGTTGGTGAACTTGGTGCGACGGGCCACAGCCCAGTTGCGGTTGCCGGTGATGGTGTTGATTTCGCCGTTGTGCGCCAGGAAGCGGAACGGTTGGGCCAGCGGCCATTTCGGCAGGGTGTTGGTCGAGAAGCGCTGGTGGAACACGCAAATCGAGGTTTGCAGGCGCTCATCGCTCAGGTCTGGATAGAAGGCGGTCAAATCCGCCGGCATCATCAGGCCTTTATAAATGATGGTCTTGTGCGAAAAGCTGCAGATGTAGTGATCGGTGTCGGCGGCGTTGGCCACGGACGAACGACGACGGGAGGTGAACAGCTTGATCGCCATGTCCTGATCGCTCAGGCCTTCACCGCCGATGTACACCTGTTCGATCTGCGGCAGGCGCTCGAGCGCCAGGCGGCCGAGGACGCTGGTGTCGATCGGCACTTTGCGCCAGCCGATCAGTTGCAGGCCAGCGGCCAGGATCTCGCGGTTCATGTTCTCGCGAGCGGCTTCGGCTTTCACCGGGTCCTGGTTGAAGAAGACCATGCCCACGGCATATTGCTTGGGCATTTCGACGCCAAAGGTTTCCTGGGCGATGGCTCGCAGGAACACGTCCGGCTTTTGAATCAGCAGACCGCAACCGTCACCGGTCTTGCCGTCGGCATTAATCCCACCGCGGTGGGTCATGCAGGTCAGGGCCTCGATGGCCGTTTGCAAAAGGGTATGACTGGGCTCGCCCTGCATATGGGCTATCAGGCCGAAACCGCAGTTATCCTTGAATTCATCTGGTTGGTACAGACCTGCTTTCATAGACACTTTCTCACCAGGCTGCCTCTTGTCGAGGCAAATTTCTTTTCAATTCAACCACTTACCATCCGCGCCGGACGTTCGCCAGCTTTGCGGGGGCAAAAGGGAGGTCATTGTACACACCGACACTTAGCCTCACAAATTTGACGACGAACTGTCGCAAATCTATGTCGCATTTGTGAAAGGTTTAAAGCGATCTGCTGTGCTAGTCAAAACTTTTTTTAATTCTGACCGCAACGACTCAAAGACTACTGTGACGCAGACACCACAAGGCACGCGATCTAAAGAGACGGCGCGCGCTTGCAGAAATTTTGAGGTGCTTGGAGAGGCGGCCTGGGTAAGGCCGCCGAATCTTCAGCGAGCTGTTGCCAGTTCTTGTTGGACACTGGCGACAGAGCGAGGCCAAGGTTTACCAGCCTGAACCTTCGCTGGCAAGGCCTTGATGGCGGTTACGGCCGCATCGCGGTTGGCGAAGCTGCCGTAAGTGATGACGTAAAGCGGTTTGCCGTTAAGCACTTTCTTGAAATAACGGTACTCGCCGCCCTGCTCCTTGACGAAGTTTTGTGCGGTCGCTTCGGAGCTGGTGCCGAGGATCTGCACCACGTAATTGCCCGGAGCCTGCCCGGCGTACCAGGTGCCGCCGGCGGCTTTGGCCACGGCGACAGGCTTCTCGGCAGGTTTGGCGGCAGCGGCAGCCACAGCAGCAGGCTTGGCCGGCACTGGAGCAGGCTTCACGGCAGGCGCAGTCGGCACTGGCTTGGCTGTCGCGACCTGAGTTGGCGCGGGAACCGGTTTGGCGGCAGGTGTCGGCGCCGGGCCTGGCTGCACGCCTGCAGGCGGTGCAGTCGTGGTCACGGTTGGCGGTGTGGCGCTGGAACCTTCGACCGGCACGCCGTCGTCGCCTTCAGTGATACCGCCAGCCGCTTCGGCCAACGGACCGCGCATGACCGGCTGCGAGTTGCCGACCAACGGCAACGGCATCGGCTGGGAGTTACCGGCGAATTCGACGGAAGGTGCACCGCCGCTGTTCGGTGTTGGCGTGCCCTGGCCGAGCGGCAGTTGTGCCTGTTCGTTGGCAGGAGCGCCAGTGGTCGGTGCTTTGCTGCGACCCGGCATCAACCAGGCGGCGGCTACCGCGACCACGACGACGGCGGAAATCGCCAATACGTGTTTCTTCGGCATATTGAACCCCATACTTGGACGCTTGACCGCTGAGCGGCTGGCTATCATGGCTTCGATCATCGCATCGCGAGCGACCTGGTTGATGGTGCCAGGCCAACCCTCGGAGCTTTCGTGAATATCAGAGATCTGATCTGCGGTGAAAAGTTCGATACCCCGACCGGCACCCTCGAGCCGCTGCTCAAGGTATTCGCGGGTTTCTTCTTCGGCGTAGGGCTGCAGTTCGATGACGTGAAAACGCTCTTCCTCGAGATGCAAGGCCTCAAGCTGAGCGATCAGCGACGACTCGCCGAACAGGAAGACGTGCGGGCGACCTTCAGGTGCGCCAGCAGCGAGGGTCATCAAGGCTTCAAGCGCGGATTCGTCGAGATGCTCGGCGTCGTCCACCAGCAGATAGACTTCCTGGCCGGTCAGCGCGAGTTGCACCACCTGAGCCAGAATCGCGCCGGTCTCGGGCTGGGCGACGTTCAGCGTCTGGGCAATTTGGCGCAACAGGCCGGCCGCATCGCCGGCACCGCGCGCGGAAACCACGACGCTCTGAACGGATTGCTTGTTGGTGCTGGCCACCAGGGCCTGACGCAACAGGGTCTTGCCACTGCCCTCGGGGCCAGTGACCACCAACAGCAACTGGCTGTAGCGGGCCAGGTGATGCAACTGCCCCAGCACCGGTTTGCGCTGGGCCGGGAAAAACTTGAAGCCTGGGACCCGTGGAGCGAAAGGGTCGTGGCTCAACTGGTAGTGGCCGAGGAAAGCCTCGTCGGCATGCAAACTAGTCATCGGGATCTTATTAACCTTTAAGCTGAGCCAGGGCGCGGTAGTCCGCTCCCAGCGTGGCCTGTAGAACCTCTTTCGGATAATCGTCGGTCACCACCGCTTCGCCCATGTGGCGCAGCAGCACCAGGCGCAAACGACCGTCGATCACTTTCTTGTCAATTGCCATATGTTCGAGGAAATCGGCTTCGGTCATCTCTTCAGGCGGGATGACCGGCAGGCCGGCACGCTGGAACAGACGAATGCCGCGATCGCGCTCTTGCTCGCTGATCCAGCCCAAGCGCGCGGACATTTCCAGCGCCATTACAGTGCCAGCAGCCACGGCTTCCCCGTGAAGCCAGACACCATAGCCCATGTGGGTTTCGATGGCGTGGCCAAAGGTGTGCCCCAGATTGAGCGTGGCGCGTACGCCGGTTTCCTTTTCGTCAGCGCCGACGACCGCAGCTTTGGCCGCGCAGGAGCGCTCGATCGCATAGGTCAAGGCAACCTGGTCGAGCGCCCGCAGGCGATCGACGTTTTCTTCAAGCCAGGTCAGGAACGGCTCGTCGCAAATCAACCCGTACTTGATCACTTCGGCAAGCCCGGCGGACAGCTCGCGAGCCGGCAAAGTATTGAGGGAGGCGGTATCGATCAGCACCACGTTCGGCTGATAGAAGGCACCGACCATGTTCTTGCCCAGCGGATGGTTGATCCCGGTCTTGCCGCCCACCGAAGAGTCGACTTGCGACAGCAGCGTGGTCGGCACCTGAATGAAATCGACCCCGCGCTGGTAACAGGCGGCAGCAAAGCCGGCCATGTCACCAATGACACCACCACCAAGGGCAATCACCGTGGTGCGCCGGTCGTGCCGTGCGGTCAGCAGGCCGTCGAAAATCAGTTGCAGGGTTTCCCAGGTCTTGAAGGCTTCGCCGTCTGGCAGCACCACGGAAATGACCGAGTACTGTTCAAGACTGCGGGTCAGACGTTCGAGATAGAGCGGCGCAACGGTTTCGTTGGAAATGATCGCCACTTGCCGTCCGCGTATATGCGGGGCCAGCAGCTCGGGCTGATCCAACAAACCTTCGCCAATATGAATCGGGTAGCTGCGCTCGCCTAGATCGACCTTGAGTGTCTGCATGTGTCCCCACAGTAAAGATGGAATCAGGCGTCCTGCCTTGAATTAACGAATGTCCCCGGCGTCTGTTGGTGTGACGCCGTTCGATAGTCATCCGCCACAACCTTGAGCGGCCATGACAGGACGCCGAGGATAGCGCATTTCGCGCCGGGCTTTAACGAGGCGGTAGCTGCTGCAAGCGCTCTAGAATATCGAGTACCACCATTCGTGGCGGCCGCTCATCGGTTTCCACCACCAGGTCGGCGATTTCCCGATAAAGCGGATCGCGGATCGCCAACAGATCCCGAAGGGTCTTGGCCGGATCGGCTGTACGCAACAAGGGGCGATTGCGGTCGCGGGCCGTGCGGCCGACCTGCTGCTCGACAGAGGCATGCAAGTAGACCACCCGACCACCGGCGTGCAACGCCTTGCGATTGGCTTCGCGCATGACCGCTCCGCCGCCGGTCGCCAATACCACGCCGTCGCATTCGCAGAGCTCGGCAATCATTGCCTGTTCGCGATCACGAAAGCCCGGTTCGCCTTCCTTATCGAAGATCCATGGGATATTGGCGCCGGTGCGCAATTCAATTTCCTTATCGGAATCTTTGAACGGCAGGCGCAGCTCTTTGGCCAGCAACCGGCCGATGGTGCTTTTTCCAGCCCCCATCGGTCCTACAAGAATCAAATTTCGCACAGAATCAACGACTCACAGCAATCGCCTGGTTATTCATGATACGCGGAGTGAGAAACACCAACAGCTCGGATTTTTTCTCCGAAACCACGTCACGCCGGAAAAGGCGGCCAAGATACGGCACATCGCCAAGAAATGGCACCTTATCTACAACCTTGCTTTGAGTATTTGAGAAAACACCGCCAATTACGATGGTCTCGCCGTCGTTGACCAGCACCTTGGCATTGACCTCGTTTTTCTTGATCGGCGGCACATCCTGCACTTTGTTCAGGTAGTCCGGTTCGTCCTTGGTGACCTTGACCTCCATGATGATCCGGTTGTCCGGGGTGATTTGCGGCGTCACTTCCAGCGACAGGGAAGCCTCCTTGAACGACACCGACGTCGCGCCGCTGGAACTGGCTTCCTGATAGGGAATTTCGGTGCCCTTGAGGATTTTCGCGGTTTCCTTGTCGGACGTGACCACTTTGGGCTGTGAGACGATTTCGCCGTTGCCGGTCTTCTCCATCGCCGTCAGCTCCAGGTCGAGCAGCACATTGTCGGTGATGAAGGCGATCCCAAGCCCCGAGGTATTGTTGACGGTACCCATGTCGACGAACGGCGAGTTGGTGCTGGTACTGCCCGGCGTGCCGATGGTCGACGAAGCGTTGGCCCCGTTGCTGACACCCGAACTGTTCCAGTTGCCTTTGTTCTGGATCGAGCCACCCCAGCGCACGCCGAGGCTTTTGTCGTAGTCGACGTTGGCTTCGACGATGCGCGCCTCGATCATCACCTGACGTACCGGGATATCCAGTTGCGCCACGATACGGCGAAGTTCATCGAGGCGGTCCTGGGTCTGGTAGGCAATGATGTTGTTGGTCCGCTCATCGACGGTGATCGAGCCGCGCTCGTCGATCTTGGCCTCGGCGCTGGTCACGGAGGTGAAGAGCTTGGCGATGTCCGCAGCCTTGGCGTAGTTGACCTGCAATAGTTCGCGCCGCAACGGCGCAAGTTCAGCAATCTGTTTCTGCGACTCCAGTTCCTGACGCTCGCGAGCGGCAATTTCATCGGCCGGCGCCACGAGCAACACGTTGCCGATCTTGCGTTTGTCCAGCCCCTTGGTTTTCAGCACCAGGTCCAGCGCCTGGTCCCACGGTACGTTTTGCAAGCGCAGGGTGATCCCGCCCTGCACCGTATCGCTGGCCACCAGATTGAGGTTGGTGAAATCGGCGATCAGTTGCAGCACCGAGCGCACATCAATGTCCTGGAAATTCAGCGAAAGCTTTTCTCCGCTGTAGGCGAACCGCTCGGCATTGCGTTTTTGCAGGTCATCGACAGTCATCGGGCGGATGCTGACAGTCAGTTTGTTGTCGGTCTGATAGGTCGAATAATCGAAGGCGCCGCTGGGCTCGATGCTGATCGTGGCCCGGTCTCCCGTTGCGCTGGCGTTGACGAATTGCACCGGTGTCGCGAAATCCTTGACGTCCAGGCGCACGCGCAACGGTTCGGGCAATTGGGTCTTGGCGAAACCGAGGATTATTTTGCCATCGTGCTCCTGAATGTCCGGGGCGATGGATGGGTCTGACAGGTCGATCACCACATTGCCTTCACCCTGCGTCCCGCGCTGAAAATCCACGCCGCGAATCGCCTTGCTCACCGGCGCATAGGCTTTCGCCGGAGCGGGCGAAGCAGTGGCTGGACGGGGTGCGCTGGCGGCCGGCCTGGCTGCTTTGCTCGCGCCTTGCCCGACAACCACAAACAGATTGCTGCCTTCGACCCGTGTTGTGCACGGGGCCAGCTGGGACAGGTTGATGATCAGTCGCGTGCGGTCCTTGGCTTCCACCACCGTGGCGCTGCGCGCATTGCCGCCACCCAGGTCACGGTTTTTGCTCGCCAGTTGACTGACCACGCCGGGTAGATCCAGGGCGATGCGTGCCGGTTGCTCCGTCGTGTATCCGTGGGGAGCGGGTGGTGGCGTATCGAACGTCAACTTCAACTCGACGCGGTCACCAGGTAGCGCAGCGACATCCAGCGCTTTGAGGGTAGCCGCTTGTACCATCGGCGAAACCAACGCTATCCATAGCGAAACGCCGACGGTTGAGAAAATCCTGTTCATTATTCGAGTCCCACTATGAGTGCTCTTTCAAAGGGATGGTCCGCGGCCGTTCCAGCCAGGCGCCTTGGCCATCGGGAACGATTTCGACCACATCGACTTGCGAGCCGCTGATGGCGACGATCCGCCCATCATTGCGCCCCAGGTAGTCGCCGACTTTCAGCCGATGCACACCGCCAGCGCCACGCAGCAACGCAAACGATCCAGAGGCATTGGAAATCGTGCCGACCATTTCAAACTGCTCGATGTTGAAGCCTTCGAGGTACTGCTTGACCCGGTTGGTATCCGGCTTGACGTTGCGCGAGCCGCGTTTCTGCCCGGCCAGATCAACCCTGAGTTGCGGGGAAAACGGGCTTCGCAGGTTGGCAGCGTTGTAGGTGAATGTTGGGTAAGACCGGAATATCGGCGTGGGTTCAATCTTGCCCGGTGCCCGCAAACGCATTTCGTTCATGTACGCGTCCAGATCACTGAAATCCTTGTCACCGCCGCAACCTGCCAGGCAGGCAAACATCACGACCATCGCAAAACAACGGACCGGGCTCATTTCTGCAGCCCTTTGTCGTTGTAACGGTAGGTCTTGGCCAGGATGCTCATGCGCAACTTCGGCCCGCCCTCGGGGTTGGCCGGCGCCAGGTCGAAGTCATGCAGGGTGACGATTCGCGGCAACCCGGCCACGCCGCTGACGAACGTCGCCAGGTCGTGATAGGCCCCGGTGACGGTGATCTGAATCGGCAGTTCGATGTAGAACGGCTGGGTGACCTCCGGCAGCAGTTTGATCTCTTCGAATTCGAGGCCACTGCCCAGGCCCGTGCGGGTTATGTCTTCCAGCAGCCCAGGCACTTCGGTGTCACTCGGCAATTGCCGCAGCAGCACGCCGAAGGAGTTCTCCATCTCCTTCATCTGCTGGGTATACAGCTCCAGATTCGCCGCCATGTGCGCCTTGTTGGCAAATTGCTCTTTGAGTGCTGACTCTTCCTCGCGTTTTTGATCCAGCTGACTTTCCAGATCGCTCGTGGAAAAGCTGTAGCCCAGGGCCAACACCAGAATCATCAGCAGGACAACCGCCAACGCCTTGATCGCCGGGGGCCAGGAGCCGATGTTGTTGGTGTCGAGGTCGTTGATATCAATCTTGCGCAGCGTTTCCAGCCAATTGGACACACTCATTGGCCGCCCTCCACAGCGGCAGGCTGAGTCTGACGAACGGTCAACTGAAATACGTTGGCCTGATCCAGCTGACCTGCCGTGGTCGCTTTGACTTCCGTGAGGCTGGGTGCATCGAACCAGTCGGAGGCATCCAGATTGCGCATCAAGTCTGAAACACGATTGTTGGATTCTGCGGCGCCAGTAATGGACAGCGTCTTGCCGGCCATTTTCACCTCGGTGAAATACACGCCGTCAGGCAACGTGCGCGCCAACTGATCAAAAATCCGCCCGCTAATTGGCCGGTTGCCTTGCAAGTCCTGGATGATGCGCATGCGCTCGACCAATTGCTGGCGTCGCGCCTTCAAATCGCCGATCTGCTTGATCCGCTCGTCGACCACGGAAATCTGCTGGCCGATGTAATTGTTGCGGGCGACTTGCCGGTCAATCGCAGCGCCAATAACCTGGTTCGCCATCAGGACCGCCGCGACCGATCCCGCGAGTCCACCGACCAATACCAGTAAAAAACGTTTTCGGCGCTGCTCACGCAGCTCTTCGCGCCAGGGGAGCAGGTTGATCCGCGCCATCAGTCAAAACTCCTCAGCGCCAGGCCGCAGGCGATCATCAGTGCCGGCGCATCGCTCGCCAGAGCGCCGGCATTGACCTTGCTGCTCAGGGCCATGTCGGAGAAGGGATTGGCTACTTGAGTTGGCGTAGCCAATCGCTGCTCGATCAGGCGGTCCAGCCCCGGGACCGAAGCGGTGCCGCCAGCGAGAAGGATGTGATCAACCGCGTTGTACTGGCCGGAGGCAAAGAAGAACTGCAACGATCGCGACACTTGCTGCACCAGCGCGTCGCGAAACGGCTGTAAAACCTCGCTGATGTAATCGTCCGGCAAGCCGCCCTGCTTCTTCGCGAGCCCCGCCTGCTCGAGGGTCAGGCCATAACGACGCTGGATCTCCTCCGTCAACTGACGACCGCCGAACAATTGCTCGCGGGTGTAGATGATCTTGCCGTTGTGCAGCACGCTCAGGGTGGTCATGGTGGCGCCGATGTCGACGACCGCCACCGTCAAACGTTCCTGAGACGCCGCCAACTGGGTCGCCAGCAAACCGAACGAACGCTCCAGCGCGTAGGCCTCGACGTCGACCACGCGCGCCGTCAGGCCGGCGAGCGCCAGGGCGGCTTCTCGGACTTCGACGTTTTCCTTGCGACAGGCTGCCAGCAGCACATTGACCCGCTCGGGGTTGCGCGCCGATGCGCCCTGGACCTCGAAATCGATGGCGACTTCGTCCAATGGATAGGGGATGTATTGATCGGCCTCGATCTTCAGCTGGTTTTCCATCTCTTCGTCGGAAAGACCGGCATCCATTTCGATGGTCTTGGTGATCACCGCCGAGCCGGCAACGGCCACGGCGACGCTCCTGAGACTGGTTCGGGCCTTGAGCAACACGCGCGCGAGTGCTTGCCCCACCCCCTCGAGCTCGGCAATGTTTTTCTCGATGACAGCGCTGGCGGGCAGAGGCTCTACCGCGTAGGCCTCGACCCGGTACCGGCCGCCCTGGCGGCTTAACTCCAGAAGTTTCACCGAGGTGGAACTGATGTCGATCCCAAGAAGCGTGTTGGCCTTTTTATTGAAGAGTCCTAGCACTACCAATTCCCTATGACTATCCGTGAGTTACGGACTCTGTAATGTCCATTGCGTTCAATCCATCCGTCTTGACAGCAGCGCAAATGACGCTCTCGACCGAAAAATGCTTATAATGCCCAGCGTTTTTTTCCGGTTTTTACTCCAAGCGCGGGTTGTTCTCCTTTAAGCCTGAACCCTGATGCCCAATTCATTCTTTGCCCTGGATATCCAAAAGCCTTGATTCGTCTGCTGAAATTTTTCGGTTGGTCCATCGTCGCCGTTTTCTGCGGACTGCTCCTCGGTCTGAGCGGCGCGTTTCTTTACCTTAGTCCTGGATTGCCGTCTGTGGAGGCACTGAGAAGCATTCAGTTGCAGATTCCCCTCCGGGTCTACAGCAGCGATAACAAGTTGATCGCAGAATTCGGCGAAATGCGCCGCACGCCGATCCGTTTCGGCGACATTCCCCCCAACTTCATTAATGCGTTACTAAGTGCTGAAGACGACAACTTTGCCAATCACTACGGCGTCGACCCCAGCAGCCTGATGCGCGCCGCGACCCAACTGGTCAAAAGCGGGCACATCCAGTCCGGCGGCAGCACCATCACCATGCAGGTGGCGAAGAACTTTTTCCTGACCAGCGAACGCAGTTTCTCGCGCAAAACCACGGAAATTCTCCTGGCCTTGCAGATCGAACGGCAGCTGACCAAGGACGAGATCCTTGAGCTGTACGTCAACAAGATCTATCTGGGAAACCGTGCCTACGGTATCGAGGCGGCGGCCCAGGTTTATTACGGCAAGTCGATTCGTGATGTCAGCCTGGCGCAGATGGCGATGATCGCCGGTCTTCCTAAAGCTCCGTCCCGCTTCAACCCGCTGGCCAACCCGGCCCGCAGCAAAGAGCGTCGCGACTGGATCCTTGGCCGCATGTACAAGCTCGGCAAGATCACGGAATCCGACTACACCACGGCCATCAACGAGCCGCTGAACGCCAGCTATCACGTACCAACCCCTGAAGTGAATGCGCCCTACATCGCCGAAATGGCCCGCGCCGAAATGGTCGGTCGTTATGGCAGCGATGCGTACACCGAAGGCTTCCGTGTCACCACCACCGTGCCGAGCAATCTGCAGGAAATGGCGAACTCGGCGGTCCACGAAGGCTTGATGACCTACGATCAGCGCCATGGCTACCGCGGCCCCGAGTCGCGCCTGCCGGGCAAGACCCGCGAAGCCTGGACCACCGAGCTGACCAAGCAACGCACGATCAGCAGCCTTGAGCCCGCCATCGTCACCCAGGTCGAGAAGAACGGCCTGCAAGTGATGACCCGCACCGGCGAAGAACACGTTGGCTGGGACAGCATGAAATGGGCGCGGCCGTTCCTGAACACCAACAGCATGGGCGCCAATCCGAAGCAGCCGTCGGATGTGGCCCAGGTCGGCGACCTGATTCGCGTACAGCGCCAGCCGGATAACTCGCTGAAATTCAGCCAGATCCCGCAGGCCCAAGGCGCACTGGTCTCCCTTGACCCGCAGAACGGCGCAATTCGCTCGCTGGTGGGTGGTTTTGCTTTCGAACAGAGCAACTACAACCGCGCCATGCAGGCCAAGCGTCAGCCGGGCTCCAGCTTCAAGCCGTTCGTCTACAGTGCCGCACTGGATAACGGCTATACCGCCGCCAGCCTGGTGAACGATGCACCGATCGTGTTCGTCGACGAATACCTAGACAAGGTCTGGCGCCCGAAGAATGACACCAACACCTTCCTCGGCCCGATCCGCCTGCGTGAAGGCTTGTACAAGTCGCGCAACCTGGTCTCGATCCGGTTGGTGCAGGCGCTGGGCGTTGATCGCACCATCGACTACATCAGCAAGTTCGGCTTCAACAAGCAGGACCTGCCGCGCAACCTGTCGCTGGCCCTGGGCACCGCGACCCTGACCCCCATGGAAATCGCCACTGGCTGGAGCACCTTCGCCAACGGCGGCTACAAGATCAGCCCGTACATCATCGACAAGATTGAAAGCCGCAACGGTGACACGCTGTTCGTCGCCAACCCGCCGAGCGTGCCTAAAGGCGACGTTGCCAGCGATGGCATAGCGGCTCCGACTGCTGGCGCCTTCACGGTCAACGCCACGCCAGGCGAAGCGATGAGTGCACAACCGGCGCCGCAAGCCCCGGCAGTGGCTGAACGTATCATCGATGGCCGCACCACGTTCATTCTCAACAGCATGCTTGAGGACGTGATCAAGCTCGGCACCGGCCGTCGTGCACTGGCCATGGGTCGTCCGGACATTGCCGGCAAAACCGGTACGACCAACGAATCGAAGGATGCCTGGTTCTCCGGGTACAACGCCGATTACGTGACCACCGTCTGGACCGGTTTCGACCAGCCGGAAAGCCTGGGCAAACGCGAGTTTGGCGGCACCGTCGCCCTGCCTATCTGGATGAACTACATGAGCGCCGCGCTCAAAGGCTTGCCGCCGCATACGCAGCCTGAGCCGGAAGGCATCCTCAGCCTGCGCGTCGATCCGGTCAGCGGCCGTGCCGCCAGTCCGGGCACGCCAGGGGCGTACTTCGAACTGTTCAAGGCCGAAGACACGCCGCCGTCGGTCAACGAGCTGGGTAACGGCAATGCGCCGGGCAGCCCGCTGCCAGCGGACGAAGCGGCGCCGATCGATTTGTTCTGATCGCGTAGCGCTTAGCCAAAAGCCCCGCCTTCGTGAGAAGCGCGGGGCTTTTTGTTGCCCGCAGGTTTTGGTGAACCTGTGCCGGCCTCTTCGCGGGCAAGCCTCGCTCCTACAGGGCTTATGGCGCACCCAAGAAATATGCATCACCGCCTATCTTGTAGGAGCGAGGCCTGCCCACGAAGGGGCCGCACAACCACCACAAAACCACAGGCGAAAAAAAGCCCCGACTCATAAGAACCGGGGCCTTCTGTTGAAGCGCTACAACGGCTTAGCCGTTGAACACGTCATCCACGCTTTTCAGCGGGTAGTTCTTCGGATACGGCAGGGTCGCCACGCCAGTCTCGATGGCCGCTTTCGCCACGGCATCGGAGATCACGGTGATCAGACGGGCATCCATTGGCTTCGGAATGATGTACTCACGACCGAATTCCAGCTTGATGCCGCCGTAGGCGTCGCACACTTCCTGAGGTACTGGCAGCTTGGCCAGTTCTCGCAGGGCGTTGGCAGCAGCCACTTTCATTTCTTCGTTGATGCGCTTGGCGCGAACGTCCAGGGCACCACGGAAGATGAACGGGAAGCCCAGTACGTTGTTGACCTGGTTCGGGTAATCCGAACGGCCGGTCGCCATGATCACGTCGTCACGAGTGGCGTGCGCCAGTTCCGGGGAGATTTCCGGATCCGGGTTCGAGCATGCGAACACGATCGGGTTCGCCGCCATGGACTTCAGGCCTTCAGGGCTCAGCAGGTTCGGGCCGGACAGGCCAACGAACACGTCAGCACCAGCCAGGGCGTCAGCCAGGGTGCGCTTGTCGGTCGCGTGAGCGAAGACAGCCTTGTACTGGTTCAGGTCGTCACGGCCGGAGTGGATCACACCGGTACGGTCAACCATGAAGATGTTTTCGATGTTGGCACCCATGCTCACCAGCAATTTCATGCAGGAGATGGCGGCCGCACCGGCGCCCAGGCAAACGATCTTGGCGTCGGCCAGGGTTTTGCCAGCGATTTCCAGGGCGTTGATCATGCCGGCCGCAGTAACGATTGCGGTGCCGTGCTGGTCATCGTGGAAAACCGGGATGTCGCACTGTTCAATCAGCGCGCGCTCGATCTCAAAGCACTCTGGGGCCTTGATGTCTTCCAGGTTGATGCCACCGAAGGTGATGGAGATGCGTTTTACGGTGTCGATGAAGGCTTGCGGGCTTTCGGAGTCGACTTCGATGTCGAAAACGTCGATGCCGGCGAAGCGCTTGAACAGCACGCCCTTACCTTCCATCACAGGCTTGGAAGCCAATGGGCCGAGGTTACCCAGACCAAGAATCGCGGTGCCATCGGAAATGACTGCAACCAGGTTGCCTTTGCCGGTGTATTTGTAGGCCAATTCAGGATCGCGGGCGATTTCGCGTACTGGTTCGGCTACGCCGGGGCTGTAGGCCAGCGACAGGTCGCGGGCGGTAGCGGTGGCCTTGGTGAGCTCGACACTCAGCTTACCTGGACGAGGATGGGCGTGATATTCGAGAGCGGCAGTTTTCAGATCAGACATGGGGGCATTCCGCTTTTTACTGTTGGACAGACTGGTCAGCGAGGATACGCGCCTCGCAAAATCCCCACAAGACTGACCGGTCACCCCTGTCAAGCGCCCTACCCTACGACTTTGGCCCAAGAGCCACGGAACACAAGGGATAGACTGTTCACAATCGACATAAAAAATGTCTACAATTTTTTCTTACGGCGCCGGTTGCAGCATCGACGGATCGGTCAACGGCAGTAGCCAGCGCGCCTGTCCGGATTTCAAACCGCCGCGACGGGAACGATCCACCACCCAGCCGCGAGCCTCGACCTGCTTGCCCTTGAGCTTTTCCAGCGTCGACGCGTCGAACGGCCCGAGCAAATTGGGTGCAACCCGCAATACAACCGAATCCTGCAACTCGATCCAGATACCGCCGCGATTTCGCTGCACCTTGCTCACACGCCCGCTCACCACGGCAAAACCGGACGTGCGGATCTGCTCCGCTTTCAGTACAGGCGACTGGCGCCAAACCCCGAGCCCGGCACGACGGGCATGACGCTCGGCAACTTGCTGACAACTGACCAAAGCGACGTTGGGCGCGACCGCCACCTGAAAACCGAGGCCTTCGGCGAGCATCTGCGCTTCGAGATTGGCCCCGTCGGCGCCGTAGACATGAGCCAGCGTGCGGCCGTATTTATCCTTGCTCTCTTTACCCGGCAGCAAACCGACCCGCCCGCCGCTCGACGCCACCAACGCTTCCAGGCGCTTTCGCGCCACCACCGCAAAGGGCTCGTCGGAACGCCCCTGCTTACCCAGCTCAGGCGTGTTCAAACCGATCATGCGCACACTGCGGCCGTCGGCCAGGCGCAATGTGTCGCCATCCACCACGCGCTGCACCGCGACCGTCGCCAGGCCATTGGGTGCCGGGCAGTAGGCCTGGGCGCCGCCCAGCCAAATCGCAGACACAAAAAAGGCGCCCCATAGGGACGCCTTTTTCATCAGCATGGATAAGCCCATCGGGCTTGCCAGCCTTACTCTGCAGCAGCAGGAGCTTTCTTGCCGAAAGCGCCGAAACGGTCTGCGAAGCGCTGTACACGGCCGCCAGTATCCAGAGTCTTCTGCTTACCGGTGTAGAACGGGTGGCACTCGTTGCATACGTCGATCGCCAGAGGCTTGGCCAGGTTCGAACGAGTTTCGAACTTGTTGCCACAGCTGCAGGTAACTGCGGTGATTTCGTATGTTGGATGGATATCGGCTTTCATGGTAATTCCTCGGTCTAGCGTGCCGCCACTCAACACTATTGTTGAATACCGCACGTAATTAGGCCGCGGATTCTACCAGACATTGCCAATCACGCAAGCTGTCACTGAGACCGACCGTCTGCTAGGCTCCCGACCCAAAGCTCCCACAGGTGATGTGGCCAGCTCCTGCATTTATTGCCTGCTGATCGAGAATCCCCCGCGTGCCCGACGCCATTTTGCGCCTCGCCCTGCCTTCGCCCCTGCGCCGCCTGTTCGATTACCGTGCACCTGCGGGAATCCTGCGCGCCCAGTTGCAGCCCGGCATGCGCTTGCGGGTGCCGTTCGGGCGGCGGGAGATGATTGGGATTCTGGTGGAAGTAACCGACCACAGCGAAGTGCCGGTCGAGAAACTCAAACCTGCCCTGGCCTTGCTCGACGCAACGCCACCGCTGCCGCCAGCGCTGTTCAAGCTGTGCCTGTGGACTTCCCAGTATTACCAGCACAGCCTCGGCGACACGTTGAGCTGGGCGCTGCCAGTGTTGCTGCGCCAGGGCGAACTGGCCGAAGCGCGCCAGGAGCGCTTTTGGTCCGCCGCGCCCGGCGCCAGCCTTGATGACCCGCGCATCGCCCGTGCCCCGCGCCAGCGTGAAGCTCTGGCAACGCTGGCCCAGCATCCCCACGGTGTCGCCCATCAGTTGCTGAGCAAGTTGATGCTGAGCAAGGACAGCCTGGACTTGCTGCTGGCCAAGGACCTCGTGCAGGTCGAAATCCGCAAACACGCGCCCGGCGCCCGGCACGAACACTGGCTGGCACAACCGGAACTGCCGCTTAATCCCGAACAGCGTGCAGCCTATGAAGCGATCCGCGCCGGGTTCGACAGTTATCACGCGTTCCTGCTGGCTGGCGTCACCGGCAGCGGCAAGACCGAAGTCTATTTGCAACTGATCCGCGAAACCCTGGAAGCCGGCAAGCAAGCCTTGGTGCTGATCCCGGAGATCAACCTCGGCCCGCAAACCCTGGCGCGCTTCGAGCAGCGTTTCAATGCGCGCATCGCGCTGATTCACTCGGCGGTCAATGATCGCGAACGCCTGGAAGCGTGGCTCGCCGCCCGCGACGGCGACGCCGACATCATTATCGGCACCCGGTCGGCGCTGTTCACGCCCATGAAGAATCCCGGCCTGATCATCATCGACGAAGAGCACGACGGCTCTTATAAGCAGCAGGAAGGTTTGCGTTATCACGCCCGCGATCTGGCACTCGTCCGCGCCCGGCAGGAAAACATTCCGATCGTGCTCGGCTCCGCCACGCCTTCGCTGGAAAGCCTGCATAACGCCTACACCGGTCGTTACGGTCTCCTACGCCTGAATGAGCGTGCGGGTGGCGCCAAGCAGCCACGATTCCTGCGTCTGGATGTAAAAAGCCGTCCGCTGGACAGCGGTATTTCCGGGCCGATGCAACAAGCCATCGGCCAGACCCTGGCAGCCGGCCAGCAAGTGCTGGTGTTCCTCAACCGGCGCGGCTTCGCGCCGACCTTGCTCTGCCACGACTGCGGCTGGATGTCCGAGTGCCAGCGCTGCGATGCGCGGATGACGGTGCATCAACGCTCTGGCGAACTGCGCTGCCACCATTGTGGCTACGTCGAACGCGTGCCCCGGCACTGCCCGAAATGCCGCAAGGTCGATCTAAGGCCGGTGGGCGCCGGCACTGAACGGGCCGAAGAACGCCTGGCGATTCTGTTCCCGGACTTCCCGGTGCTGCGGGTCGACCGGGACAGCACGTCGCGCAAAGACGCGATGAATCAACTGTTCGCCACCATTCAGAAAGGCCAGCCGTGCATTCTGGTGGGCACGCAGATGCTTGCCAAAGGGCATCACTTTCCACGGGTGACGCTGGTGTCGATTCTCGATGCCGACGGCGGACTGTTCTCCGGCGACTTCCGCGCCAGCGAGCGCATGGCACAGTTGATCGTCCAGGTGGCCGGTCGCGCGGGCCGGGCCGAGGAGCCTGGCCGGGTGATTATCCAGACGCACCTGGCCGACCATCCGCTGCTGGTGCAACTGACGGAACAGGGTTACTTCGCCTTCGCCGAGCAGGCGCTGAGCGAGCGCCGCAGTGCGGGGTTGCCGCCGTTTGCGCACCTGGCGCTGTTGCGGGCCGAAGCGCACAAACCGGGGCAAGCCGAAGGCTTTCTCGATGAAGCATGCAGCGAGGCCGAGCGTTTACTGGCCGAGCAGAATTCGAGCGGGATTGAGCTGCTCGGGCCGGTGCCGGCACCGATGGAACGTCGGGCCGGGCGTTATCGGGCGCAGTTGTTGTTGCAGGCGACGGCCCGGGCACCGTTGCACCGGTTGCTGGCCAGCTGGTTGCTGGTGCTGGAGCAGATGCCGAGTGGACGGGCGGTGCGCTGGTCGCTGGACGTCGATCCCGTGGATTTGTATTGAATTCGAGATTGCTATCGCGAGCAGGCTCGCTCCCACAGGGGATCTGTGGCGCTCAACTGACCAATGTGGGAGCGAGCCTGCTCGCGATGAGGCCCGATTTGTCACCACATATCCATAACCTGCCCGCTATAGTTGGCAAGCCCGCTTTCGCAACGGATAATGCCCAGTTTTTCCACTAGCGCATCAAGCGCCGCCGCGCTTGCGGTCGAAAGAGAACACCATGAAAGACACCATTCGCCAGCTGATCCAACAAGCCATCACCCAACTCGTCAACGAAGGTGTGTTGCCTGAAGGCCTGACGCCGGCGATCCAGGTGGAAAACTCCCGTGACAAGACGCACGGCGACTTCGCCAGCAACATCGCCATGATGCTGGCCAAGCCGGCCGGCATGAAGCCGCGCGATCTGGCCGAGAAAATCATCGCCGCGCTGCCGGCTGACGAGAACGTCACCAAGACCGAAATCGCCGGCCCGGGCTTCCTGAACTTCTTCCAGAACACCCAGGCCCTGGCCTCGCGCCTGGACGCGGCCCTGGCCGACGAAAAAATCGGCGTGCGCAAGGCCGGCCCGGCGCAGCGCACGGTGGTCGACCTGTCGGCACCGAACCTCGCCAAAGAGATGCACGTCGGCCACTTGCGCTCGACCATCATTGGCGACGGTGTGGCCCGCGTACTCGAATTCCTTGGCGACGAAGTGATCCGTCAGAACCACGTGGGCGACTGGGGCACCCAATTCGGCATGCTGATGGCTTACCTCCAGGAAAACCCGATCACCAGCGACGAGCTGTCGGACCTGGAAAACTTCTACCGCGCGGCCAAAGGGCGCTTCGATGAATCCGAAGAGTTCGCCGACCGCGCCCGTGGCCTGGTGGTCAAGCTGCAAGCCGGCGACCCGGACTGCCTGGCGCTGTGGACCAAGTTCAAGGACATCTCGCTGTCCCACTGCCAGAAAATCTACGAGCTGCTGAACGTCAAACTGACCATGGCCGACGTGATGGGCGAAAGCGCCTATAACGACGACCTGATCAATGTGGTCAACGACCTCAAGGCCGCCGGAATGCTGGTCGAAAGTAACGGCGCCCAGTGCGTGTTCCTCGACGAGTTCAAGAACGCCGATGGCGATCCGCTGCCGGTGATCATCGTCAAGGCTGACGGCGGTTACCTCTACGCCACCACCGACCTGGCGGCCGTGCGTTATCGCAGCGGCAAACTGAAAGCTGATCGCGCGCTTTATTTCGTCGACCAGCGCCAGGCCCTGCACTTCCAGCAAGTCTTCGCAGTCGCCCGCAAGGCCGGCTTTGTGACGCACCCGATGGAAATGGAACACATGGGCTTCGGCACCATGAACGGCGCTGACGGCCGTCCGTTCAAGACCCGTGATGGCGGCACCGTGAAGCTGATCGACCTGCTGACCGAAGCCCAGGAACGCGCCTACACCCTGGTGAAGGACAAGAACCCGGAGCTGGCCGAGGCCGAGTTGCGCAACATCGCCAAGGTCGTGGGCATCGGCGCGGTGAAATACGCCGACCTGTCCAAGCATCGCACCAGTGACTACAGCTTCAACTTCGACCTGATGCTGAACTTCGAAGGCAACACCGCGCCGTACCTGCTGTACGCATACACCCGCGTGGCTGGTGTGTTCCGCAAGCTCGGCAAGGACTTCAGCGAAGTCGAAGGCCAGATCGTCCTCGAAGCGCCACACGAACATGAGCTGGCGGCCAAGCTGGCTCAGTTCGGCGAAGTGCTGAACAACGTTTCCGACAAAGGGACGCCGCACATCCTCTGCACCTACCTGTACGATGTGGCCGGCCTGTTCTCCAGCTTCTACGAGAACTGCCCGATCCTCAGCGCTGAAACCCCGGCGCAAATGCAAAGCCGCCTGCGCCTTGCCGCGCTGACCGGTCGCACCCTCAAGCAAGGCCTGGAACTCTTGGGTCTGGAAACTCTGGAGCGTATGTAAGTTGGCTGCCAAGAAAAAACCTGCACCCAAGCGTGGCGCCAGCCGTTACCAAGCTCCTGCAAAGCAACCGATCCCGGGCTGGTTGTGGATGGCCATCGGCCTGACGGTCGGCGCGTTCATCGTGTTTCTGATGAAGCTTGAACCGGGCAAGGGCAGCGAGAGTGTCAAGCGCGAAAAGATCGAGCAGCAGAAAGCCACCAAGATCGCCGAGGCCAACAAGACCCCGCCGAGCCCGACGCAACCGGTGAAGCCGAAGTACGACTTCTACACCTTGCTGCCGGAATCGGAAGTGATCGTGCCGCCGGATGCCGTACCGGAGAAAACCCTGCCGACGCCGGCAGTTCCGACCACGCCGGTCACCCCTGCGGAAGCGGCGAAAATCGACACTGCACGCGCTCAGGCCGCCCTGGCCGGCGTTACGCCCCCACCGGCACCGCCCGTCGCCAAGGCCGCACCTGTCACCAAGTTCTTCCTTCAGGCGGGTTCGTTCCGCAAAGAGGCTGATGCGGACAAGGTGCGTGCGCAGATCATCCTGCTGGGTCAGGCGGTGGCGGTCGAGTCTGGCACGGTCAAGGACGAAACCTGGTACCGGGTGCTGGTCGGACCGTTCAGCAACCGCGAACAATTGACCACGGCACAGAAACAACTGGCCGGGGCCGGGTTCAGCAACCTGTTGTTACAACAACGTCAGAACCGCTGATTCCGGCTCAAAACAACGAACGCCTGTGGCGAGGGAGCTTACTCCCGCTGGGTCGCGAAGCGGCCCCAAAGCCCGCAAACGCGGTGGATCAGACAAACCGCGTTCGCCGGGTTTACGACGGCTTCGCCGCCGAGCGGGAGCAAGCTCCCTCGCCACAGGAGATTGCGCCGTACGGCCGCACCGCTCGTCCCCTCTCCTGTCCCGCAGTTGAAATCCTCTCCACCACCCCCATATGAATGGGCAGAAGGCATTTTCGCCCCGCTGCGTGGAGACTCTCCCTTGACCACCATCGTTTCAGTTCGCCGCCACGGCAAAGTCGTCATGGGCGGCGACGGCCAGGTTTCACTAGGCAACACCGTGATGAAAGGCAACGCGAAGAAAGTTCGTCGCCTGTACCACGGCCAGGTGATCGCCGGTTTTGCCGGGGCCACCGCTGACGCCTTTACCCTGTTCGAACGCTTTGAAGGCCAGCTGGAAAAGCACCAGGGGCACCTGGTTCGCGCCGCCGTCGAACTCGCCAAAGAATGGCGCACCGACCGCTCCCTCAGCCGCCTCGAAGCCATGCTCGCGGTCGCCAACAAAGACGCGTCCCTGATCATCACCGGCAACGGTGACGTGGTTGAACCCGAAGAAGGCCTGATCGCCATGGGTTCCGGTGGCGGTTACGCACAGGCCGCTGCCAGCGCACTGCTGAAGAAGACCGATCTGTCGGCCCGCGAAATCGTCGAAACCGCGCTCGGCATTGCCGGCGACATCTGCGTATTCACCAACCACACCTTCACCATTGAGGAGCAGGACCTCGCCGAGTAAGCCTGGTTCGGCCTTAGCGCCACGGCTCACTTTTGCTTGAGGACCGCCAATTACTATGTCCATGACTCCCCGTGAAATCGTCCACGAACTCAATCGCCATATCATCGGCCAGGACGATGCCAAGCGCGCCGTCGCCATCGCGTTGCGTAACCGCTGGCGCCGGATGCAGCTGCCTGAAGAGCTGCGTGTTGAAGTAACCCCCAAGAACATCCTGATGATCGGCCCGACCGGTGTCGGTAAAACCGAGATCGCCCGTCGCCTGGCCAAACTCGCCAATGCGCCGTTCATCAAGGTCGAAGCGACCAAGTTCACCGAAGTCGGCTACGTCGGCCGTGACGTCGAATCGATCATTCGTGACCTGGCGGATGCGGCGATCAAGCTGCTGCGCGAACAGGAAATGACCAAGGTTCGCCACCGTGCCGAAGACGCCGCTGAAGAGCGCATCCTCGACGCCTTGCTGCCACCGGCACGCATGGGCTTCAACAACGACGAAGCACCGACGTCCGATTCCAACACCCGTCAGCTGTTCCGCAAGCGCCTGCGCGAAGGTCAGCTGGATGACAAGGAGATTGAAATCGAAGTCGCCGAAGTGGCCGGCGTCGATATCTCCGCGCCACCGGGCATGGAAGAAATGACCAACCAGCTGCAGAGCCTGTTCGCCAACATGGGCAAGGGCAAACGCAAGAGCCGCAAGCTCAAGGTCAAGGAAGCGCTGAAACTGGTGCGCGACGAAGAAGCCGGGCGCCTGGTCAACGATGAAGAATTGAAAGCCAAGGCCCTGGAAGCGGTCGAGCAGCACGGCATCGTATTCATCGACGAAATCGACAAGGTCGCCAAGCGCGGTAACTCCGGCGGCGTCGACGTGTCCCGTGAAGGCGTACAGCGCGACTTGCTGCCGCTGATCGAAGGCTGCACCGTCAACACCAAACTGGGCATGGTCAAGACTGACCACATCCTGTTCATTGCCTCCGGTGCGTTCCACCTGAGCAAGCCGAGCGATCTGGTGCCTGAGCTGCAAGGTCGCCTGCCGATTCGCGTCGAGCTCAAGGCGCTGACGCCGGACGACTTCGAGCGCATTCTCAGCGAACCGCACGCATCGCTCACCGAGCAATATTGCGCGCTGTTGAAAACCGAAGGTTTGGCCATCGAGTTCCAGCCGGACGGCATCAAGCGCATCGCCGAGATCGCGTGGCAGGTGAACGAGAAAACCGAGAACATCGGTGCCCGTCGCCTGCACACGCTGCTCGAGCGCTTACTGGAAGAGGTGTCGTTCAGTGCCGGTGATCTGGCCAGCGCTCACGACGGCAAGGTGATCCTGATCGATGCCGACTACGTCAACAGCCACCTCGGCGAATTGGCGCAGAACGAAGACCTGTCCCGTTATATCCTGTAGGTCACATTCTGTGTGATCGGGCTCCCGTGGCGAGGGAGCTTGCTCCCGCTGGGTCGCGAAGCGGCCCCAAAATCGGTGAATGCGGTTTATCAGACAAACCACATTCACCGGCTTTACGACGGCTGCGCAGCCGAGCGGGAGCAAGCTCCCTCGCCACAGGATCACCCGTCGACACAGGGCCTTCATACAGACGGAAGACCGGCCCCATGACGACCCAACTCCCCACCGACATCAAACTGCACAAAGCCTCGAAAACCCTGTCGCTGAAATACGCTTCGGGCGAGGAATATCACCTGCCCGCCGAGTTCCTGCGCGTGCACTCTCCTTCCGCCGAGGTCCAGGGCCACGGCAAACCTATCCTGCAATTTGGCAAGATCAACGTAGGACTGACCAAGGTAGAACCGGCCGGTCAGTACGCACTGAAATTGACCTTCGACGACGGCCACGACAGCGGCCTGTTCACCTGGGAATACCTCTACGAACTGGGGCGACGTTATGACGCACTCTGGGAGGATTATCTGGCCGAGCTGAAAGCGGCTGGAAAAACCCGCGACCCGAACGAATCCGTCGTCAAGCTGATGCTCTAAGTCAAGCCTCTCGCTCATTAGAAGGCATTTTCTAATTCCATCTGTTTGAATGCTCCGCCTCAGGGCCGCTGATTGGCCCGCTTGCGAAAAAAATTAAACTCGGGTAACCAATGGAACTGGCAAGTTCCCTGCAGTGCTCTCTGCGATAAAAAAGCAGCGATGCAGTATTAACGGTCACCCGAGTAGTAGTACCTGGCTTTGGCTGTGTGACTACACAGCTGGACTCAGGTACTCGTCTCAGGACAATGGAGCGTCGTAGATGAGTAACAAGAATAACGATGACTTGAAGTATCAAGCCTCGGAAAACACCTTGGGGCTGAATCCTGTCGTTGGGCTGCGTGGAAAGGATCTACTGGCTTCTGCTCGAATGGTGCTCAGGCAGGCCATCAAACAACCGATTCACAGTGCCAAACATGTTGCCCATTTTGGCCTTGAACTGAAGAACGTGTTGTTCGGCAAATCCGAGTTGCAACCTACTAGCGATGACCGTCGCTTCGCCGATCCGGCATGGAGCCAGAACCCGCTTTACAAACGTTATTTGCAAACTTACCTGGCGTGGCGCAAGGAGCTTCACGACTGGATCGATGACAGCAATCTTCCACCCAAAGACGTCAGTCGCGGGCACTTCGTGATCAACCTCATGACCGAAGCCATGGCCCCGACCAACACCGCCGCCAACCCGGCAGCGGTCAAGCGCTTCTTCGAAACCGGCGGCAAAAGCCTGCTCGATGGCCTGTCGCATCTGGCCAAGGATCTGGTACACAACGGCGGCATGCCGAGCCAGGTCAACATGGGCGCATTCGAAGTCGGCAAGAGCCTGGGCGTGACCGAAGGCGCGGTGGTGTTCCGCAACGATGTGCTGGAGCTGATCCAGTACCGCCCGACCACCGAACAGGTGCATGAGCGCCCGCTGCTGGTGGTGCCGCCACAGATCAACAAGTTTTATGTCTTCGACCTGAGCCCGGACAAGAGCCTGGCGCGCTTCTGCCTGCGCAACCACGTCCAGACCTTCATCGTCAGCTGGCGCAACCCGACCAAGGAACAGCGCGAGTGGGGCCTGTCGACTTACATCGAAGCGCTCAAGGAAGCGGTCGACGTGGTCACCGCGATCACCGGCAGCAAAGACATCAACATGCTCGGCGCCTGCTCAGGCGGCATCACTTGCACCGCGCTGCTGGGCCACTACGCCGCGATCGGCGAGAAGAAGGTCAACGCCCTGACCCTGCTGGTGAGCGTGCTGGACACGACACTGGACAGCGACGTGGCCTTGTTCGTCGACGAACAGACCCTCGAGACCGCCAAGCGTCATTCCTATCAGGCCGGCGTGCTGGAAGGCCGAGACATGGCGAAAGTCTTCGCCTGGATGCGCCCCAACGACCTGATCTGGAACTACTGGGTCAACAACTACCTGTTGGGCAACGAGCCCCCGGTGTTCGACATCCTGTTCTGGAACAACGACACGACTCGACTGCCGGCAGCCTTCCACGGCGACTTGATCGAGATGTTCAAAAGCAATCCATTGATTCGCTCCAATGCACTGGAAGTGTGCGGCACGCCGATCGACCTGAAACAGGTTACGGCCGACATCTTTTCCCTGGCAGGCACCAACGACCACATCACCCCCTGGAAGTCCTGCTACAAGTCGGCGCAACTGTTCGGCGGCAAGGTCGAATTCGTGCTGTCCAGCAGTGGGCATATCCAGAGCATTCTGAACCCGCCGGGCAACCCGAAATCGCGCTACATGACCAGCGCCGAGATGCCGGTCAACGCCGAGGACTGGCAGGAAAACTCCACCAAGCACACCGATTCCTGGTGGCTGCACTGGCAGGCATGGCAAGCCGAGCGTTCGGGCAAGCTGAAGAAATCCCCGACCAGCCTGGGCAACAAAACCTACACCGCCGGCGAAGCTGCGCCGGGCACTTATGTACATGAGCGGTAACTGACACACCCGCTCCCTGTAGGAGCGAGCGAGCTCGCTCGCGATGGGCGTCAACGATTACGCGCACTGTCTGATTTAACGCGTTGCCTTGGCGTTTTTCGCGAGCAAGCTCGCTCCTACAGGGGACCGGGATGAATTCACCCACAGGGCCTGAAGCATGCCGCAACCGTTTATTTTTCGTACCGTAGACCTGGATGGCCAGACCCTCCGCACGGCGGTACGCCCTGGCAAGCCTCACTTGACGCCCTTGCTGATTTTCAACGGCATCGGCGCCAACCTGGAGCTGGTGTTTCCGTTCGTCGCCGCATTGGACCCGGACCTGGAAGTCATCGCGTTTGACGTACCCGGCGTCGGTGGTTCTTCGACGCCCAATCGGCCGTATCGCTTTCCAGGGCTGGCGAAACTCACCGCACGAATGCTCGACTATCTCGACTACGGGCAAGTCAACGTGATCGGCGTGTCGTGGGGCGGCGCACTCGCTCAGCAGTTCGCCTATGACTACCCAGAGCGCTGCAAAAAGCTTGTGCTGGCAGCGACGGCGGCCGGTGCGGTGATGGTGCCGGGCAAACCGAAAGTGCTGTGGATGATGGCCAGCCCACGGCGCTACATCCAGCCATCGCACGTGATCCGCATTGCACCCATGATCTACGGCGGCTCGTTCCGTCGCGACCCGACCCTCGCTGCCAGCCACGCAGCAAAAGTGCGCTCGGCGGGCAAGCTTGGTTACTACTGGCAATTGTTCGCCGGCCTCGGCTGGACGAGCATCCACTGGCTGCACAAGATTCATCAACCGACGCTGGTTCTGGCCGGTGACGATGATCCGCTGATCCCTTTGATCAACATGCGCATGCTGGCCTGGCGAATTCCCAATGCCCAGCTGCACATCATCGACGACGGGCATCTGTTCCTGATTACCCGGGCCGAAGCGGTGGCACCGATCATCATGAAATTCCTTGAGGAAGAACGACAGCGCGCGGTGATGCACCCGCATCCGACCCCGTTGGGCGGTTAACCGGCCCTGCATCGCCCGGCAGGACGCCGCGCCGCGCAACAACCCGATACAGCGTCTATGGTGTTCTGGTTCAGTGTGTTTTGTATTTGGCCTGAAGACGAAGGAGTGTTGATTCATGCGCGAAAAACCAGCGAGGGACTTTTTGCCCACTCCCGCCGCGTTCATCAACGCGCAAAGTGCGATTACCGGCCTGCGGGGACGGGACATATTTTCGACGCTGCGCAGTGTGGCCGCCCACGGCTTGCGAAATCCGGTGCACAGCGCGAAGCACGCCTTGAAACTGGGCGGGCAACTAGGCCGTGTGTTGCTGGGCGAAACCCTGCACCCGACCAATCCACAGGACACTCGCTTTGCCGATCCGGCGTGGAGCCTCAATCCGTTTTATCGCCGCAGTTTGCAGGCCTACCTGAGCTGGCAGAAACAGGTCAAAAGCTGGATCGACGAAAGCAACATGACCCCGGACGATCGTGCCCGGGCGCACTTTGCCTTTGCCTTGCTCAACGACGCCGTTTCGCCGTCCAACAGCCTGCTCAATCCGTTGGCGATCAAGGAGATTTTCAACTCCGGCGGCAACAGCCTGGTGCGCGGCGTCAGCCACCTGGTTGACGATTTCCTGCACAACGACGGCCTGCCGCGACAAGTGACCAAACAAGCTTTCGAGGTCGGTAAAACAGTGGCCACCACCACCGGTGCCGTGGTGTTTCGCAATGAGCTGCTGGAGTTGATCCAATACAAATCCATGAGCGAAAAGCAGTACTCCAAACCGCTGCTGGTGGTGCCGCCACAGATCAACAAGTACTACATTTTCGACCTGAGCCCGCACAACAGCTTCGTCCAGTTCGCCCTGAAAAACGGCCTGCAAACCTTCATGATCAGTTGGCGCAACCCCGATGTGCGCCATCGCGAATGGGGACTCTCAACCTACGTTGAAGCCGTGGAAGAAGCGATGAATGTGTGCCGGGCGATCACTGGCGCGCGTGAAGTCAACTTGATGGGCGCCTGCGCGGGCGGGCTGACCATCGCCGCGCTGCAAGGTCATTTACAGGCCAAGCGGCAACTGCGCCGGGTATCCAGCGCGACCTACCTGGTGAGCCTGCTCGACAGTCAGCTGGACTCGCCAGCAACGCTCTTCGCCGACGAACAAACCCTGGAAGCGGCCAAGCGACGTTCCTATCAGAAAGGTGTACTCGACGGTCGCGACATGGCCAAGGTCTTCGCGTGGATGCGCCCCAACGATTTGATCTGGAGCTACTTCGTCAACAACTACCTGCTGGGCAAAGAGCCGCCAGCGTTCGACATCCTCTACTGGAACAACGACAACACGCGTCTGCCGGCAGCGTTCCACGGCGACCTGCTGGACTTCTTCAAACACAACCCGCTGAGCCATCCCGGTGGACTTGAGGTGTGTGGCACGCCCATCGATTTGCAGAAGGTCACGGTCGACAGCTTCAGCGTGGCCGGTATCAACGACCACATCACGCCCTGGGATGCGGTGTACCGCTCGACGTTGCTGCTGGGGGGCGAGCGCCGCTTCGTCCTCTCCAACAGCGGCCATGTGCAGAGCATCCTCAATCCACCGAACAACCCGAAAGCCAACTACATCGAAGGCGCGAAACTGAGCAGCGATCCCCGGGCCTGGTTTTACGACGGAAAGCAGGTCGATGGCAGCTGGTGGACGCAATGGTTGAGCTGGATTCAGGAACGCTCGGGTGCGCAAAAGGAAACCCTGATGACGCTCGGCAACCAGAACTACCCGCCGCAGGAGGCGGCACCCGGGACCTACGTGCGCGTGCGCTGACTTTCCACCCACCACGGCCGCTGTCGGCCGTGGCATGACTCGACCCCTAAGAAGACTGGATGAAAACCCGCGACCGGATCCTCGAATGTGCCCTGCAGTTGTTCAATCAGAAGGGCGAACCGAACGTCTCCACCATGGAAGTTGCCAACGAAATGGGCATCAGCCCGGGCAACCTCTACTACCACTTCCACGGCAAGGAACCGCTGATTCTCGGCCTGTTCGAGCGCTTTCAGAGCGAGCTCGCGCCGTTGCTTGATCCGCCTTCCGACGTGGAGCTGGCACCGGAGGATTACTGGCTGTTCCTGCACCTGATCGTCGAGCGCCTGGCTCACTATCGGTTTCTGTTCCAGGACTTGTCGAACCTGGCCGGCCGCCTGCCGAAACTGGCCAAGGGCATCCGTAACCTGCTCAATGCGCTGAAGCGCACACTGGCTTCGTTGCTGGCCCAGCTGAAGGCTCAGGGGCAATTGGTCAGCGACACACAGGCGTTGGGGCAACTGGTGGAGCAGATCACCATGACGTTGCTGTTCTCGCTGGATTATCAGCGGATTCTGGACCGTGAAGGTGAAGTGCGGTTGGTGGTTTACCAGATCATGATGCTGGTGGCACCGCACTTGTTGCCGCCGGTAAAAATGGCGACCGAACAGATGGCGATGCAATACCTCGAAGACCACGAGTAATCCTGTGGGAGTGAGCCTGCTCGCGATGGCGGTGTGTCAGCCAATGCAGATATTGAATGTAATGGCCTCATCGCGAGCAGGCTCACTCCTACAAGGGGAAATGTGCACAAACAAAAACGCCCGACCTTTGCAGGCCGGGCGTTTTTTTGAGTCCTTGAATCAGGACTGACTGGTTGGCGTCGATGGAGCCGCCGCGACAGTCGGGGTGACCGCAGGGGTCGGTGCGGCAGCAGAGTTTGTGGTGCTGACCGGAGCCGACGGGGTTGCCGGCTTGGCGGCAGCCACTGCTGGTTTTGGCGCGGCGGCTTTCGGCGCTGCCGGTTTTTTCACCGCTGGTTTTTTCGCTGCGGCAGGTTTTGCCGCTGGCTTGGCTGCCGGTTTGGCCGCTGCGGTTTTCGCTGCTGGTTTGGCCGCCGGTTTAGCGGCAGGTTTTGCGGCTGCCTTGGCGGCGACCGGTTTGGCGGCTGCAGGCTTGGCAACCGACTTGGCCGCGGACGCGACTTTCGCTGCGGTCTTGGCAACCGGTTTAGC
Source organism: Pseudomonas sp. PB120 (assembly GCF_009761815.1). Lineage (GTDB taxonomy): Bacteria > Pseudomonadota > Gammaproteobacteria > Pseudomonadales > Pseudomonadaceae > Aquipseudomonas. Next base: position 72,993 of record NZ_RWIN01000040.1, read on the forward strand.
AGCCGCTTTTGCCAGTGGCTTGGCTGCTGGTTTAGCGGCGGCCGGTTTGGCTGCCGCGGTTTTCGCCGCAACAGGCGCAACCTTGGCACCGGTGAGTTTCTCGATTTGCTTGGTCAGGGTATCGACCTTGCTGTGCAGCGCTTTGACTTCGTTGCGGCTCGGTACACCCAGGCGCGAAATGGCGCTGTTCAGGCGCTTGTCAAAAGCCCCCTCCAGTTCATCCCACTTGCCCAGCGCACGATCTTTCACGCCAGTGATGCGCGACTTGGCCGACGAAGCGGAGTCCTTGGCGGCATCGACTTTTTTGCCCACAGCGCTCTTGGTGAGCTTCTCGGCTTTCTCGCCGTCTTTAACCAATGTATCGAAGAGTTTGCTGCCGTCAGTGTCGATCTTCGAGTACACGCCTAAACCAGCCAGCCAGATTTTGCGGGAGTAGTCTTCGACCTTCCCGATCCACGAGCTGCCTTCTTTATCGACGTTCTTTTTACCAGCCATCCCGTTCTCCTTAAGATTTACGCGCGACGCGTTCGAGCAATGCCGTCAGCTCATCGAGCTTGGCAGAGAGTGTCTCAACGTCATGTTTAGACGGAATGCCGATACGATTCAAGGCACTTGCGACACGCGAGTCAAAAGCCTTTTCGACCTTGTCGAGTTGAACTTCGACCTTGCCTTTGAAAGTGCTGACTTCACTCTTGGCTTCATCGATCTCGGCGTTAGCCGCTTCAAGTTTTTCTGCAACTACTTTTTTGCCTTTGCTTTCAACAGTTTGACCCGCTTTGATCAACTCTTGAAAGTACTCGCTGCCCTCTTGCCCGACCTTGGCGTAGGCACCCAGGCCTGCCAGCCAGATCTTGCGGGCATAGGATTTGACGTCGCCCAGAGCAGTGGTCGATGCGTCGATTTTTTTCTTCAAAATAACTTTGGCCATGGTGCACCTCACGCGCAGAAGGTTTGAGGAACTGCCCGCGAAAGTGTCGGGCTCAGGCACAAAGTAGGGAGAAAAATTAGAAACAGCACCCTAACAACTGACATAAAAAGCCAGGGCGCACCTTAAAACAAATGTGGGAGCCAGCCTGCTGGCGATAGCGATTTATCCATCAACATCGATGTTGACTGATGCACCGCCATCGCCAGCAGGCTGGCTCCCACAGGGGATGTGGTTCGACCCGGAAATCAGACCAACGCTTTATCGAGGGCCTTTTCGATTTCCGCTTTGATCATGCCGCTCATGGCCGACATCATCAGACCCAGTTCCACATCGACGCGAATTGAATCCTCGGAGACATGCACCGCGCCTTTCACACCCGAACGCTTGAGGTTCAAGGTGTCGCCGGACCACTGCGGCTCCAGGCCGTATTGATCGGACAGTTTCTGCGCCAACTTGTCGGCCTTCTCACGGGCCGCCTCTTTGCCCAGGCCGTGGGTACGCTCAACACTGATACGGGCCATCGAATGACTCCTGCTTTATGAATACTTTCCTGAAGCATCTTGACCGCTGCTGCGGCAAAACGTCCCGGAGGTTCTACATCTTACCTTCAGCCTTGCCAAGACAAAGCAGGCCACCGGGATTAGAATGTCCCGCATTCTCTTCTGGTGACAGCGATATGACTGATCAGCGCAAAGGCAGCGATGCCGAACCCACCACTCACTTCGGTTTCAAAAACGTTCCGGAAAGCCAAAAAGCGGAAAAAGTCGCTGAGGTTTTCCACTCGGTAGCCGCGAAGTACGACTTGATGAACGACCTCCTGTCGGGCGGCATGCACCGCTTGTGGAAGCGTTTCGCGATCGAACTGTCGGGCGTGCGCACGGGCAACCGCGTGCTGGACATCGCCGGCGGTACCGGCGACCTGACCAAGAAATTCTCGCACCTCGTTGGCCCGACCGGCCAGGTGGTGTTGGCCGACATCAACGAGTCCATGCTCAAGGTCGGCCGTGACCGCCTGCTGGACCTCGGTGTCGCCGGCAACGTCGAATTCGTCCAGGCCGACGCTGAAAAGCTGCCGTTCCCGGACAACCATTTCGACTGCGTGACCATCGCTTTCGGCCTGCGTAACGTGACGCACAAAGAGGACGCCCTGCGTTCGATGCTGCGCGTCCTCAAGCCAGGCGGCCGTCTGCTGGTGCTGGAATTCTCCAAGCCAACCAACGCGCTGATGTCCAAAGCCTACGACGCCTACTCGTTCGCGTTCATGCCGTTGATGGGCAAACTGATCACCAACGACTCGGAAAGCTATCGCTACCTGGCCGAATCGATCCGCATGCACCCGAATCAGGAAACCCTGAAATCGATGATGGTCGAGGCCGGTTTCGACCGCGTGACCTACCACAACATGACCGCAGGCATCGTCGCCCTGCACCGCGGCATCAAGCCCTGATGCTGCTGGCCGGCCTGCTCGCCAGCGTTGAACTCGGTTTGAACCGGGTGCTGCGTCTCGACAGCACGGCGCTGCCGCGCCTGGCACATTTGAGCGGGCGGGTGATCGCCGTCGATTGCCGCAGCCCGGCGCTGCAACTGTTCATTCTGCCCAGCGACGAAGGCCTGATGCTCGCGGCACACTGGGAAACCGGTGCCGACTGCACCTTGCGCGCACCGGCTTCCAGCCTGTTGAAGCTGGCGATGAGCAAAGACAAGACCTCGGTTTTGCATGAGCCTGAAGTCGAACTCGACGGCGACAGCGGCGTGCTGCTGGAACTGGCGGCCATCCTGCAGGACCTGGAGCTGGACTGGGAGTACGAACTCTCGCGCTGGCTCGGACCGGTCGCCACGCACCTGGTCGGCGGCCACCTGCGCAGTCGCGCACGCTGGTATCAGCAAGGATTCACCAGCCTCAACCAGAACCTGGGCGAATACCTGGCCGAAGAATCGCGCACCCTCGTTGGTCAGCGCGAGGCCGAAGCCCGATTCAGTGAACTGGACCAGATCAAACTCGATCTGGACCGCCTCGAGGCGCGTTTCGAGCGCCTTTCCCGATCCCTCGACCCAAGCGATAACGCATGAAGCTGCTTGCCGTCCGCCGTTTGTTGCGCATCCAGCGCGTTGTGATTCGCTACCGCCTCGATGACCTGCTGTTCGCCCTGCCGCTGCCCTGGTTTTTGCGGGCGCTGCGCTATGCCTTGCCGTGGCGCTGGTTCCCGCGCAAGACCCTGGACCTGAGCCGTGGCGCGCGATTGCGCCTGGCGTTGCAGGACCTGGGGCCGATTTTCATCAAGTTCGGGCAGATCCTGTCCACCCGCCGCGACCTGCTACCGGAAGACATCGCCGATGAGCTGATGAAGTTGCAGGACCGCGTGCCGCCGTTCGACTCGCAAGTGTCGGTCAAGCTGATCGAAGAACAGTTGGGCAAGAAAATCAGTGAGGTCTTCAGCCGCTTCGACGTCGAGCCCCTGGCCTCCGCTTCGGTGGCGCAGGTGCATGCCGCACAGTTGAAAACCGGCGAAGAAGTCGTCGTCAAAGTCATCCGCCCGGGTCTCAAACCGATCATCGCGCAGGACCTGGCGTGGCTGTTCATCCTCGCCCGCGCCGCGGAAAAACTCTCCGCCGATGCGCGCCTGCTGCACCCGGTGGACGTGGTCCAGGACTACGAGAAAACCATCTACGACGAACTCGACCTGCTGCGCGAAGCAGCCAACGCCAGCCAGTTGAAGCGCAACTTCGAAGGCTCGCCGCTGCTGTACGTACCGCAAGTCTACTGGGACTGGTGCCGGCCGAAAGTGCTGGTGATGGAGCGCATCTACGGCATCCAGGTCACTGACCTCGCGACCCTGGCCGATCAGCGCACCGACATGAAAATGCTCGCCGAGCGCGGCGTGGAAATCTTCTTCACCCAGGTGTTCCGCGACAGTTTCTTCCACGCCGACATGCACCCCGGCAACATCTTCGTCAGCACCGTGAACCCGTGGAGCCCGCAGTACATTGCCATCGACTGCGGCATCGTCGGCAGCCTGACCCCGGAAGACCAGGATTACCTGGCGCGCAACCTGTTCGCGTTCTTCAAGCGCGATTACCGTCGCGTGGCGCAGTTGCACATCGATTCGGGCTGGGTCCCGGCAGAAACCAAACTCAACGAATTCGAAGCGGCGATCCGTACTGTTTGCGAACCGATCTTTGAAAAACCGTTAAAAGATATTTCCTTCGGTCAGGTGCTGATGCGCCTGTTCCAGACCGCTCGACGCTTCAACATGGAAGTGCAACCGCAGCTGGTGTTACTGCAAAAAACCCTGTTGAACATCGAAGGCCTGGGCCGTCAGCTGTACCCGGACCTCGATCTGTGGAACACCGCCCAGCCGTTCCTCGAGCGCTGGATGCGTGAGCGCGTCAGCCCCAAAGCCTTGCTCGGCAACGTGCAGAGCCAGTTCGAACAACTGCCGCATCTGGCCAACATGGCCCGCGACCTGCTCGAACGCATGTCCCAGCCCCACGCCTACGATCCCCCCCCACCCTGGCATCGACGCCGGGACGACTGGTTCCTGCGGTTGCTTGGCACAGCTCACCTGGCTGGCGGCGCCATCCTGGCCATGGGTGGTCCGCTGAACGATCTGGCGTACTGGCCAGCCGGAATCATGATGGCCGTCGGCTTGTATCTGGTCGTTCGCCGATAGCCAGTTGTGCTGCGCACTGGCACACTGTTTCAACGCTGAATTTCACGTAGGCTTGTCTTTATGAAGTGTGAGCCTGCTTCGGAGTCGTAGATGAACAACTGGCTGGACGAGATCAAGTGGGACGCCAATGGCCTTGTGCCGGCGATCGCACAGGATCACAAGACCGGGCGCGTCCTGATGATGGCCTGGATGAACCGCGAAGCGCTGGAACTGACCGCTGCCGAGAACCGCGCCATTTACTGGTCGCGCTCGCGTGGCAAGCTGTGGCGCAAGGGTGAAGAGTCCGGCCACGTGCAGACCCTGCATGAGATGCGCCTGGACTGCGATGCTGACGTGATCATCCTGATGGTCGAGCAGATCGGCGACATCGCCTGCCACACCGGCCGCCAAAGCTGCTTCTACCGCGTCTTCGAGAACGGCGACTGGAAAACCGTCGACCCGATCCTGAAAGATCCGCACGCTATCTATTCCGCAGGACACACACATGAGTGACACTCTGACCCGACTGGCCGAAGTGCTGGAAGAGCGCAAAGGCGCCGCCGCCGACAGCTCGTATGTCGCCAGCCTGTACCACAAGGGCTTGAACAAGATTCTGGAAAAAGTCGGCGAAGAGTCGGTAGAAACCATCATTGCCGCCAAGGACGCCGCCATCAGCGGCGACTGCAGCGATGTGATCTACGAGACCGCCGATTTGTGGTTCCACAGCATGGTCATGCTCGCCCAACTGGGGCAGCATCCACAGGCTGTACTTGATGAGCTGGACCGTCGTTTCGGTCTGTCCGGACACGCTGAGAAAGCCTCGCGCCCGTCCGCCTGAACAACTATTAGAGAGGAGCAGCAACATGGGCATTTTTGACTGGAAACACTGGATCGTCATCCTGGTTGTTGTCGTGCTGGTATTCGGCACCAAGAAACTGAAAAACCTCGGCACCGACGTCGGCGAATCGATCAAGGGCTTCAAGAAAGCCATGAACGACGACGAAAAGCCGGCCGAGCCGACAGTAACTCCGGCCCAACCGGTTCCGCCTGTTCAGCCACAGGCCTCGGTGAACCAGCCGCACACTATCGATGTGCAGGCAACAAAAGTTGAAGAGCCGATCCGCAAAGACGTGTGAGCACTGACTAATGTTTGGTATCAGCTTCTCTGAACTGCTGCTCGTCGGCCTCGTGGCCCTGCTGGTGCTGGGTCCCGAACGCCTGCCGGGTGCTGCGCGCACCGCCGGCCTGTGGGTCGGGCGCCTGAAGCGGAGCTTCAACGCGATCAAACAGGAAGTTGAACGTGAAATCGGTGCCGACGAGATTCGTCGGCAACTGCACAACGAGCACATCCTGTCGTTGGAGCAGGAGGCGCGGAAAATCTTCTCGCCGACCCAGCAGGAAGCCACGCCGGTTCAACCGGTCGAACCGGTGGCGGAGCAACAGATTCCCGCTCCCGCCGTCGAGCTTTCACCTGTCGTGCCCGCCGCGGAGCCTGCGCCCGTTGTTGCAGCGACGCCGGTTGAACCTGTTACCCCTGCGGCTGCGCCTGTTGCGCCGGCCCCTCATGACCCAACACTGCCGCCGCGAGCCCCATGAGCGATCTTCCTGAAAACGACCAGCACATGCCGCTGGTTTCGCACCTCACCGAGTTGCGTACCCGTCTGCTGCGCTGCGTAGCGGCGATCTTCATCATCTTCGCCGGGTTGTTCGCCTTCACCCAGCAGATCTACACCTTCGTCTCGACACCGCTGCGCGCCTACCTGCCGGCCGGTGCGACGATGATCGCCACCGACGTGTCATCGCCGTTCCTGACGCCATTGAAGCTGACCATGATGGTCTCGCTGTTCCTGGCGATCCCGGTGATCCTGCATCAGATCTGGGGCTTCATCGCGCCGGGCCTATACAAGCATGAGAAGCGCATTGCCGTGCCGTTGCTGATGTCCAGCATCGTGCTGTTCTACACCGGCATGGCGTTCGCCTATTACCTGGTGTTCCCGCTGATCTTCAAATTCTTCGCCGCCGCCACCCCGGCCGGTGTGGAAATGATGACCGACATCACCAGCTACCTCGACTTCGTCATGACGCTGTTCTTCGCCTTCGGCGTGGCGTTCGAGATCCCGGTGGCCGTGGTGCTGCTGGTGTGGATCGGCGTGGTCGACGTCAAATACCTGAAGAAGATCCGCCCGTACGTGGTCATCGGCTGCTTCGTGGTCGGCATGATCCTGACGCCGCCGGACATCTTCTCCCAAACCTTGCTGGCCGTACCGATGTGGCTTCTGTTTGAAATCGGCGTGCTGTTCGGTGGCTTGATCAGCAAACGTGGCGAACACCCGGACGACCAGCCGGCTGACGATCATAACGACCAGCCGCCAGCGACCCAGCCGTGAACCTGCTGCTTCTCGAAGAGGCCGATTTCATTTCGGCTGACCGGGCGATCCTGCGTGATCGCCGGTTGACTCACATGCAGGACGTTCACCGCTGTGAAGTGGGCGACAGCATGCGTGTGGGGCGAATCGGCGGTTTGATGGGTTCGGCCGAAGTGCTGCGCCTGGACGCCGATGAAGCCGAGCTGCGCGTCATCCTCGACCAACCACCACCGGCCAAGCTGCCGCTGACCCTGGTGCTGGCCCTCCCGCGGCCCAAAATGCTGCGTCGGGTGTTTCAGACCGTGGCAGCCATGGGTGTGCCACGAGTCGTGCTGGTCAACAGCTATCGCGTCGAGAAGAGCTTCTGGCAAACACCGTTCCTGGAACCCGAGGCTATTCGCGAGCAACTGATCCTCGGCCTCGAACAGGCCAGGGACAGCGTGCTGCCGGAGATCATCATCGAGAAGCGCTTCAAACCGTTTGTCGAAGACCGTCTGCCCGCAATAACCGAAGGCACTCTTGGACTGGTGGGCCATCCCGGCAACTACCCGCCCTGCCCTCGTGGCCTAAACGAACCGGTGACCCTGGCCATCGGTCCTGAAGGTGGTTGGATTCCTTACGAAATCGAGCTTTTGGGAAAGTCGGGCCTGCAACCGGTGCAGCTTGGCGAGCGCATCCTGCGCGTCGAGACCGCCGTCACCGCGCTGCTCGCACGCCTCTTCTAACTAAGCACGACCTGTAGCAGCTGGCGAAGCCTGCGTCCGGCTGCGAAGCAGTCGCAAAATCTCGCACCGCTGTCTTTCAGGTTAACCGAGGACACCTGATTGACGACTGCTTCGCAGCCGGACGCAGGCTTCGCCAGCTGCTACAAGGAAAGCGTTCCAGCCACTACAGAATGCCGCCGCTCTGCCGATACAGGCTCCATAAATCCATTTTGTGATCCTGGGGAGTTGCAGCATGTACCGATGGCTAGCCGAGAATCTGGGAAACGTCAGCGTTAATCGCAAACTGAGCATCGGCTTTGGTCTGGTACTGCTGCTGACGTTGCTGATCACGTTCACCGGCTGGACCGGTCTGAGTGGCGTGATGAATCGTGGCGATACGCTGGGCTTCATTTCCAGCCTCAATGTGCTGACCAAAGACCTGCGCATCGCCCGCCTGGATTACGAAATGCGCCGTGGCGAACAGGGTCCGGGCGCCGTCAATGACATGCTGAGCCAGCTGGATTCAGGCCTGCAAAAAGCCCGCAAGATGATCGAACAACCCGCCGACGTGGCGATGATCGACCAGCAGCTGGCCGCTGTCAGCCAGTACAAGCAAGCCTTTGCCGTCATGATTCAGGCCGGCGCCAACCGCGAAGACGCCCGCAGCAAACTCGGCGCTACGGCCGACAATGCCGTGGCCCGCGTTGGCGAAGTCGAAAAGTCGTTGCTGCAGGGCGACAGCGTCGCCGATTTCAATAGCGTTATCGACTTGAGCAAACTGATTCAACAGGCGCGCTTCCAGGTCCGGGGCTACACCTACAGCGGCAAGACCGAGGCCGAGCAGCCTGCGCTGGATGCCATCGACAACGCGCTGAAAAACCTCGAAAGCCTGCCGTCCAAACTGCCGGAACAGCATATCGCCAACCTTCAACAGGCCGCCGACTCGCTCAAGGCCTACCGTGCCGCCGTCAGCCAATACCGTGATTCCCAGGTCGCGAGCGCCGCGGCCCTGAAACGCATGGCCGAACAAGGTGAAATTCTGCTCGATGTCAGCAACAAACTGACCGTCTCGCAAACCATCGTCCGCGACACCGACGCTTCTCACGCCAAGAACCTGTTGCTGCTGGCCACCGGGCTGGCGCTCGCTTTTGGCATACTCGCTGCCTGGGCCATTACCCGCCAGATCGTTATTCCCCTGACCCAGACCCTGAAAGTGGCCGAGCGCGTCGCAGCTGGCGATCTGACCCAGAACCTTATCTCCCAGCGTCGTGACGAGCTCGGTCAGCTGCAGCGGGCCATGCAGAGCATGACCCTGGGCCTGCGCGAACTGATCGGCGGCATCAGCGACGGCGTCACGCAAATCGCCAGTGCCGCCGAAGAGCTGTCGGCCGTCACCGAACAGACCAGCGCCGGGGTCAACAGCCAAAAGGTCGAGACTGACCAGGTGGCAACCGCAATGAACGAAATGACGGCCACCGTGCAAGAAGTCGCGCGCAACGCCGAAGAAGCGTCCGAAGCCGCCGTCGCCGCTGACCAGCAGGCTCGCGAAGGCGACAAGGTCGTCGGCGAAGCCATCGCGCAGATCGAGCGCCTGGCACTGGAAGTCGGCAACTCCACCGAAGCCATGGGGCATCTGAAACGCGAAAGCGACAAGATCGGCAGCGTGCTCGACGTGATCAAGTCCGTCGCCCAACAAACCAACCTGCTGGCGCTCAACGCAGCGATCGAGGCTGCTCGTGCTGGTGAAGCGGGACGCGGATTTGCCGTGGTCGCCGACGAAGTGCGCAGCCTGGCCCAGCGCACCCAGAAGTCCACGGAAGAGATCGAAGAGCTGATCGTCGGTCTGCAAAGCGGCACTCAGCAAGTCGCGAACATCATGGACAACAGCCGCAGCCTCACTGACAGCAGCGTCGAGCTGACCCGCCGCGCCGGTGGCTCACTGGAAAGCATCACCCGGACCGTGTCGGCGATTCAGACCATGAACCAGCAAATTGCAGCGGCGGCAGAGCAGCAAAGCGCAGTCGCCGAGGAGATCAACCGCAGCGTGCTGAACGTACGCGATGTGTCCGAGCAGACCTCGGCAGCCAGTGAAGAGACTGCGGCGTCCAGCGTAGAGCTGGCACGCTTGGGAACTCACCTTCAGATGCTCGTGAATAAATTCAAGACTGCATAACTCGCCGGAGTAACGACTCCATCGCAACACTATTCAAGCGGCCTGCATTGTGGGGGACCACCAGCCGTACACAATGCAAGCTGCCTTGGGTGCCGATTCTTTGAAGGCATCCTCTATTAAGTTCGAATTCATCCTCCAATACTGTCAAAGCGATTAAAGAAACCATAAACGATTTTGACGACGATAAAAAAAGCACAATTCACGCCTATAACAAACATCAAGACGAAAAAGGTTAACCCGTTGTAAAGGGCATCCAGCGCAACGGAAGCAAATACAATCATCGGCAAAACTGCAACCAGAACGTACAACAATATCTTCGAGTAAAAATTGGAGGGCAGCAACGCGAACGTGAAAACCGAGGAGTGAATGTAATCCACAGGTAAATCACGCTGAGTAATAAACGAAAAAGAACTCAGCGCCAGTATAAAGGTGATACTGGCAACAACCCCGGTTAACAGCGCAATGAAATATAGCCCTGTATTGAAAGCACTGATAAAAAAAGGAGAGAAATCCACCTTATTAGAAACAACACATATAGTGATCAACAGCAGCGCGACCACAAGATAATAACTTTGGCACCACCTGAACAAAATCAACACCAGTAAATTGATGGGGCGTACCAACAGGGTATCGACTCTACCTTGTGTTAACTGTCGAAAAAAGCCTGCCACTGCCGAACTAAAAAAATTAACAATTAAGCCTCCCACCGCATAGGTCATAAAAAAAACCATCAACCAATTAGCATCTACTTCATCATCGACTATGAACGAGTTAATCACCTCAAAAAAGACAAACTGAAGGCTATAAAGCACCAAAAGAGCAAATATCCCACCTAGAAAATTAACCCTGTACCTGGCCTCTTCTTTAACCGAATTCCTTATCAAGCTTAAAATATGCATTTAGCCTCCCGCCCCCGAATACCTGCCACAGCCAGCGCTGAACACAACTTTACAAGCCAACCAAATAATAGAAAACCAAACTAAATATAGGCACCCGAGCTCTACCAGCAGCCCTGCACTTGGGCGTAGCAAAAATTCAGCCGGGCCACTTATAATTAAACGGAATGGGTTATATCTCATTAGCGGTTGAAGGTAATCCGGCCAATATGCTATCGGCAGTAAGGTCCCGCCGATGACACTTGCCATAATCATCTGGAAGCTGAGTGTCATGTCCGGTCGCGTTAACCAAAAAGTAGAGAGCGAAAACAAAAAGCCCAACACAAAACAAAATATGATGTTTACAAGACTTAACATGATGAACCCCGTGACGCCAACCCAATCGCCACCAGTGATAATCACAAACGCGGCAATTAATAAAACCGGAATATAATAAAGTATGCTCTCGCCTAAAAAAATGAATAAATTGTATGTGAAATAGCTAACAGGTTTTACAAGAACCCCCTCCAGCCTGCCTTCGTGTATATGTGTCGATACTCGAACAATTAGATCATAAGAATTGTTCAAACGATTTAGTGCCAACACGGCGACATAATATAAATAGGTTTCCTCCAGGCTATATTGCGGCAATCTATCTGTACTGGCCCCATCATAAACAAAGCGCCAAATAGCAAACTGGATGAAGAAAGGGACGCCGGTAGCGATGACCAGGTCCGTAATTAACATCGATCTGTCTCTGTACACGGAGAGCAAGCCAGTGTGCATAAGCTTTAAATAAGCAAAATTGTTCACGATTCACTCACTTGACCAGGATTTGAATAGATTCACCACATTGTTTTCAAAATCCATGGGGGAAATTTCTAAATCATAAATGCCGTGATGGAACATCTCAAAAACTGCTCCTAACAAAACCTTGGGTACCAGATAAACCACTTGGGTGGGCGCGTCATTGATTAAGCTTATGTTTTGAAATGCCCCAATAGTCTCTTTAAACTTCAACAGATCGCATTCGCTCTGGGCCATATTCAGAGGGGACACCGTTAATTTTACGTTAGCTTTGAAATTTGCACTAAGCTCATGCATTGATCCATCAAAGCGGATTCTCCCTTTATCAATGATTATTGCATCATCGCAGCAGGACTCGATGTCCCCCAAATCATGACTGGTGAGAAAAACAGAAAGGTTACTTTCCTTACGCTTGTAATTTAAATACCTGCGTATTTCGTACTTTGAGGTAACATCCAGCCCCACGGTTGGCTCATCCAGAAAAATGAGTGATGGCGAATGCAAAAGATTTAATGTCAGTTCACATTTAACGCGCTCTCCCAAGCTAAGATTGCGCACCGGTTTGTGAAGTACATTGCCTAGATTCAGCGCGGTGCTTAACTCCTCGAGCCGGCTCGAGTAGTCACTGTCTTTTATTTTGTAAATCTCTTTATAGGTATCAAGACTGGTTTTAACTGGCAAGTCCCACCACAGCGAAGTCTTATGGCCGAACACCACGCCAATCTTATTAAGAAACTCTTTTTCACGGAGAGCAGGGTTATGGCCTAGAACCCGGACAGTTCCAGAAGTAGGCTTTTGTATCCCACATAAAATCTTTATTAAACTTGACTTGCCTGCACCATTAGGACCTATAAACCCAACCGCAGCTCCTTTAGGAACCGTAAGATTTATTCCGCTTAATGCTTGATAGGAGTTATAGCTAGGTTTTATCAATTGCTTACACCATGACGCAATGCCCGTTGTTTCGCGCGCCAGATAATAGGATTTATCGACAGACGTTAAATCAATAATATTATTCATAAAGCAATCTCATATCCAGAAAAGCTCAAAACGATTATTGAATATCAAAGGCTGGCTTCAGATATTTTATATTTAATAATTTTCTTCTTCCAACAACCCGTTTGAAATTCTAAAAAAACGAACACCTACGTTTTGCACAAACCTGGCATCATGGGAGACTATTATTCCGGCTGGATCAAGGCGCTGTATTTCAGACTCCAATAGTTCTTGGGTGCTTATATCCAGATGATTCGTTGGCTCATCCAAAATCAAAAAATTCGGATTGATCAGGCGTAGCGTCAATATTGCGAGACGTGCGCGTTCTCCGTAACTCAGTTGCCCTATCTTTTTTTGCGAGTCCAGGTATGAAAACCCGGAAGCCGCAAGTGTATTGATTGCCTGCTGACGATCAAGCCCGAAGCAAGCATTGATAAACTCTAAAATCTCTGATTCTTGAGGCAGCAATGAAAGTTCTTGATCGACAATTCCGATCTTTACTGAAGGGCCGACTACAACCCCCGAAACCATATCGATTATGGCTTTTAAAAAAACACTTTTCCCGCAGCCATTGCCTCCTGAAATGATGATTCTATCGCCCCTGTTAATAACCAAGGACTTTATGTAAAACAAGGCGACACCATCCGGGGAGCAAAGTGTCAAATCATCTATTTGCAATATTTTTCTGGAATTGAATTTATCAATGGCCAATGTTATTTCCCTATTTATGGGCACTGGCTTTTCTGGAACCACGGATTCGAAGCCTTTGATTTTTTTTTCGATTTTTTTAGCTTTCTGTAAGGCCTTGTCACTGTGGTGGTTTACACCAAGTTGGCGTTGAAAAATAGCGCTTTTTTTGAGCCGCTGAATTTCATTCAAAGCCTCGATTCTAACGTTTGCAGAAGCTTCTCTTTGATCTGCCAATAGCTTTCTGGCCGGAGTGAAAGGGACTTTGAAAATACTGAAGCGTTGATCATGTATAATTAGCGTACTGTTAGTAACAGTGTCTAGAAAATCTCTGTTATGACTGACTACAGCAAGGGCAGGAACGATATTGCTGTCTCTTAACAAATGACAAAGATTCGTTATGTGTGTCTGATCCAAATGATTCGTGGGCTCATCCAACAATAGTAGGTCCGGTTCTAAAAGGACGGCCCTGGCAATTGCCACCATTTTTTTCCAGCCACCACTCAGTTGGCCGAATGGTTGAGACCAATATTCCTGTGGAAACCTGAAAAGTTCAAGAGTGCAGCCTACTTTCCATTTTTCGTTAACAGAATCCTCCAGACTATCTTTCAGGATCTGAAAAGCATTACATTCATTCCAATCTTCGTTAAAACCCTGTTCAACATATTGAAATCGCATGCCTCTCGAATGGACGATGCTTCCTTCGTGATCATTTGAATACTTAGCGACACACCGTAACAAGGAGGTTTTACCAGCGCCGTTATCGCCAATAATGCCCAACCTGTCGCCACTATTGATTGAAAAGCTCATGTTCGAAAAAAGTGGAGTTTCACTATAAGACAAGCCTACATTATCGACTTTTACCAAAGCCATAGTCAGCTCAGCCCCCACTCTCGTACAATACTTCTACGCTTGTACGACTTTGTCTCTGGCAACTCATCAACTTCACGGTGCAGCAGACCAACCTGATAGCCGAACAAGTGAGAGAGTCTATCTTGGAGCAGCCTCCGTATCTCCGAAAAATTCTTCGGGATCGCTCCAGAGTATTGAGTTAAAAGCTCTACTGAGTCCGCGCTTTTTTGTATCAATCGAAATGATCTGAGTGTTTTATCTGGAGTGATCAGAATATCGTCCACCGCAGCAAGGATAGATGCACTTGGAACCAATTGATGGCCACGAGTGCGAAAAGCATCATCCTTCCTGCCATTTATTTCATAAAGGGCGGTCGACATGCTTCCGCACTTGCAGCACTCATCATCGAGTTTTTTTCTAGCGACATCACCATGATCGAATCGGATCAACGGCATCAACTCGTTATTCAGATCGGTACACAATACCGTGCCGAAACCGCTTTTATCCGTATTTACCACTTCCAGGTAAACACCATCTTCAACCACGTGATACACGCCATGAGCGCACTGAGTGGCAATCATTCCGATTTCCTCGGAGCTATACTCGTCAAACACAGGAACGCCTAGGGCCTTTGAGTAATAATCTCTCTCGAGTTGCGTGCTGCTTTCAGAGTTGGTCAAAACTGCTTCAACACCGCTCAATTTCAACGCCGACTTATGCTCAAGTATCAATGGTAAGTAGCTGGGCAATGTAACAAGCACTCGCGGCCTCAAAAACAATAAATGTTCACCTAAAGGCGTGCTCGCGTGCAAGTCTGGCAATTGGAACGTTCTATAGTTTCCATGAAGGGAAGAAAATGCCAACCCGGAATGGTGGAGCAGATAAATCCAGTCGTTTTTTTGTAAAGGTTGCTGCAGACACGAATTATAAAATCGCATCACTTGCAAATGATCCAGGATTATATCGTCATCATCGCTATAGATAGTGAACGGCCTTCCGCTTGAACCGGAAGTTCGAGAGCTGTTGGCGGACTCAAGAAACCCAGGATTGTTCACAATCGCGCTGGCGTCGTAACGGCTAAGGGCTGCTTTCGTCACAATTGGAAGTTGCTCGAAATCGGCGAAGCTGGAAATGCAGCCCTTTTCGTAACCGCAGGCATCATAAAGCTCACGATAAAAGGGTACTTTTTCGTATGCGTTATCGACCAGACACTTTATTTTTAGCAACTGATTTTTTCTAAACTCGTCTTTCGGCCTACTTAAGTACTCGACCATATGGGCTGAGACTTTAGACCAGGACGCTAGAGCCTTTCCTTGCAGCTTGTAATTGTCAGTTGGCATTCGGAATGCCTGCTCCGCCAATTTTTTAATCGCTAGTAAGTTACCACTGTTTAAGTGCGAAGCATAAACACGTTCAATAGCATCAAAGTCATTCATTAATATGCATCCAGCGCTAAGAAATATATCAAGCTACAAATAATGACTTGTAACAATAGTTGCGACCCAGGCACACCACAAAAAACAATAACTAATCTGTTTAAATACACTGTCCACATCAACAACCGAACCATCAACTCCTTCGCCAAGTACTTAATGACTAATTCGAAATTACAAAAAGGCTAATGCGGTGTAAAGGGGCAAAATCTTAATTTATATTTCAGCAACGTTTTGCCGTAAACATTACATCCTATAAACAGAAAATACAGCTACAAAACATTTCTAGCCCACAACTAAAATACCTCTTGACACCTTTTCAATTGCGGTCGATATTTATTCCGCACAAAAAAATATTTCTTCACGGCGAAGGATTGTCATGATCAAATTTAATGCGCTTCTACCTGAGCTTATCGTTTCCAACGTAAAAAACAGCTTGAAGTTTTATTGCAAAGTAATCGGTTTTAAAATCGAGTATGAAAGACAGGAAGATGGCTTCGCTTTCATTTCATACAATGGAAGCCAACTGATGCTAGAACAGGACTGCTACAAAGCTTCGCCTTGGCGTGTCGAACCGTTAGAACCACCTTTCGGACGCGGAATAAACTTTTCAATTGAGTGCCCGGATGTTGCTGCGCTCGCGAGAGACTTGGTGACTTCGGGATATTCTCTTCGCAAACCTATAGAGGAGTTCTGGTACAAGGAAGGAAAGTTAATTCAAGGAGAACTTAACTTTCTTGTACTGGATCCTGATGGTTATCTGCTTAGATTTGCGCAAGATTTGGGGTTTAAGCCTATGAATAAAGATCTGCTATAACCCCATCCATCTGCCATCAATAAAGAAGGTCTGACCCAGGCCATTTTTGATTCTTTCCTGGTTTAAAAAATCAATTCGGCCAATCAGACCTTTTTTGTGCTCACTCGTTGCTGGCAGAATCAAAGCCAAGTTCTAGAATACGTTTCGCCGCATGAGCAAATATCTTATTAATCGTTTCTTTTTCCTGCGCCGCAATGTGCGATGTCACGATGAGGCTTTTAACAGGGAGATGAAGCAACCCATGTTCATCATTTACCAGGCCTTCATTATCTGCCCATTCATTGTAATAGCCATCCATGAAACAGAACGCTTCTGAATTGTCTGATAAAAATGTTTTCAAGGCGACTGGGCAAATGATTGCCGGACTCGACAGATTGAATATCTTCAAATTGGTTGATGCGTTTTCCAATATAACTTCATCTATCAAGTGGCGTGTTTCAGCTCCTCCTGTAAGATGTATACATAAGATATCAACGCAATTGACTATATCAACCAAGGCGTTAAATTTTAAACCAAGGGATTCTTCCAGCTCTACCTTCCGGCTTCGTGACCAGTACTGCATGTTTCTGCAACCACGCAGATGGAGCTGATGGGCAACCTCGCTACCGATCGCTCCCATTCCTACAAACCCGATGTTCAAAGTCGACAACGAAGGCCTGGGGGTTTGAAGCCATTGCGTGCCTTTTTTTACACCGTCGACACTTTCAAATACTTTTGCCAAGCAGGTTGTCATCATGGCAAGGG
Organism: Pseudomonas sp. PB120; assembly: GCF_009761815.1. Lineage (GTDB taxonomy): Bacteria > Pseudomonadota > Gammaproteobacteria > Pseudomonadales > Pseudomonadaceae > Aquipseudomonas. The sequence goes on from NZ_RWIN01000040.1 coordinate 90,025, forward strand.
TGAACTCTGCCACTGCCGCGATGTTCATATATGGGGTATTGGCCAGTCGAATGCCCTTTTTTGTCGCGTATCCGATATCTACGAAACTGGCAATACCGGTTCCCATCACGACGAGGTTTTCTAGCCGGGTTGCGGTGTCTATAAAACGTGCAGACAGATATTCCGGCCCCCCCAGAATATAATCTTGTACTTCCGGCAAAACGTCTAAAATCTCCTGTTCATCAATGGGTGTTTTTATGTGAATGAGCTCATATCCATATGGAAATAGGCCGCTTTCGACTTCAAAATCTCCTGTTACCAGAATTTTTCTCATTCCAAAACCTCCAGTACTTTCTTTTTGTTCGCCAACCTCTCTTCAAGATCGGAGACTGCTTTTTTCAGGCGCAATATCGAAGAGTAAAACAGGTCGTCGGGTTTCATCAGTGCAATCCGAATACGGTTATGCCCCGCGACAATATGGCTATTCCAATAAAAGTACCTACCCGGCAATACAGCGACGCCATATTTTGCGAGGTAATCCGTAAACTGCAAATCGGAGAATCCGGTTTTTTCGATATTGATCCACATTACAGTCATCGCGGCGTCCGGGTCGGTCGCCTCAATAGTTATTAGCGTGCTCTTGAGCTCTGATGTCGCAATATCAATATTTTTCTTGACGATGTTGTGCATGTACTCAAGCCCACCTTGCTTCAGGGTGGCGTCAATAAACTCAATTATTACTCTTAATGAAAAATTGGAGCAGCACAAATATATTTCTTCATAAATATTTCGAATTTCACCGCTAAGATTTTCGCTGTATGAAAGAAGACTGGCTTTTGTATCTAACGTAGGCCATTGCTTACCGGTGTCTTCTAAAATGATAAATGACAATCCTTTCTCGATCAGAAGTGAATACTCGTCTATGGCTTGCTGATGACAAAAGCGAAAGGAAGTATCGAGCACCAAGACTACATTGTGTCGTTTGCATAACTCTATTATGCCCTCCATCGCAGCCGCATCAATGACAAAACCAGTCGGGTTATTCGGATTGACAAGAAACAGTACATCAATCTGCTTATCCCGCAAAAATTCTTCCACAAAAACAAAATCGAACAACATTATTTCTGGAATCGCTTCTAATTCAACTTCGCGACGGCGAAGCAGCTGTGCAAGATTATCAAACGTCGGCTCCACGAGTCCTACTTTGTAGTTTTTCGAACGCGCCCATGCCCCCACAATATCAATGCTGTTAGAAGCCGTTGGGCAGACCGAAAAATGCTCATGTCTGCGCAACCCATCAAGCCCGAAGTATTCGGAAAATTTGTTTTTGAACAGCTTTTCCATTTCTGGAATCGGCGTTTCAGTTGCCGATTGCCATAGCGCTGGCAATTCAGTTAATACACTATTGAAATATTGCTCCGCCGAGATATAGCTGTGCCCATCAGCAAGGTTATATCGTGCCGACAAGCCGAAAACCTCTAGTTCAGTCAAATTGTCATTTTTGTGACCTGGCAAATTCTTCATCGCGGATTGCAACCTCAGCAGATAGTTGTTTTCAGATAATTAGATTCACCTTTTAAAGGCTAATAACCTGAGCCCCAACTGTAAAGTTCTTGCGCCCCCCCACTTCCAGTCTGAATATTTCTGTACTCCTCTCAACTCATGAAGCTAACGTTATCAATTATTTCTACATTCATTCGAGCGCGAAAAAACGAACAGCATTTAATAATCATCAATTGTTTATTTGTTACTTAACCTCTCGAAAAGCGCTAAAACTTATAAAATCCGTAGTTTTGCGCGTTAAGTTAACCTCAAGCTGTTTCGCAGCGGAATCGCCCAAGAAGCATAACGTTACGTGCGTCGTGAAATAATCCGCATGAAATAACCCGGCAAACACTTTCAACATCAGCTACCTAGGAAGACATACTGCCCTCCGTCGGCGTTTTTGATGATATTTGAGCATCGCCGAAAACTCCGTGTATCTGTAGTCCTATCACTTCTGATAGGTAGACGGCCCCTCCCAACCCGATTGAAACTGTTTCACAAGCTTCCCCCATAGGTTGAAAAGTGAACGGATCTCCTGAGTTTTTATTTATCTCCTACGAATACGACGCTCTTGCTCGTTTGGTCAGCCACGTGCTCGCTGGCCAATCTCGTCGGAAGCGCTTTTACCAAAGAGATCAGTTGGCAACGGAAATTCAAGACGCCCTTGGGCACCAAATCTTTCAATCAGCCGACAGGTTGTTAGCAGAGCGCTACAAGGAGGGTGCCCCACACGCGGCTTTATTACTGATGACCGATAAGCAACGATCGGTGCTGCAGACTCCTGACGGCGAGTCGGCATACACCCCTTATGGGCATCACGCGGCTGTAGGTGAGTGCCCTGGCCTTCTAGGATTCAATGGCGAACGTCCCGACCCGTACACCCAACATTATTTACTGGGGAATGGGCACCGCGCTTTCAATCCGACGCTCATGCGCTTCAACAGTCCCGATAGCTTGAGCCCATTTGGGAAAGGCGGTTTGAATAGCTATGCGTATTGTCAGGGAGATCCCGTTAATCGCACGGATCCTACAGGGAGGTTTCACGGATGGGCGTGGTTTACAAATGGCGCCCTGGGATTTGTGAGCGACTATGTGACCCCCTACTTTCCTAGGAGGCTGGCACAGCGGATTCCGGGAGTGGGGAACAAGACCTTTGGACAGGCCACCAAGGCAATGTCAGCCGTCAGCGGTCTTGCTGCGACTGTGCTTTACCTGGTCATGAACCGCATTGAAGACGAATTCCCAGACTCACCGGCCAATGACCCGCTCTTCTTCGCTTTTTTGACGACAAGTGCAGTTGGCTTCCTTAGTGGTACTGGTTTAACCCTGCACAAGTTGGGCAGGCGCCCCCCTCGACTCCAACCGAAAGCGGGGCTCCGCTCACGATCCCAGTCGCAACCTAATACGGGCCATGACTTTGGCAGCAAAACTCCAACGCCAGTCATCAATACGAATCTGGACAGATTCAATCTGAAGATGAGATTTGATCAAGGCGAATTCAGCCCCGACCCAGTCATCCAAATCTCAACCCTCATCCGGCAAGGCTTCAGAAAGCGGCATTCAATCTAAAGCAGGGCACGAGGGCTGCGCGGACCCTCGCAACTCGAGTGAGTACAAGACTTACAGCACCTGCCGTAAAAACGCCTGAGCACGCGAATCCTTCGGCGCGTCGAAGAACTCCGTTGGCGAAGCGTCTTCCAGCAGTTTCCCGTGATCAAAAAACAGCACCCGATCCGCCACTTCCCGCGCAAAGCCCATTTCATGGGTGACGCAGACCATGGTCATGCCTTCCACGGCCAAGGTCTTCATCACATCCAACACTTCGCCGACCATTTCCGGATCTAGCGCCGAGGTGGGTTCGTCGAACAACATGACCTTCGGTTCCATCGCCAACGCGCGGGCAATCGCCACGCGCTGTTGCTGGCCGCCGGAAAGGCGTGACGGGAACTCGTTGGCCTTTTGGGAAATGCCCACCTTTTCCAGCAACGCCATCGCCTTGGCCTCGCGCTCCTTCTTGCCGCGCTTGCGCACGACTTTCTGCGCCAGGCACAGATTTTCCAGCACGGTCATGTGCGGGAACAGATTGAAATGCTGAAACACCATGCCGACTTCACGGCGGTAGGCATTCACATCGGTTTTCGGATTGGCCAGTTGCAGTCCGTCAATGCTGACCGAACCCGAGTCGAACTCTTCAAGGCCATTGAGGCAGCGCAGGAAGGTCGACTTACCGGAGCCGGACGGACCGATCACCACCAGCACTTCGCCCTTGGCAACACGGGTGGAGACGTTATCCACCGCGCGTACCACCTGGCCACGGGTGTCGAAGACTTTTACCAGATCGCGGACTTCAATCACTTTGCGCGAGCCTCCGCTCAAGCCGGCTGGCGATTTTCGACAGCGGCAAATTGATCAACAAATACAGGCCGGCCACGCAGAACAGGATTTCAAACGGCGAGAATGAGGTGGTGATGACTTCTCGACCGCTTTTCAGCAGCTCGGTTATCGCGATCACCGATACCAGCGAAGTGTCTTTGACCAAGCTGATGAACTGCCCGGCCAGAGGTGGCAGCACCCGTTTCAATGCTTGCGGCAACACCACGTGGCGCATCGACTGGCCAGCGCTCAAACCCAGCGAGCGCGCAGCTTCATTCTGGCCACGGGCGATCGACTGCACGCCGGAGCGGATGATCTCTGCCACGTAGGCGCCGGTGAACAGCGACAGCGCGGCGATCCCGGCGAACTCTCGGGACAGGTTCATCACGGTGCCGATGAAGAAGTAGAAAATGAAGATCTGCACCAGCAGCGGGGTGCCGCGCACCAGCTCGACATAAATCGTCGAAAGGTCGCGCAACGTCGGATTGTTCGAGAGGCGGCACAAGCCCATGACGAGTCCGATCAGCAGGCCAAGCACACCGGAAACCACCGACAGCCACAAGGTGGTCCAGAGGCCCCACATCAGCGGTCCTGCGGCCCAATGGCGAGTTACGCCGATGACGTCGCCTTCCGCCACGTCATCGCCTTGGGCGACTTGCAGGCTGTTGTCGTCGACGGTCAGGTGCTGCTCGTCGCCTGCGTCGTTGCGCAGGGTGACTTCAGCCTTGTCGCCCTTGCGAACCAGTTCGCTGACCGTGGAGATGTCGGCGGCGCGCTGGGATTCTTCGGCGTGGTAGGCGAAGTATTGCGGCACACGGTTCCAACGCCATTCGTAGGACATCAGCGAGGTGGCGTAATACAACGCGCCGGCCAGGCCGATCAGCACCAGCACGGTCAGGACGTGCCAGGGCCATTGGGCTTTTTTCTGTTTCATTGCGGGTTCCGGATTCTGTGTTGCCTTGGAGGCCGTCATCGCCAGCAGGCTGGCTCCCACAAGAGAATGCAATTCATTGTGGAAACCAGACTGCTGGCTCTCACAGGGGAATGCTTTTCATTGTAGGAGCCAGCCTGCTGTCTCCCAGAGGGGAATGCATTTCATTGTGGGAGCCAGCCTGCTGGCGATTGGGCGCGACTCGGTCTCGAGCCTTATTCCATGTCCTTCTGCCAGGCGGTGTCTTTGAACCACTTGTCATGGATGCGATCGTAGGTGCCGTCTTCGTGGATCTGGTGCAGGAAGTTGTTGATGAAGTTGATGCTGTCGTAGTCACCCTTCTTCAGTCCAAACGCCAGCGGCTCATAGGTGAACGGCTTGTCGAGGAACACCAGTTTGCCGTTGCCGACCTTGTTCACCGCCACAACGTTGTACGGCGCGTCGTAGATGAAGGCGTCGGCCTTGCCGTTGACCACGTCGAGCACGGCTTCCTGCTCATTGTCGTAGCCGTGGTACTTGGCCTTGGCGATCAGCTTTTTGGCGACCATCTCGCCGGTGGTGCCGAGCTTGGAGGTGATGCGGTAGTCGGCGGTGTTCAGGTCTTTGTAGGACTTGATGGTGCCTTCCAGATCCTTGCGAATAAGCAACGTCTGGCCAACCACGATGAACGGTTCGCTGAAGTTCAAGCGCAGGTTGCGTTCCTGGGTCAGGGTCATGCCGCTGCCGATCATGTCGAACTTGTCGGTCATCAGGGCCGGGATGATGCCGTCGTAGCCGGTGGAGACCAGCTCCAGCTTGACGCCCATCGCTTTCGCCATGGCTTTGAGGATGTCGACTTCGAAGCCGATGATCTCGCCGCGCTTGTTGGTCATCTCGAATGGCATGTAGGTCGGGTCCATGCCGACTTTCAATGTGCCACGCTTGACCGCGTCATCGATGGCACCGGCTTGCGCCGCGCTCACAGCAACCAATGCCGTGACGCCGACCAGCAGCATCGAGAGATACTTCTTCATCATCATGTCCCCAGAACCCTTGCGTTGTGAGGCGCGCAAACCGCCGTTTTCCTTTGGAAAACCAGCAGATACGAACAGAAAGTTGTCCGGGCGCACCCATCCGGGGGCGGATGCTAACGCACTCACTCGTTTTCACAAGTGTTTGGCAACGTTCAGGCAAAAAAAAGCCCCGCTATTCAAGCGGGGCTTTAAGTCATGCCAACTGAGGCTGTGAGCTCAGCGGTTTGAGCGGCAGCAGCGGCGCATGGGGATCGGCCTTGACCGATTTGCGCCAGGCTTCAAGCCACTCGGGGTGACCTTCGCTCCAGACCTGCTCGTGCAAGCGGCTCAGGGCCACCGGATCACTCAGCAGTTGCACACGTTCGTTGTTGTTCAGGCCGTCTGGCCCGACTTTCAACGCATGGCGAACCCGCTCGACCCGCAGCCATTCGATCGGCTCGGCCTGACCGTGGCGCGAGGTCGCCAGCGAGCACGCCAGGGCGTTCTGCTGAGGATCGACCACCGACCGGATGAAGCCGTCTTTCAACGCGTGATAACGGTTTTCATGGGTGTACTGGTCAGTCGCCAGCAACGCCTGTGGCGGATTGTATTCCTCAGGGATCAGGAACAGGCTCTCGTCACGGGACTTGAGGCCCAGGCCCACGCGGCTGGAAATCACCGACACCGGGATCGACAACATCAACGAACCGACAATCGGCACCAGCCACCAGAGGAAGCTCGGGTTCAGCCAGATCACCAACAGGGCCCAGAAGAAGCCCAGCAGGGTTTGCGGACCGTGGCGCTTGACCGCTTCGCTCCATGGCGTGGAGTCATCGTCACGTTGCGGCGAGTTCCAGGTCGCGGCCCAGCCGAGGAACGCGGCGAGCACGAAACGGGTGTGGAAGATCATTCGCACCGGCGCCAGCAACATCGAGAACAGCATCTCCAGCAGCATCGACAAGGTCACCTTGAACTTGCCGCCGAACTCTTTCGCGCCCTTGGCCCAGATCAGGATGATGCTCAACAGTTTCGGCAGGAACAGCAGCACGATCGTGGTCGAGAACAGCGCAATAGCCTTGTCCGGATGCCATTGTGGCCACAGCGGGTAGAGCTGACGCGGTTCGAGGAAGTACTGCGGCTCCATCAGCGTGTTGACCGCCAGCAGCGCGGTCGACAGCACAAGGAAGAAGAACCACAACGGCGCCGACAGGTAAGACATCACGCCCGTCAAGAACACCGCACGGTGCACCGGGTGCATGCCCTTGACCAGGAACAGGCGGAAGTTCATCAGGTTACCGTGGCACCAGCGACGGTCACGCTTGAGTTCGTCCAACAGGTTCGGCGGCAGTTCTTCGTAGCTGCCCGGCAAGTCGTAGGCAATCCACACGCCCCAGCCGGCACGGCGCATCAGCGCAGCTTCGACGAAGTCGTGGGACAGAATCGCGCCAGCGAATGCGCCTTTACCCGGCAACGGCGCCAGGGCGCAGTGCTCGATGAACGGCTTCATGCGGATGATCGCGTTGTGGCCCCAATAGTGGGATTCGCCCAACTGCCAGAAGTGCAGACCGGCGGTGAACAGCGGACCATAAACACGGGTCGCAAACTGCTGCATGCGTGCATAAAGGGTGTCCATGCCCGACGCACGTGGCGCGGTCTGGATGATCCCGGCGTCCGGCGTGGCTTCCATCAAGCGCACCAGACTGGTCAGGCACTCGCCGCTCATCACGGAGTCGGCGTCGAGTACGACCATGTACTTGTAGTCACCGCCCCAGCGACGGCAGAAGTCGTCGAGGTTGCCGCTTTTGCGTTTCACGCGACGGCGACGACGGCGATAGAAGATCTTGCCGAAACCGCCCGCTTCGCGGCAGACGTCCAGCCAGGCCTGTTGTTCGGCGACGCAGATATCGGCCTCGTTACTGTCACTGAGGACGAAAAAGTCGAAGCGATCCAGGTCGCCCGTGGCCGCAACCGACTCAAAGGTCGCACGCAGACCGGCAAATACCCGAGGCACGTCTTCGTTGCAGATCGGCATCACCAATGCGGTGCGCGCGTCCTTCGCGATCGGCTCGTTACCGGCGCTTTTACCGGAGATGCGGTATTTATCGTGCCCGGTGAGCAACTCGAGGAAGCCCATCAGCGCCGTCCAGAAACCGGCCGATACCCAGCAGAACAGAATCCCGAACAGAATCAGGATGCTGGTTTGCAACGCATACGGCAGCACTTGCGTGGCCGTTTGCATCAGCGGTTGATGCAGGACTTCGTTCAGGTCGACGAACGCCCAGCCCTGGTACGGCATGATGCCTTTCATGTACCAGCCGGCAACGATGGTCTGGCCGAGCATCAGGACCAACAGGATGTAACGACGGATCGAACCGACGGTGCGCCAGCGAGCCGCCGGCAACACGCGCTCATCCTTCGGCGGGGCCGGCGGATTGGTGCGACCGGTCAGACGGCGCCAGCCGCGCACCAGAATGTTGGTGCGCCACGGCTCCGGCACGACCTTGGTCCGACGGATCGGCGGGGTCGCCTTGAGGCAAACGCGGCCGCTGGCGTCGAGCACCAGCATTTCGGCGTCCTGCAGCTCTTCGGCGGTGTTCAGGGTCAGGCGCTTGCCGACCGAAGCCTGGGCGGCCTCGGTCGGGGCGTCAAATGTCGAAGACGACAGACGCTGGTGCAACTCGCTGAAAGACTGGCAGCCCGCGAGTTCCGCGCGCTGCTCGTCCGTCATTGGCAGATGCGCCAGATACTCGGACAGAGTTTCTGGCTGTACGTGTGAATTACTCATCGGCAGGCAACTGATAGCTCCAGGTCTCGGTCAGGACTTCTTCAGTCGCTGCCGATTCCGGTGTGGCTGGGGCCGCGTCCGCAGCAGCAGGCTGCTTGGCGTCTTTGTTGGCCTTGTCCTTGGCATCGGCTACCGGGCTGGCGTCGGCCTGTTTGGCTTCAGCTTGCTTCGCTTCCTTGTCCGCCTTCTCTTGCTGTTTGGCGGCAACCTTGTCGGCCTTGGCTACAGAAGAACTGGACGCGGGTACCGACGATTTGGCCAGGTCTTCCGGCACGATGTTCTGCACCAGGGCAGCACGCATCTCGGTGGATTTGCCCGGGTCTTTGATCTTCATGCGCAGGGTCAGGCGCCAGCCCTTGGTCTCAGGGTTGTAGCGTACGCTGTTCTCGACCAGCTCGGCGTTGTCGCCAACGCTGACTTGGCTGCGCACGTCTGCATCTGCCGGCAATGCCGCCAGGGACGGGCCTTCGAAGTCGACCAGATAGGCAACGCTGCCGTCCGGTTGACGAATCAGGTTGGACTGTTTGACGTCGCCGGTGGAGCGCAAGGTCTGTTTGACCCAGGCGCTGTCCGGTGCGTGAATCGCCGCTTCGTCCATGGTCCAGTGCAAGCGGTAGCCAAACTCAAGCGGCTGGCCAGGCTCAGGCAGTTTTTCCGGGCTCCAGAAAGCAACGATGTTGTCGTTGGTTTCATCAGCGGTCGGAATTTCGACCAGGTCTACAGAACCCTTGCCCCAATCGCCTTTTGGCTCGATCCAGGCACTTGGGCGCTTGTCGTAGCGATCGTCGAGGTCTTCGTAGTGGCTGAAGTCGCGGCCACGTTGCAGCAAACCGAAACCGCGCGGGTTCTCGATAGAGAAGTTGCTCACCGACAGGTGTTTCGGGTTGTTCAGTGGGCGCCAGATCCACTCGCCGTTGCCGGCATGGATCGACAGGCCGCTGGAGTCGTGTAGTTCGCGACGGTAGTTCAGCACTTTGGACGGCTGGTTGGCGCCGAACAGGAACATGCTGGTCAGCGGCGCAACGCCCAGTTTGGTGACCTTGTCACGCAGGAACATCTGCGCCTTGACGTCGACGATGGTGTCGCTGCCCGGACGCAGGGTCAGGCGATAGGCACCGGTCGCGCGAGGCGAATCCAGCAGGGCGAAAATCACCAGGTGCTTGTCGCCCGGTTTTGGCTGCTGAATCCAGAACTCACGAAAACGCGGGAATTCTTCGCCCGACGGCAATGCGGTATCAATGGCCATACCGCGAGCGGACAAACCATAGGTGTGCCCCTTGCCGACAACGCGGAAGTAACTCGCGCCGAGCATGGTCATGATTTCGTCTTGCTTGTCGGCCTTGTTGATCGGGTACAGCACACGGAAACCGGCATAACCCAGTTGTTCGGTGGCTTTAGGATCGAATTTCAGGTCGCCGAAATCGAAACGACTTGGGTCGTATTTGATCTCTTCGACGGTGTTAGCCGTGATTTCGTTGATTTTCACCGGCGTATCGAAATGCATACCCTGGTGATAGAACGACAGCTTGAATGGGGTCTTCTGATCGGCCCACTCGGCTTTTTCGGTCAGGAAACGAATTTTTTGATAGTCCGCGAATTTCATCTCACGGAATTCGTTCGGCAGGTTACTGCGCGGGGCTTCGTATTTCTGCCCGGCCAGCTCTTTTGCCTTGGCCGACACATCATCCAGATTGAATGCCCAAAGCTGACCGGCGCTCAGCAGGCAGAGCAGTGCAGAGCCCGCTACCAGTGCGCTTCGTAACCGTTTGGCAGACAATTTTGGTGCATTACAGGGACTAACAATCACGAGCAACCCTCGCCGAAAACAGATCAAAAAACCAACGGCCAGTTAAAGGGCCTGTGAGGTAGACGGCACAAAAAAACCGTCCCTGCAGACCACTCTTGCCAAGTTGGCGAGCATTGTTCCGACTCCTATGGGGCTAAATGATTCCCCAAAAGGTCCAGGACAAGTCTCTACCTAAGTCAAAACGGACCAACGAACGCTGATCCCCGTAGCGCGCGATTATCTAGTAGGCCGCGTTACAACGCATCAGGGGCAACCAAGTATTTATCGCGAAAATCCCCTGTTTTCAGTCGAAATGAGCTTAAAAGGATGTTTTAAGCGCTTTTACGTCTGTAACAGGAAGGTTACCGGGCCATCGTTGACCAGGTGCACCTGCATATCCGCGCCGAATCTACCTGATGCCACTGTGCCATGCACCTGTTTCGCCTTTGTTAATAGATAGTCGAAAAGCTCCTCGCCAAGGGCTGGAGGGGCGGCGGTCGAAAAACCCGGGCGCAGCCCGCTTCTTGTGTCGGCAGCGAGGGTGAACTGCGAGACCAGCAGCAACCCACCGCCTACATCCGCCAGGGACAAATTCATCTTGCCCTCCGCGTCGCTGAACACACGATAGTTAAGCAGCTTATGCAGAAGTTTGTCGGCGTTGGCGCGAGAGTCCTCAGGCTCGACCGCCACCAGCACCAGCAATCCCTGATCGACGGCACCAACCACCTCCCCCGCGACCTCGACTCGCGCGCCACGCACGCGTTGCAACAGGCCCTTCATGCTTCTTCGGGCGGCAGGTCGAGCAGGCGACGAGCCATCTGATTGGCGGCGCGCACCAATGCATCGGTAATCCCCGGCTCGGCGGCGGCATGGCCGGCGTCACGGATGATTTGCAGCTCGCTGTTCGGCCAGGCCTGGTGCAACTCCCAGGCATTGTCCAACGGGCAGATCACGTCATAGCGACCATGGATGATCACGCCGGGCAAATGGGCAATCTTGCCCATGTCGCGAATCAACTGATTGGGTTCAAGGAACGCATTGTTGGTGAAGTAGTGGCATTCGATGCGAGCGATGGACAGCGCACGCTGTGGCTCGGAGAAACGATCGACCACCATCGGGTTCGGGCGCAGGGTCGCGGTCCGGCCTTCCCAGGTGGACCAGGCCTTGGCGGCGTGCATCTGGGCGATCTGATCGTTGCCGGTCAGGCGTTTGTGGAAAGCGGTGAGCAGGTCGTGGCGCTCGTCCAGCGGGATCGGCGCGATGTAGTCCTGCCAGTAGTCCGGGAACAGACGGCTGGCGCCGGCCTGATAGAACCACTCGATTTCCTGCGGACGGCAGAGAAAAATCCCACGAACAATTAGTCCGTGCACACGCTCAGGATGGGTTTGCGCGTAAGCCAACGCCAGGGTCGAACCCCAGGAGCCGCCGAACAGCACCCACTTGTCGATGCCCAGGTGTTGGCGGATTCGCTCAAGGTCGGCCACCAGATCCCAGGTGGTGTTGTTTTCCAGGCTGGCGTGAGGCGTGGAGCGACCGCAGCCACGCTGGTCGAAGGTCACAATGCGGTAAAGGTTTGGATCGAAGTAGCAGCGGCTCGCCGCATCGCACCCGGCGCCGGGGCCACCGTGGATGAACACCACCGGCAAACCTTCCGGTGAACCGCTTTCGTCGACATACAGGGTGTGGGTTTCATCGACTGCCAGATCGTGCCGGGCGTGGGGTTTGATCTGCGGGTACAAAGTCTGCATTGCGCGCTCCGTAAGGGGTCGAGGTCATCCCTGGGGGGACTTCTATTATTCTGCCGTCCGGCATCATAAACCCGAATTACGTCAATGAGCATGTCATGCAGGATTGAAACTCTGTGGCGAGGGAGCTTGCTCCCGCTGGACTGCGAAGCAGTCCCGAAATCATTCAACCCGGTTTCGCCAGAATGATTGCGGTACCAGGGTTTACGACGGCTACGCCGCCGAGCGGGAGCGAGCTCCCTCGCCACAGAGTGCAACACAATGCATCAGCGGTTGTAGTGCTTTTCGCCCCAGGCCAGCAAACCTTGCAGCAATTCCTTGAGCACCACTTGCGTCGGTGCCGCCAGGTCCGGCCGGTAGCGGAACGGTTCGAATTCTTCCATGTAGGTGCACTGGCCCAACTCCAGTTGCACGGCGTGGATGTTTTCGGCCGGGTTACCGTAATGCCGGGTGATATGGCCGCCCTTGAAGCGACCGTTCAACACATGGCTGTAGTCGGTGTGCTTCGCGCAGATCGCTTCCAGCTGAGTGGCCAACTGAGGATCGCAACTGGCGCCATTGAAGGTGCCGAGGTTGAAGTCTGGCAGCTTGCCGTCGAACAGGTGCGGGATGATCGAGCGAATCGAGTGCGCATCGAACAGCAACGCATAGCCAAACTCGGCTTTCAGTCGCGCCAGCTCGTTTTGCAACGTGCTGTGGTACGGCGTCCAGACTTGTTCCAGATAAGTTGCGCGCTCTTCAGCCGACGGTTCCATGCCCTCGCGGAACAACGGAATGCCGTCGAATAACGTTGCCGGGTACAGACCGGTGGTCGCGCCGACGTACAAGGGTTTGTCGTCGGACGGGCGGTTCAGGTCGATGACAAACCGCGAATACTCGGCAGCCAGGGTGCTGGCGCCCAGTTCGGCGGCGAACTCGTAAAGTGTGGGGATATGCCAGTCAGTGTCCGGCAGGCTTCTCGCGTCGGGAATCAACCCGGCCTCGACCGCAGGGGTCAGGCGCACGCCGGCGTGGGGCATGCTGATCAGCAGCGGCACGCGGCCTTGTTTGAAGTTCAGAACCTTATCCACAACTGCTCTCCTAAACGCTTGTCTCGACGCCGTGACGCACGACGCGTTTTTCCAGGTCTCCGCCCAGCCAGTACGACAGGTCGGCGGGACGATCGATTTGCCAGGCGACAAAATCGGCGACCTTGCCCGCTTCCAGCGAACCGTGCGTGTCGGCCATGCCCAAGGCAGTGGCGGCATGGATCGTTGCGCCGGCCAAGGCTTCTTCCGGGGTCATGCGGAAACAGGTGCAGGCCATGTTCAGCATCAAGCGCAGCGACAACGCGGGCGAGGTACCCGGATTCAGGTCACTGGCGATGGCGATTTTCACGCCGTGCTTGCGCAAGGCTTCCATCGGCGGCAACTGGGTTTCGCGAAGGAAGTAGAACGCGCCCGGCAGCAACACCGCGACGGTGCCCGATTCGGCCATGGCGATGGCGTCGTCTTCGGTCATGAATTCCAGATGATCGGCCGACAGTGCGTGATAACGCGCCGCCAGCGTAGAACCGTGCAGCGACGACAATTGCTCGGCATGCAGCTTCACCGGCAAGCCGAGTTTTTGTGCGGTGATGAACACGCGCTCGACCTGCGCTGGCGAAAACGCCAGGTACTCGCAGAACGCGTCGACTGCGTCCACCAGACCTTCGGCGGCCAGGGCCGGAAGCATTTCAGCGCAGATGTGATCGATGTAATCGTCGGCGCGGTCCTTGTATTCCGGTGGCAAGGCGTGAGCAGCCAGGCAGGTGCTGCGCACGCTGATCGGCAGTTCGGCACCGAGGCGACGGGCGACCCGCAGCATCTTGCGTTCGTTGGCCAGGTCGAGGCCGTAGCCGGACTTGATTTCAATGCTGGTGACGCCGTCGCGTATCAGGCTTTTCAGACGCTTGGCGGCGCTGGCGAACAACTCGTCTTCGCTCGCCGCGCGAGTGGCGCGCACGGTGCTGGCGATACCCCCGCCGCTTGCTGCGATCTCCGCGTAGCTGACACCTTGCAGGCGCTGTTCGAATTCACCGCTGCGGTTGCCGCCGAACACCGTGTGGGTGTGGCAGTCGATCAGGCCCGGCGTGACCCAGGCCCCGTTCAAATCGTTGACCGCCGGGTATTCGCCGGGCGGCAGTTCGCTTCGCGGGCCGACCCACTCAATGAGCGCACCGGACGTCACAATGGCCGCATCCTCGATGATCGAGTAGACGCCTTGCGCCATGGTTGCGACGTGGCAGTGTTGCCAGAGGGTTTTCATCCCTTAGTCTCCACAGTATTCAAATTCGAATCGCCAGCAGGCTGGCTCCCACAGGGATGCGCAATGCAACGGTGGGAGCCAGCCTGCTGGCGATGAGTGCATCACAGGCTAGGCAGCAATTTCGCTGTGATCAGTTCGTTCAGGCAACGCGACGCCAGCAACTCGGTCGCGGCATTGATGTCCGGTGCAAAGAAGCGGTCCTTTTCATAGAACGGCACTTCCTTGCGCAGAATGGCCCGAGCCTTTTCCAGTTTTACGGAAGTCTTCAGACCATTGCGCAGGTCCAGGCCCTGAACGGCCGCCAGCCACTCTACGGCGAGAATCCCGCGAGTGTTCTCGGCCATTTCCCACAAACGCTTGCCGGCAGCCGGGGCCATGGACACGTGGTCTTCCTGGTTGGCCGACGTCGGCAGGCTGTCCACCGAATGGGGATGGGACAACGCCTTGTTTTCGCTGGCGAGTGCCGCAGCAGTCACCTGCGCGATCATGAAACCGGAGTTCACGCCGCCATTGGCCACCAGGAACGGTGGAAGCTGCGACATGTGCTTGTCCATCATCAACGAGATACGACGCTCGCTCAGGGAGCCGATTTCAGCAATGGCCAGGGCCATGTTGTCAGCGGCCATTGCAACCGGTTCGGCGTGGAAGTTACCGCCGGAAATCACGTCGCCTTCAGCGGCGAAAACCAGTGGGTTGTCTGAGACGGCGTTGGCTTCGACCGCGAGCACTTCGGCTGCCTGACGGAACTGGGTCAGGCAGGCGCCCATGACTTGTGGCTGGCAGCGCAGGGAGTACGGGTCCTGGACCTTTTCGCAGTTCTGGTGCGAATCGGAGACTTCAGTGCGCTCACCCAGCAAATCGCGATAGGCGGCAGCGGCGTCGATCTGGCCTTTCTGGCCACGAGCGGCATGGATGCGTGCGTCGAACGGCGAGCGCGAGCCCAACACCGCTTCGACGGTCAAGCCACCCAGGGACAAGGCGCCGGCGAACAAATCTTCACCTTCGAACAGGCCACGCAATGCAAAAGCGGTAGACACCTGAGTGCCGTTGAGCAACGCCAGGCCTTCTTTCGCGGCCAGGGTCAGCGGCGTCAGGCCGGCGACTTTCAGCGCTTCGGTCGCTTCCATCCACTCGCCTTTGTAACGAGCCTTGCCTTCACCCAGCAGCACCAGCGACATGTGGGCCAAAGGCGCCAGGTCACCGGAGGCACCGACCGAGCCTTTCAATGGAATGTGCGGATAAACCTCAGCGTTGATCAGGGCGATCAGCGCGTCGATGACCACGCGGCGAATACCGGAGAAACCACGGCTCAGGCTGTTGACCTTGAGCACCATGATCAGCCGCACCAGCGCGTCGCTGATGGGCTGGCCGACACCGGCCGCATGGGACAGCACCAGCGAGCGCTGAAGGTTTTCCAGGTCTTCGCTGGCGATGCGGGTCGAGGCCAGCAGACCGAAACCAGTGTTGATGCCGTACGCGGTGCGGTTCTCGGCGAGGATCTGCTCCACGCAGGCAACGCTGGCTTCGATCTGCGCCGAGGCGCTGCTGTCGAGGGTCAGTGTCACTGGTTGCTGATACACATCACGCAGTTGGGCAAGGCTCAGTTGGCCGGGAATCAGGTTTAGCGCAGTCATTTCATTCTCCTTTTGAGAGTCTTTTACGCTCTTGGTTTAAGAGGCCTACCAGTCGCTCCGGAGATATCCGTTGTCCGTCGCTTCCCTCTTTTTGAGAGGGCTGGCGCCTTGGCACGCTGGTTTGTGTGGACTCAGTTCAAATTCGGCAACGCTTTTTGCAGCAAAACGGGGTCTTTCAAAACGCCGGCAGCAGCGGCGATGTCCGGTGCCAGCCAGCGGTCCTGATCGTAAGCGGGGACGCGTTCGCGCAGCAGGCACCACGCGGCATCGGTGCCGGCGCCAAAACGCTGTTCTTTCAAAAATTCGAAAGCCTGGGCCGCCAACAGGTATTCGATGGCGAGGATCTGCGTGCAGTTTTCCAGGGTACGGTGCAGCTTCAACGCGGCGGTGGTACCCATGCTCAAGTGATCTTCCTGCAGGCCCGAGGTAACGTAGTTGTCGAGCACCGCCGGTTGCGCCAATTGGCGGTTTTCCGCGCACAACGAAGCGGCGACGTATTGCACGATCATCATCCCGGAGTTCACCCCCGGATTAGCCACCAGAAACGCTGGCAGACCGCTGACGTGCGGGTTGATCAAACGGTCGAGGCGACGCTCGGCGATGGAACCGATTTCCGCCATGGCGATGGCCAGCAAATCTGCTGCCATAGCCACGGATTGGCCGTGGGGATTGGCCTGGGACATCACGCGGAAGTTGTCCGGCGTCCCCAACAACAACGGGTTATCGGTGCAGCCGTTGAGTTCGATTTCAATCTGTTTAATCGCGTGCTGAAGCTGATCGCGAGCAGCGCCGTGAACCTGTGGAATCGAGCGGATGCTCAGCGCGTCCTGAGTGCGAATGCCTTTGCTGCCGGCAATCACTTCACTGCCGTCGAGCAACGCCCGCAGGTTGATCCCGACCTGCTGCATGCCCGGGTGCGGCTTGAGCGCGATGATCTCGGCGTCGAACGCCGCGATCTGGCCACGCTGGGCCTCGAAGCTCATGGCGCTGATCACGTCGGCCCATTGCAGCAGGCGCGTGGCGTCGGCAATGGCCAGGCAGCTGAGACCGCTCATGCAGGGCGTGCCGTTGACCAGGCACAAGCCATCTTTCGCGCCGAGCTGAACCGGCTGCAAACCTTCTTCGGCGAGCGCCTGCTGCGCGGACACGATTTTCCCGCGATAGCTGACATTTCCGACACCCAGCAACGCGATGCCGATGTGGGCCATGTGGGTCAGGTAACCGACCGAACCCTGGGACGGCACTTGCGGGGTGATGCCGCGGTTGAGCAGCGCCAGCAGCGCTTCGACCACCTGGCGATGGATGCCGGATTTGCCCTGGGAGAAATTGCGGATCGCGGCACACATGATCGCGCGCGTCTGTTCGTCGGCCAGCGGTGCGCCAACGCCACAGGCGTGGCTGAGCAAGGTGTTGCGAGACAGTTGGGTGAGTTGTTCGCCCTTGAGCGATACGTTCGACAAGGCGCCCAGGCCGGTGTTGACGCCATAGGCGCGTTCGCCGCTGATGACGATGCGCTGGACAATGGCTTGGGCATTTTCGATACGAGCCCAGACCTGCGCCGACAGCTCGAGCTGTGCGCCGTGACGGGCTACGGCAACCACATCCTGCCAACGCATCGGGGCGTCGGCGATAACGATTTTTTCAGCCTGGGACATCTTCAACCTCATGGCAATTCTGTTGATGCATGACTTCTGTGGCGAGGGAGCTTGCTCCCGCTGGACTGCGAAGGAGGCCCAAAAATCTTGCGACCGCTACGCGCTCGAGCGGGAGCAAGCTCCCTCGCCACAAAAGCGGTCTCGCCACAAATTTTTTAAACCACCGCAGCCCGACGCTGTACGAACCGGTCCACATATTCATCCGCCGGCGAGTGCAGAATCTCTCGCGGTGTGCCGACCTGAATCAGGCGGCCATCCTTGAGGATCGCAATGCGGTTGCCGATGCGCACGGCCTCGTCGAGGTCGTGGGTGATGAAGACGATGGTCTTGTGCAGGGTCTTTTGCAGTTCCAGCAACTGATCCTGCATCTCGGCGCGGATCAGCGGGTCGAGCGCACTGAACGCTTCGTCCATCAGGATGATGTCGGTGTCCGCCGCCAAGGCACGGGCCAGGCCCACACGCTGACGCATGCCGCCCGACAGCTGATGCGGGTATTTGTTTTCGTAGCCCTTGAGGCCCACGGTGTTGATCCAGTGCAGCGCGCGCTCGGAGCACATTTGCTTGCTCTCGCCACGCACTTTCAAACCGTAGGCAACGTTATCCACCACGGTCTTGTGCGGCAGCAGGCCGAAGCTCTGGAACACCATGCTGATCTTGTGCCGGCGAAATTCGCGCAGGGCTTCCATGTCGTATTGCAGGATGTCCACGCCGTCCACCAGGATCGCGCCGCTGGTCGGGTCGATCAGGCGATTGAAGTGGCGCACCAGCGTCGATTTTCCAGAGCCCGACAGCCCCATGATCACGAAGATCTCGCCGGTGCCGATGCTCAACGACAAGTCGTTCACACCAACCACACAACCGGTTTCGGACAGCACCTGATCCTTGGTTTTACCCTGGCCGATCATGGCCAGCGCATCCTTGGAACGGTTGCCGAAAATCTTGAAGACGTTTTTGACTTCGATCTTGCTCACGGTTGCGTTGTTCATTTGCTCACCTCATGCCGTGCACGACCGTACGCCTGTGTAATGCGGTCGATTACCACTGCCAGAATCACGATCGCCAGACCGGCTTCAAGGCCACGTCCGACGTTGAGGGTCTGAATCCCCACCAACACGTCTTCGCCCAAGCCACGGGCACCGATCATCGAGGCGATCACCACCATCGACAGGGCCATCATGGTGGTCTGGTTGATCCCGGCCATGATGCTCGGCAGGGCCAGCGGCAGTTGCACGCCGAACAGTTGCTGCCAGCGGTTGGCACCGAAGGCGTTGATCGCTTCCATCACTTCGCCGTCAACCTGGCGGATGCCCAGATCGGTCAGGCGGATCAGCGGCGGGGCGGCGTAGATCACCGTGGCGAAGATCGCCGGGACCTTGCCCAGGCCAAACAGCATCAGCACCGGGATCAGGTACACGAAGCTCGGCATGGTCTGCATGATGTCCAGCAGCGGCATCAGGATCGAACGCAGGCGATTGCTGCGTGCCGAGAGAATGCCCAGCGGAATGCCGATCAGCACCGAAATGATCGTGGCGACCATCATCAGCGCCAGCGTCTGCATCAGCTTGTCCCACAGGCCGACCGCACCCACCAGGAACAGCAAGCCGACGATGACCGCCGTGGTCACGACCTTGCGGGTCGCGTGCCAGGCAACGCCCGCCACGATCGCCAGCATCAGCCACCAGGGCGCCGCACGCAGCAGCCCTTCAAGATTGACGATGGCCCACAACAGGGTGTCGGAGATGTGCCGGAACACGTCGCCGTAGTTGGTAACCAGCGAATCGACCCAACTGTTGACCCAGTCGGCGATGGAAAAGGTAAAGCTTTCGGGAAACATAAGAGACTCTCAATCAAGGGGTTGCGATCAAGCGTCCGACTGCCGTTGTCGACAGCCGGAGAGACTCAACCTACAAAGCCGCGTCGATTTTCTTGGCTGCGTCGTCGCTCACCCACGCGTGCCAGACTTCAGGATGTTCCTTCAGGAAGATCTTGGCCAGTTTTGGCGACTCGATCCGCTCTTTGGTCATGCGTCCCAAATTCTGGTTCAGCAGGTCGATTGGCAAGTTGACTTTTTCCAGCACAGCCACCAATTCCGGGGCCTCTTCGTGGAAGGTCTTGGACAGGCCGACCTTGATGGTCACGCTCTTGTCGACGCCTGGCTTCTCTTCGAGTTTGACCGCATCGATTTGCCCCATCAGCGGAGTTGGCGACCAGTAGTAGAACAGGATTGGCTCGCCACGCTTGTAGCTCGACAGCACGGCCGCATCCAGCGCCGGGCCGGTGCCAGGGCGGAAGTTGGTGTAGGTGCTTTCCAGGCCGTAGCTTTTCAGCATTTCGCTGTTGTCCAGCTCACAGGTCCAGCCGGCCGGGCAGTTGTAGAAACGGCCTTTCGATGGCTCTTCCTGGTCCTTGAACACGGCGGAGTACTTGGCCAGGTCAGCAATGTTTTTCAGGTCCGGCGCCTTGGGTTCCAGCTTGCGCTTGGCGTCGCCTTCGATCACATAGCGCGGCACGTACCAGCCTTCTACCGCACCCACGACCGGAGCGCCGACACCGACCACTTTGCCGGCCTTCTCAGCCTTGTTCCATACTTCGCTGCGGCCGACCCACTCTTCGGCAAACACTTGGATGTCGTTGCTGCTCAGGGCGTTTTCCATGGTGATGGAGTTGCCCGGCAGGCTGTCAGTCTTGCAGTCGTAACCTTTCTCCAACACGACTTGCAGCACGTCGGTCAGCAGCATGGCGCTTTCCCAGTTCAGGCCGGCGAATTTCACCGGTTTGCCGGACTCGCACCAACCCGCCGCCTGAGTGGCGCCAGCGCTGGCCAGCAGGCCCATGGAAAGCAATGTGGTCAGCAGGGTCTTGTTCGATTTCATTGTTGTGACGCTCCTAATCATGAATTGGCTTACGGCAGTCAAGAGGCATCCAGCCCTGTCCACGTCCAATCAGGCCTGCACCGCAGCGCGACCGGCACCGATTGTTCCAGGTTGTACAACGCTGTCCTGCTCGACCGGCAGAATCAGTTGATCGGGCACCGTGCCATGCCATTTTTTTGCACACACGTAATACAGGGCGGCGGGAATCACCAGACCGATGATCCAGGAGATATCCACATCCCCCAGCGCCGCCACCAGCGGACCGGTATAGAACTTGGAGGAGATGAACGGCAACTGCACCAGCACACCGAAAACATAGACGCTGATACCCAGAACGTTCCAGCGACCGTAACGTCCGTTCGGATCGGACAGTGCCGGCACGTCATAGCGCTCACGGGTGATGCAGTAGTAGTCCACCAGGTTGATCGCGCTCCATGGCGTGAAGAACGCCAGCAGGAACAGGATGAAGGACTTGAACGCACCGAGGAACGAGTGCTGGCCGAGCAACGCCATCAGCGTCGCCGCACCCACGATGACCAGCACGAACACCAGACGCTGCAAGCGCGTGACTTTCAGGTCACCACGGAAGCCGCTGATGATGGTCGCAATGCACATGAAGCTGCCGTAGGAGTTCAGTGTGGAGATGGTGACCTTGCCGAACGCGATGCTGAAGTACAGCAGCGCGGCGGTGGCACCGGTTCCACCCAGACCCACGATGTAGGCCACTTCGTGACCCGCGAATTGCCCGTTGGCCGAGGCGGCGGCGAACACGCCGAGGATCATCGCCACTTGTGCGCCAATGACCGAGCCCGCGCCGGCGGCAAAAAAGGTTTTCACCGAAGACGTCTTGCTCGGCAGGTAGCGTGAATAGTCAGCCACGTAAGGGCCGAAGGCGATCTGCCAGGACGCCGCGAGCGACACCGCCAGCAGGAAGCTGCTCCAGCTGAAGTGGCGGATTTGCAGCAGTGCGCCAACGTCCGTCTGGCTCATCAGGCGACTGAACAGGAAAACAAAGGCAATGACACCAATGACACTGGCGATGCGGCCAATCCAGTGGATCACCCGATAACCCAGCACCGTGACCAGCACGATGACACTGGCGAAAATCAGAATGCCGGCGCTGTCGCTGACGCTAAACAACTGCCCCAGCGCCTGGCCGGAAAGAACGGTACCCGTGGCGGTGAAACCGAGGTACATCAGGCAGACCAGTACGATCGGGATAGCCGCGCCATAAACACCAAACTGCACGCGACTGGAGATCATCTGCGGCAGGCCAAGTTTGGGCCCCTGCGCAGCGTGCAGCGCCATGACGCCGCCGCCGAGCAGTTGGCCGATCAGCAAACCGATCAACGACCAGAACACATCACCGCCCAGCACCACGGCCAGGGCCCCGGTGACAATCGCGGTGATTTGCAGGTTGGCCCCCATCCACAGGGTGAACTGACTGAATAGACGACCGTGTCTTTCCGCTTCCGGGATGTAGTCGATCGAACGTTTCTCGATCAACGGTTTACTGCCTGCACGTTCATCTTGGACAGCCATGGTTCAACCTCTGTGGATTGTTATTAGGGTTTACTCGATCCCTGTAGCAGCTGCCGAAGGCTGCGTCGGGTTGCGAAGCGACCCCGGCATTCCAAGTTGGAACGAAGGTCCTTCGGCCCTTAACGCAGCCTGCGGCAGCTGCTACATGGCTAGTTTATTTGCCGGTAATCATCGGCAGGTTCAGCCCTTGTTCCTTGGCGCAGTCGATCGCGATCTGGTAACCCGCATCGGCGTGGCGCATGACGCCGGTCGCCGGGTCGTTGTGCAGCACGCGAGCGATTCGCT
>NZ_RWIN01000041.1 GCF_009761815.1 Pseudomonas sp. PB120
TGCCGGGTTAGCCGCCCCCGGCCATGGATGGCCGATGGCGGCGGGCCCACGGAGCAATGCCGGAGTGAGGGCATGCCGAGCCCTAGCGAGGCACCGAGTGGTGGGGCAAGAGCCTTTTGCTTACTTTTCGCTGGGCCGGCACTCCGGCTCTTGGAAAAGTGAGTCGCCGTAAGGGCGAAACCATAAGCCGCCGTGACCAAAAAAAC
This sequence comes from Pseudomonas sp. PB120, assembly GCF_009761815.1. Lineage (GTDB taxonomy): Bacteria > Pseudomonadota > Gammaproteobacteria > Pseudomonadales > Pseudomonadaceae > Aquipseudomonas. The sequence continues at coordinate 207 of NZ_RWIN01000041.1, forward strand.
GGATATACACCCCGCCCCAAAAAACATCACTTAGCCGTTATCACCGACAACTTGGTAATCCCCGCCCGCTCAATCGACGCCATCGCCCTCGCCACCTCCCCATAATTCACCCCGTTATCCGCCTGCAATTGCACCCGCACATCCGGGTTCTTCGCCTTGGCCGCCTGCAAATTGAACTCCAGCAAATCAGGCTGCACCTCATCCTTGTTGATAAACACCTTGCCCTTGTCATCAATGCTCACCACCAACGGATCTTTCTGCTCAACCGGCGCCACCGATTCCGTTTTGGGCAAGTTGATCGGAATCGCATTAGTCAGCAGCGGCGCCGTGACGATAAACACCACCAGCAGCACCAGCATCACATCCACCAGCGGCGTGACGTTGATCTCGCTCAGCACTTCATCGCTGTCTTGTGTGGAGAAAGCCATATCAGGACGCCTCCTTCACTTTTTGCCCGCCAACCGTGGCGCCGGATTTTGCCGGGACCGCATGCAACTGGACACGGAACGAATGCTTCTGCGCCAGGCTATAGAAGTCATGAGCGAAATCATCGAGGTCAGCGGAACTCAGCTTCAAGCGACGCAACAGGTAGTTGTAAACCAGCACCGCCGGCACCGCGACCGCAATCCCCACGCCGGTGGCAACCAGTGCCGCACCAATCGGCCCGGCCACGGTTTCCAGGCTCGCTGAGCCTGCCGCGCTGATGCCTTTCAAGGCCGACATGATCCCCCAGACGGTGCCGAACAGGCCGATAAAGGGCGAGGTGCTGCCGATACTTGCCAGGACGGCCAGCCCGGTTTCGAGCGAGCGTCGTTCACGCACGATCTGCTGGCGCAAGGCACGCTCAAGGCGATCCTGATGATTGATCGAATGGCTGAGATCAGTGTTCTGGTGGTCGCTGACCTGAATCGCCGCATAACCGGCCAACGCCACACGCGCGGCCGCGCCGGGCAGGTTGTTGGCGAACTCAGCAGCGGAATCGAGGCTCGACGCGGCCCAGAATTGTTTATGGAATTTGCGGTCCTGTGCCTTGAGCCGGGTGAACTGCAGGCCCTTGAGCAGGGCCAGGCCCCAGGTCGCCACGGAGAACAGGATCAACAGCCAGATGACGGCGTGTTCAATGGATTCGAAGGGGGATGCAATGAGGTTCATGGTCTGTGTTCCCTGATGTTGAATGCGTGTGTGGCGGCGCTCCTTTTGTGGGGTGGCCCGCTGTTGCGGTGGTGTCTGTTACTTGATCTTAAAATCGATGGGCACGCTGACCCAGCCGTCCTGGGCGATGTCGCCTTGCTTGGCCGGCACGAAACTCCAGCGCTTGACGGCAGCCAGTGCCGCATCGTCCAACTGGTCACGGCCACTGCTCTTCTGGATCTGGATTTCACCGGGCTTGCCGCTGGCCAATACATGCACCCGCAACAACACCGTGCCTTCCCAGCCACGACGCATCGCCAGCGACGGGTATTCCGGTGCCGGGTTATGCAAGTAACCGGCGTTGGCCGAGGCCGGCGTCACCGGTTTCGGGGCGGATGGCGCAGGCGGTGCTGGCGCGGCGACCGGTTGTGGCGGCGCGGGTGGTGCCGGTGGCTGCTCTACGGGTTTGGCCACCGGTTTGGGCACCGGCTTGACCACGGGCTTGGGTTTGGGAATCGGTTTGGGCGGTGGCGGCTTCACGGCCAATTCGTCTTCCACCGGCGGTGGCGGTTCGACCACCGGCTGCGGAATCGGCTCGGGCGGTGGCGGCTCCACCACCGGCGGCGCAGGCTGCGAGAACTCGATGGTCATCGGCGGGACCTCGGGCGGCACCACGGGCAATTCCGGTGCAGGTTGCTGCCGAACCCAAAAAATCACCGCGCCGTGGAGCACCAGGGCGAGCACCACCAGCAATCCCGTTTCGCGTCGGCTCAGCACCCGCTTGGGGTTGCTGTGCAGACGCGACAACGCCAACGGCTCTCGAAATACCCGGCCAAGGTTGAGCAATTCGCCGCCGGGCCCCAGGTTCTGGAATACCTGCGGGAGACTGGCGGGGCTCTGGACATTGCCCATTTATCTACTCCTGTAAACCTTCTGTTTTATTTCCAGACCCCGACGAATCGGCATCCTGAATCGACATAAAAGTGCCAGGAGATAATCAACGAAACTTTATATTTCTTAAAAGAATATTTAATTAGATAACTATGCACTTAACGCATAACGGACCAAAACCCCCCTTTATACCCACTCATTGTTCACAAAACGTGCGTAACGCATTCACCCAACGCAGCTTGATGCAGGTTCTGCGATCAATATGCTGTCAGTACGTCTTCGCCGTGATCTCGCACCAGAAAAATGAGCCCACTCCATGAACAGCTCTAGAACGCTCTACCAAAAACACATCGACAGTCATACCGTTTGTAATCTCGACGATCAGGGCCATGTGCTGCTGTACATCGATCGTCAGGTCGCCAACGAGTACACCAGCCCACAAGCCTTCAGCGGCATGCGCGAAGCCGGTCGCCAGGTCTGGCGCCCCGGCGCAACGCTCGCCGTGGTCGACCATGTGAACCCGACCACGCCAACGCGGACGGCGACGATGCCGGATGCCGGGGGTGCGCGGCAGGTCTCCTACTTCGAAGAAAACTGCCGTGACTTTGGTATCGAGCTGTTCGATGTCCTCGACAAACGCCAGGGGATCGAGCACGTCGTAGCCCCGGAACAAGGGTTTATCCTGCCGGGCATGGTGGTCGCCGCGGGCGACAGCCACACCACGACTTACGGGGCCCTGGGCGCGTTCGGCTTTGGGATCGGCACCTCGGAAATCGAACACGTGCTGGCCTCGCAGACCCTGGTCTACAAACGCCTCAAGACGATGCGAGTGACAGTGAGCGGGCGGCTTGGAACGGGGATTACCTCCAAGGACATCATCATGGCCCTGATCGAAAACATCGGTGCCTCGGGTGCCACCGGTTACGCGATCGAGTTTGCCGGGCCGGCGATTGATGACCTCAGCGTCGAGGCCCGGATGACCATCTGCAACATGGCCGTGGAAGCCGGCGCCCGAGGCGCGTTCATGGCGCCGGATGACAAAGTCTTTGCCTACCTGCAATCCAGACCACGCGCCCCGCAAGGCGAATTATGGGAACAGGCCGTCGCCCAATGGAGGACGCTGCGCAGCGATGAAGGTGCCGTGTTTGATCGTGAGGTCACCCTCGATGTCGGCGATCTGCAGCCCATGGTCACCTGGGGCACCAGCCCGGACCAGGCGGCACCGGTTGGCAGCCAGGTGCCGGACCCGGCAGCGCAACCCGACCTGATTCTGCGCCAGGGCATGCAGCGGGCCTTGAACTACATGGGGCTGGAGCCCGGCATGCTGTTGAGCGAGTTGAGCATCAGCCACGCGTTTATCGGTTCTTGCACCAATGCGCGAATCGAAGACCTGCGAGACGTGGCGCGCGTCGTGCGCGGCAAGCGCGTCGCGGCCCATGTACGCGCCATGATTGTCCCCGGCTCGACGCTGGTCCGTGACCAGGCCGAATCGGAAGGACTCGCGCAGATTTTCCTCGATGCCGGTTTCGAATGGCGGCAATCGGGCTGCTCGATGTGCCTGGCCATGAATGACGATGTACTCGCGCCCGGCGATCGATGCGCCTCGAGCACCAACCGTAACTTTGAAGGCCGCCAGGGCGCCGGTGCGCGTACCCATCTGATGAGTCCGGCCATGGTCGCTGCCGCGGCGATCACGGGTCATCTGACTGACGTTCGATCTTTCGCCCTGGAGGCGTGAATCATGCAACCTTTCAACACCGTAAGTGGCAGCGCTGCGCCCTTCCTCGCGTCCAACATCGACACCGATGTGATCATGCCCAAGCAGTTCCTCAAGGGTATTGACCGCAAGGGACTGGACCGGGGCCTGTTCTTCGATCTGCGGTTTCTTGAGTCCGGGGCGCCCAACCCTGAATTCATCCTCAACCGACCCGTCTGGAGCGACGCCGCGTTCTTGGTGGTCGGCCCCAACTTCGGCTGTGGTTCGAGCCGCGAGCACGCCGTCTGGGGCTTGAAGCAAGTGGGTATCCGGGCACTTATCGGCACCCGCTTCGCCGGCATTTTCTATGACAACTGTCAGCGCAATGGCGTGCTGGCGATTGAAGTCGACGAAGCACAACTGAAGCACATCGCCGGCGTGATCAGCGTGGCGCAGACCGCGCACATCAGCGTGAACCTGACCGAGCAAACCATCGCGCTGGCCGACGGTTCAGTGATCCCTTTCGAGATCGATCACCTGCGCAAGCAATCGCTCCTGCTGGGCCTCGATGCCATTGGCACCACCCTCCAGCGCGCCGAGCAGATCCGGCATTTTGAAACCGAACATCTGGCGCAAAACCCCTGGCTGAACTGACGAGCCAATGCCTCGGCGCAAGATCGTAATGCCGATCAAACGCCCAGGCATCACTCAACGGACAGACCGCGAAAATAGTCTTCCAGAAACTCGACGCACACCCGCAATTTTGCCGACTGGCTGAGCCGCGTCGGGTAGACCGCCCAGACGTTTGCGCTCTGGGTGTACTCGTGAAGCACCTGGACCAGTCGCCCCTGCGCCAACATCGGTTTCACATCCCACATTGAGCGCAACAACACCCCGCCGCCGCTCAATGCCCATTCCAGAACAATCTCGCCATTGTTGGACGACAAGGGGCCGCTGACGCGCACCGATTCCTGCTGGCCGTCTTTCGTCAGGTTCCAGACCCCGAAGGCGTTATTACGCTCTTTGAGCACCAGGCAATCGTGGTCTTTCAAATCATCCAGGGACTGTGGGACGCCACGGCGCTCAAGGTAGTCGGGGGTGGCGCACAGGACCCGTCGATTGCTCACCAGCTTTCTACCCAGGTGCTGACCGGGCAGGTCATCACCCACCCGAATTTCCAGGTCGAAACCCTCACTGACGATATCGACCACGCGATCAAACACGTCCAGGCGCATTTCCAGTTTCGGGTAGGTTTGCGACAACTTGCAGATCGCCGGCGCCACATGGTTGCGTCCAAACCCGAAGCTGCTGCAGATGTGCAGCGCGCCGCTGGGCTGGTGCCGTGCCTGGGCGATCTCTCCGACGAATTCGTCAAAGTCGCCCAATAGCTTCACGGCCCACACGCGAACGCGCTCACCGTCATCGGTCAACGCAATGCGCCGCGTTGTGCGGTGCAGCAAGCGGGTCGAGAGCGTGGTTTCGAGAACGGAGATGCGCTTACTGATATAGGCCGGGGAAAACCCGAGCTCTTCCGCGGCGCTGGCAAAGCCATTTTTGCGGATGACAGTCAGGAAAACCTTGAGGTCTTCGGGCAAGGGAAACTGATCACGATTCGTGTTCATACGCCTCATACTTCCGCGGTTTATCTCGTAATTTGCGAAGGATACCATCGTTTTTACCGACTGGTGATCCGTAACCGGCTAACCGTGAGTTCCTGAATCCTCGATAAAAACAACATGAGGAAATCGCGACATGAACAAGTCTTATGAACAGCCCCTGAACATGGAAAACGTGCGTGATGGCGGGTTTCGCCAACGCCTGCGCAACCTGTGTGCCTACGAAATCGGGGTGATTCCGTTGCCGGTTTTCCTGGGCATCGCCTTGATTGTCTTTCTCTCTGCGCACCTGGGGTTCTTGCCCAAAAACATGATCGGGGGGCTCGCCGTCATCATGACCATGGGCGTGTTCTTCGGCCAATTGGGTTCGCGGCTTCCGATCCTCAAGGAGATCGGCGGCGGCGCCATTTTGTGCCTGATGCTGCCCTCGATCCTGGTGTTCTACGGTTTCTTCGGACCGGCCACGATCGACGCGACAAAAATGCTGATGAAGGAAGCGAATTTTCTGTATTTCGTGATCGCCAGCCTGGTTGTCGGCAGCATTCTGGGCATGAGTCGCTTCATACTGGTTCAAGGGATGATACGGATGTTCGTGCCCTTGCTGGTCGGGACTTTGGCCGCCGTGGGCAGCGGCCTGTTGGTCGGCAAACTGGTGGGTTACAGCGTCTACCACACCTTCTTTTTTATCATCGTCCCGATCATCGGCGGCGGCATTGGTGAAGGCATCTTGCCGTTGTCCCTGGCTTACTCGGCGATCCTCGGCGGTACGCCTGATCTCTACGTGGCGCAGCTGGCACCGGCCGCTGTCGTGGGCAACATCGCGGCGATCATTTGTGCAGGTTATCTGGCGCGCCTGGCACTGAAACGCCCGCACCTCAACGGCGAAGGCTCGCTGATTCGGGTCAAGGCCGAGAACGATAAATTCCAGGTCAAGGAAGACAGCAATCCTGCCGTGGATTTCAGGGTGATGGGGGCCGGCGTCCTGGTGATCTGCGCGTTCTTTGTTCTGGGCGGTTTGCTTGAAAAGGTCGTTGGCATTCCTGGTCCGGTGATGATGATCCTGGCTGCCGTACTGTTTAAGTACAGTCGAGTCCTGCCAGAGAAACTGGAGAAAGGCGCCAATACCTTTTACAAACTGGTGTCCGCCGCGTTTATCTGGCCGGTGATGATTGGCCTGGGCATGCTGTATGTGCCGCTCGACAGCGTGGTGAACGTGTTCTCGATCGGTTACGTACTGGTCTGCGTGTCCGTCGTGGCATCGATGACACTGGCCGGTTTTTTCATCGGCAACCTGATGAACATGTACCCCATAGAATCGGCCATCGTGACCTGCTGTCACAGCGGCCTGGGCGGCACCGGGGATGTGGCGATTCTATCGGCCTCGAACCGCATGTCGCTGATGCCGTTCGCGCAGATCTCCACCCGCATCGGCGGCGCTTCGACGGTGATTCTTGCGACCCTGTTGTTGCGGATGTTTGCCTGAATTTCTCTTCCCCGTAAAAACGTAAAAACGGTGTTCGCTTGACTCAAGCGAACACCGTTTTTCAGTTTCCCGGAGGGCCTTACGTATTGGTTTTCAGCTTGGTCCACAACCGAGTGCTCAACCGTGCGATGGCCGCCGGCAGATCCTCGACCGTGAACAGCTTGTCCATCACGGTTTTCGGCGGATAAATCGCCAGGTCCTCTTTCACGGCTGGCGTGACGAACGCATCGGCCGCGCTGTTGGGGTTGGCGTAATGGATGCTATTGCTGATGTTGGCAATGACGTGTGGGTCCAGCAGGTAATTCATGTAGGTGTAGGCATTCTTCTCGTGAGGCGCGCTTTTGGGCATGACCACCATGTCGAGCCACAGGGTCGAGCCCTCGTCAGGAATCGAATAGGCGATGTCGATCCCGTTCTTCGCTTCCTTGGCACTGGCGGCGGCCTGCACCACGTCGCCGTTGAAGCCGATCACCGCGCAGACATTGCCATTGGCCAGATCGCTGATGTACTTGGACGCATGGAAATACTGAATGTAAGGCCGGATCTTGAGCAGCGCCTGCTCGGCTTTCTTGTAGTCCGCCGGTTCGTGGCTGTGGGGCGGCAAGCCCAGGTAGTTGAGGGTGATCGGCAGGATCTGCGTCGGGTTGTCGATGATCGCTACGCCGCACTCGCTCAGCTTCTTGATGTTGTTCTCATCAAAAAACAGGCTCCAGGAATGGGTCACGTCGGTGTTGCCGAAGATCGCCTTGATTTTTTCGACGTTGTAACCGATGCCCGCCGTGCCCCACATGTACGGATAGCCGTACTGGTTGCCCGGGTCATTGACCTCGAGTTTTTTCATCAGCGCCGGGTCAAGGTTTTTCCAGTTCGGCAGCTGGCTTTTATCCAGCTTCTGAATCGCCCCGGCCTTGATCAGTCGCGACAGGAAATGGTTCGACGGGCTGACCACGTCGTAACCGGTATTGCCCGTCATCAGTTTTGACTCCAGGACTTCGTTGCTGTCGTGAATGTCGTATGTCGCCTTGATCCCCGTCTCCTTGGTGAAATTGACCAGGGTGTCGTCGGCGATGTAGCCGTTCCAGTTGGAAATGTTCACCACTTCGTCGGCGTAGGTCGTGGCCGACAAGGTCGCCAGCACAACCATCAGGGAAATATTGTTGATGCGCATGTTCAAATCACCTTTGCTTGATGAGCTTTTATTCTTTTGGGTCCGCCGGGTGTTCTAGATTTCTGTTCTGGCCCTGACCGCCTCCACACGCATGCGAAGCATGGCACCGATATCGAGCAAGGGTTTGGGCGGCAGCCATCCGGGCTGGGCTCTGCTCATCACTGATTCGAGGATGGGCGAGCTGCCGCCCGATGACATTTGCGCCAGCAACCGGCCCCAAAGGCTGCCGCGCGCGACACCCGAGCCGTTGCAGCCAGCCACCGCGTAAACGCCCTCTTCGACCTTGGCGAAAAACGGCTGGCCGGAGCGCGAGGCACTCAAATGCCCGGTCCAGGTGTATTGAATGTCCTGCTCGCCGAGAAACGGAAAACGCCGTTGCAACCCGAGCACATGATGTTGCCGACGCAGCACCAGTTCACGGTTGGTCAAATCGCGGGAGCGGTACTCGGCCGTGTTGCGGATCATCACTCGCCGGTCCGGAGTCAGCCGCACCGTGGCACCGAGCGGCCGGGTCGACAGCACACCCCAAGGCTCTACGGCGCCAGTGGCCTGGAATTCTTTATCGCTGAGCGGCCGTGTCAGGCTGGCGCTCAGTTCCATCGGGAACGTGCCGCTGTCATCGATGCCCGAACGCGGAATAAAAGCGTTCAGGCACACCAGCACTTGCTTCGCCTCAATGCTGCCGTCGACGCTATTGGCGCGGACCTGTCCCTGGCCCACGCGTTCTAGGCCAGTGATGTCGGTATTTTCGTAGAGGGTGACGTTCTCCGGCAGCGCTTCCAGCAAGCCCTTCACGTATTTCGCCGGTTGCAGCAATGCGTTGCCGTTGCCGCACCAGATCGCGGCCTGGTAGTGCCGGGTCCCCAACTTCCTGGCCAACTGTTCGCCCTGCAGAAACTGTGCGGAGGCGCCAACGGCGTTCAACGTCTTCAGCTTTTCTTCAACGTGGGTCAGCTTGGCGGGATCACTGACGGCGAAGTAATAACCGGAATCCCGAAAGTCGCACTCAATGCCATGACGCACGATGCGCTGGCGCACTTCCGCGCTGGCAACCCGGGAAATCTCGGTGTCGACTTCATAGCCGGCAAACCCCGGATGCCCCAACAGCTCATCAGTGGCCGGGTGTTCATGCCCCACCACAAACCCTGAGTTACGCGCCGAAGCGCCTTGCGCGGCACGCTGCCGGTCGACCACCACAATTCGCGCCTGAGGGTGCATTTCAGCCAGCGTATGCGCCGCACAAAGGCCGGTGATGCCGGCACCGATGACCAGCCAATCGGCTTTTTGCCTGCCGCTCAGTCGATCACGTTCCGCAGAGTTCCCGGCTTGAGCGATCCAGCCACATACGTTTTCCATGCATCACCTCAATTGACCTGCGTTCTGCCTGCCGCCTCTATCCAACGCCCATGGCCATGCATAAATCGCATGACCGGTTTCAGATGACGGTCGTTAGAGCTAGAATCTATTAGGTCTTTGGTCGCACAACCAACGTTATAAAATCATTGAGTCATTCTGAAAACGCATGGATAAAATTCGCCACGTCCCCTCGCTCCAGGCCTTGCAGGCGCTGGTCGTCGTCGCAGAGTGCGGCAGCTTCACGCAAGCGGCGCAAAAGCTCTGCCTGACCCAAAGTGCAGTGAGTCGGCAAATCCAGCAGTTGGAGGGGCACTTCGGCGTGCCGATGTTTGTGCGCAGCAGCCGCAGCATTCGACTGACCCCGGAAGGCGAGCAGGTGCTCGCCAGTGCGCGCGCTTTCCTTGAGCAATTGAAAACCCTTGAGGATCGGCTCTCCGGGCAGAAGCGGCCCTTTCGCATCCGCATGCACGTGTCCCTGGCGGTTCGCTGGTTGCTGCCCAAGCTCAGCGACTTCTACCGTTGTCACCCGGACATCTCCCTGGCAATCGAAACCGTGGCGACGGAGATCGTCGAACCGGCCAGCGACAGCGACGCCTACATCCTCTATCTGCCAGAACCATCCGGTGATCCCAATAGCCTGACCTTGTTCGAAGAAGCGCTGGTGCCGGTGTGCGCCCCCGGCCTCGCCAGCGCTGCCCGGCCGCTGGCATCGGTGCAAGACCTGGTGAGTTTTCCGCTGCTTCATCGCTCGGCAGACCAGCAAGCCTGGATCGTGTGGCTCGCCGCCAATGGCGGCAGGCCTCTGGACGATTACCGACACATCCCGTTCAACCTCGATGAACTGGCGCTGGATGCCGCCGCGCGCGGCCTGGGTGTGGCCGTGACCGACATGACCCTGGCCCGGGAATCCCTCGACCGTGGCGTGCTCGTCGTCCCGTTTGGCCAGCCGCTGAAAACCCGCGGCGTTTATTCGCTGTGCCCACAATCGTCGGCGGCCTCGCACCCGGGGTGCGTGTCGGTGATGGCGTGGTTTGCGCAGCAGGCGGAAAAGGCCAGCGACGGAAGCTGATGGGTTTGTCCTCCCCGACACCGGGTCGGGTTTCATTACAACTTTGTCATTGAACTGTTGGTCGCCTGTCCAGATTGCCTGGTTAGCCTGAACTCACTGCCAGGCGATTCACCGGCAGCTACCCACCCACTGAACAGAGCGCATTGTCATGAAAACTCTAATCCTCGGTTTCGCTGCCCTCCTCGCCACCGGTTCGGCGTTTGCCGATACGCCGTCCACTGCGCCGGTGATCCACGACAAGACCGGTTTTTTTGTGCACCTGGACGTCGCCAAGGTCCTGTCCAGCACCGACATCGCCCAGCAATGTGGCTTGATCCCCGCCCGCCTCGACTACCTCGATCACCAGGGTCGTGAACACGTGCTGGATTACCAGGTCGACGGTACTGGCTGCACCAACGATCATTGATCCCGCTACACTGGCGCCAACTGGCCAAGGCAAATTCCCATGAACATCCTCGTAGTCGAAGACGAACCCAAGGCAGGCAATTACCTGCTGAACGGCCTGCAGGAACTCGGGTACACCGTCAGCCTGGCGCGGGACGGCGTCGATGGCTTGCACCTGGCGCTGGAGCACGGCTTCGATGTCATCGTGCTGGACGTCATGATGCCGAAAATGGATGGTTGGGAAGTCCTGCGCCGCTTGCGCAAGGAAGCCGACACGCCGGTGTTGTTTCTCACCGCCCGCGACGACATCGCCGACCGCATCAAGGGCCTGGAGCTGGGCGCCGACGACTATCTGATCAAGCCCTTTTCCTTTGCCGAACTGGTCGCGCGCCTGCGCACCCTGACCCGTCGCGGTCCCACTCGCGAAGAAGAACACCTGCAGGTGGATGACCTGCAAATCGACGTGCTGAAACGCCGCATCACCCGCGCCGGCGTGCGGATCACCCTGACCAACAAGGAGTTCGCCCTGCTGCACCTGTTCGCCACGCACCAGGGCGAAGTCCTGTCGCGCTCGATGATTGCCTCGCGCGTCTGGGATATGAATTTCGACAGTGACACCAATGTCGTGGACGTGGCGGTGCGGCGCCTGCGACTGAAGATCGACGACCCGTTCCAGCTCAAGCTGATCCACAGCGTGCGCGGTATCGGCTACCGCTTCGATACACAACCATGATCCGACTTCGCCACTCCCTGACACTGCGCCTGGCGCTGGTGTTCGCGCTCCTCGCGTTTGTCTCCCTGACCTTGCTGGGCGTTGCGTTGTACCGCGACCTGGAACGCGAACTGATCCGTCGCGACGACACCGCGCTGGTAACCCGCATCGATCAATTGCGCACCTTCCTCAACGACAGCAACACGCTGGACATGATCAAAACCAAACCGGCGCTGTTCCAGAACATGCTGGGCAACCGCGAAGCCTTGCTGACCATCGGAGCCCCCGGGCAAACGCCATTGTTGGTGGTCAACCCGGGCAATCTGGCAGTGCCGTCCCTGACCCCGGTACCGATTGATCACCCACTGAGCCTGGCGGACGTGCAGCATTTGCCGGCCGTGAATGGCGTGCCCTTCTCGGTGCTGGCGGCGACCATTGACTCTGGCGACATGGGCAACCTGCAGGTCGTCGCCGGGCGCATGATGACCGAGCGCACCGCTGTGCTCGCCAACTACCGCCTGAATGTCTACCTCTTCGCCAGCGCGGCGGCGATTCTGTTGGCACTGGCTGGCTGCCTGCTGGTCCATCGCGGGCTCTTGCCCTTGCGGCACCTGGCCCGACACGCCCATGGCATCGGGATCGGCAACCTCACCGAACGCCTCGACAGCCAGGGCGCGCCGCAAGAATTGCTGCCGATGATCGAGGCGTTCAACGCGATGCTGGATCGCCTGGGCAAGGGCTTCGCGCAACTGAGCCAGGTGTCGACGGACATGGCCCATGAACTGCGCACGCCGATCAACAACCTGCTGGGCGAGACCCAGGTCGCCCTGCATCAAAACCGCAGCATTGAAGCGTATCAGCAGTTGCTCGCTTCCAATGTCGAGGAGCTGGAACGCCTGGCCCGGATGCTCGACAACATGCTGTTTCTGGCCCGCACCGATCCGTCCAGTGCGTTGCGCCAACGCCAGGAACTGGGGGCGGCCGAAGAAATGGAACGCATCGCCGACTATTTCGAAGGGCTGGCGGCCGAGGTTGGCATCAGCATCGATGCCCAAGGCAGCGGCCTGATCTGGGCAGAACCGATGCTGTTGCGCCGCGCCCTGGCCAACCTGTGCGCCAACGCTATCAAGTACGGCGCGCCGAACTCTGAACTGTTAATCCGTGCCACGCCTGCGGACGATGGGATTCGCCTGCAAGTGCGCAATCATGGCCAGACGATTGCGGCCGAGCACTTGCCGAGGTTGTTCGAGCGTTTCTACCGTGTCGATCAATCCCGTGAGCGGTCTGCGCAGTCCAATGGTTTGGGGTTGTCGATCGTGGCGACGATCATGCAATTGCATAACGGGGGGTATAGCGTGAGTAGCCGGGAGGGGGTGACGTGTTTTGAGTTGTTTTTTCCGGCTCGGCGGTTGGGTGAGTGAGGTTGAAATTCGACCGTCAATTCCAGTGAGTCTGCACCATCACGTTGCGCTGCCGTCCCTCCTGGATCGACAGCACATATCTCGTTTTATTTCCCTGCTTTGATAATCGGTGCTTGAGCTTTAGTGTGTCGCAACCTATAAATACTATAGAAAATCATGAGCGACCTACTGCCGTTTCCGCTGTCCAGAAAGAAAGCCTTGGAAATCATTAGGGCGCTTTCACACCGATCCGAGCGTGTCTTTTATTCAAAACACGCACGGTCCCGCATGATTGAGCGTGAGGTTTCCATGCCAGATGTCATGGATTGCTTGCGCAGAGGACAGGTCACTGATGGCCCTTATCAAGCACCGGGGGGCGATTGGAGATTTACTATTTCATGGTTCAGGGCTGGATCACCCCTGCAAATCGTCGGAGCAATAGATGTCGACGAAGACGGGAGATATCTCGTCATAGTGACCACGATGCAAAGGGAGAAATAGGGTATGTACCACTACGTTGAAAGCGGCCTGCCGAACGTATGGCTTAGCAACGGTTACGTGGTGAAAGAGACCGCTTATGGCGAGTCTGTGGCTATCACCGATGTCGAGGGTCTGCATGACTTCATCGGCAAGACGATTGCGGAAAAGCCGGCAGCGCTGAGTGGCGCGGAGTTTCGTTTTCTGCGCAAGGAGTTGGGCTTGTCTCAGGAAAGGCTGGCAAACATTGTCGGGCTTTCTTCCCAGGCCGTAGCGATCTGGGAGAAAACTGACAAGATTCCAACTGTAAATGATCGCTATCTGCGTGGGCTTTACCTGGAAGCCAAGACGGGTGAAGCGGACCTAATGGCGGCGATTCATTCGATCAACGATCTGGACCATGATCTTCATAAGCTCAACCTTGAGTTTGAAGATGGTTGGCATGAACAAGGTAAAGCTTGCGCGTGATAGCGACTGTGGGTTGGATTGGGATTGGGGGTATATCCGTTTCTGCGGTCACGGCGGCTATTGGTTTCGCCCTTACGGCGACTCACTTTTCCAAGAGCCGGAGTGCCGGCCCAGCGAAAAGTAAGCAAAAGGCTCTTGCCCCACCACTTGGTGCCTCGCTAGGGCTCGGCATGCCCTCACTCCGGCATTGCTCCGTGGGCCCGCCGCCATCGGCCATCCATGGCCGGGGGCGGCTAACCCGGCATCCATGCCGGGTTGCCCACTGCGCAATGCCTG
>NZ_RWIN01000042.1 GCF_009761815.1 Pseudomonas sp. PB120
TGCCGGGTTAGCCGCCCCCGGCCATGGATGGCCGATGGCGGCGGGCCCACGGAGCAATGCCGGAGTGAGGGCATGCCGAGCCCTAGCGAGGCACCGAGTGGTGGGGCAAGAGCCTTTTGCTTACTTTGGGGCTTTTCCAAGTTGAGTCGCCGTAAGGGCGAAACCATAAGCAGCCGTTACCAAAGAAACGGATATGCCCCCCACCAGCATCAGAACCCAAACCCCCCAATCAATGCAGAATCTGACTCAAGAACAGCTTGGTCCGCTCATTCTGCGGATTATCGAAGAAATCATTCGGCGCCGCCTGCTCAACGATCTCCCCCTTGTCCATGAAGATCACCCGATTGGCCACCGTCCGAGCAAAACCCATCTCGTGAGTCACACAAAGCATGGTCATGCCGTCCTCAGCCAAACCAATCATCGTGTCCAACACCTCTTTCACCATCTCAGGATCGAGTGCCGAAGTCGGTTCGTCGAACAACATGATTTTCGGCTTCATGCACAACGCCCGGGCAATCGCCACACGCTGCTGCTGACCGCCAGACAGTTGCCCCGGGAATTTATGCGCCTGCTCCGGAATGCGTACACGCTCCAGATAATGCATGGCGATTTCTTCAGCCTGACGCTTGGGCATCTTGCGCACCCACATCGGCGCCAGGGTGCAGTTCTGCAAGATGGTCAAATGCGGGAACAGGTTGAAGTGCTGGAACACCATGCCGACTTCACGACGAATCGCTTCGATCTGCTTCAGGTCGTTGGTCAGCTCGACGCCATCGACCACGATGCGGCCCTGCTGGTGTTCTTCCAGACGGTTGAGGCAACGAATGGTGGTGGACTTGCCGGAACCCGACGGGCCGCACAGCACGATACGCTCGCCCTGCTTGACGTTCAGGTTGATGTCTTTCAACACGTGGAACTGGCCGTACCATTTGTTCACGCCCTGCATCTGAATAATGCCTTCAGGGCTCACAGGCTTTTTGATCGCTTCGCTCATCAGAGAACTCCTAACGCTTGTGGCCAGTGTCCAGCTTGCGTTCCAAATGCATGGAATAGCGGGACATACCAAAACAGAAAATCCAGAACACCAGGGCCGCGAACACATAGCCTTCGGTGGCCATGCCCAACCATTTAGGGTCGGCGGCGGCTTGTTTGACGCTGTTGAGCAGGTCGAACAGGCCGATGATGATCACCAGGCTCGTGTCCTTGAACAGCGCAATGAACGTGTTGACGATGCCCGGGATCACCAGCTTCAGGGCTTGCGGCAGAATCACCAGGCCCATGCTGCGCCAGTAACCGAGGCCCATCGCCGCTGCCGCTTCGTACTGACCTTTAGGGATCGCTTGCAGACCGCCGCGCACCACTTCGGCCACGTAGGCCGACTGGAACAGGATCACGCCGATCAGCGCCCGCAGCAGTTTGTCGAAGTTCATGCCTTCGGGCAGGAACAACGGCAGCATCACCGAGGACATGAACAGCACCGTGATCAACGGCACGCCGCGCCAGAATTCGATGAAGGTCACGCAGACCACCCGAATCGCCGGCATGTTCGAACGACGGCCCAGTGCCAGGATGATCCCCAGCGGCAATGCACCGGCAATACCGACGGTGGCGATGACCAGGGTCAGCATCAGGCCGCCCCATTGGCTGGTCGCCACCTGTTGCAGGCCGAAAATGCCGCCATGCAGCAGGAAGTAGGCAATGATCGGGTACAGCACCAGGAAGCTCAGGCCATACACCGCTTTACGGTGAAAGCGCGAGATGAACAACGGTGCCACGCCGATGACCGCCAGCCACACCGTCAGGTCCACGCGCCAGCGCAGTTCCGGCGGGTAGTAGCCGTACATGAACTGGCCGAATCGCTGCTGGATGAACACCCAGCAGGCGCCCTCTTTCGTGCAGTCGGCGCGGGTGGTGCCGACCCAGTTGGCGTCCAGGATCGCCCAATGCAGGATAGGCGGGACCACCAGGTAAATCAGATAGAACGCGAACAGGGTCAGCAGGGTGTTGATCCAGCTGGAGAACATGTTCGCGCGCATCCACGCCACCACACCGATGGCGCTGCTCGGTGGGGGCATGTCAGGTTTGAATGTATGAGTGCTCATGCGCTTTTCCTTACCGCTCGATCAGCGCAATGCGCTTGTTGTACCAGTTCATCAGCAGGGAAATGCTGATACTGATGGCCAGGTACACGCTCATGGTGATGGCAATGACTTCGATGGCTTGCCCGGTCTGGTTCAGCACCGTACCGGCAAACAACGAGACCATCTCCGGGTAACCGATACCGGCCGCCAGCGAGGAGTTTTTCGCCAGGTTCAGGTATTGGCTGGTCAGCGGTGGAATGATCACGCGCAGGGCTTGCGGGATGATCACCTTGCGCAGGGTCGGACCGTTGCGCAGGCCCAGGGAGTGAGCCGCCTCGGTCTGGCCATGGCTGACCGACTTGATGCCCGAACGCACGATCTCGGCGATGAACGCCGCGGTGTACACGGTCAGGGCCAGGGTCAACGCCAGCAGTTCCGGGATCAACACCCAGCCGCCGACGAAGTTGAAGCCTTGCAGCTTCGGCATTTCCCAGTGCAGCGGGGCGCCGAAGATCAACGCGCACAACGCCGGAATCACCAGGAACAGCGCCAGGCCCGTCCAGAACTTGTGGAACGGAACGCCAGTGGCTTCGAAACGCTTGTTGGCCCAGCGGCACATCAGAACGATGGCGACGATGGCCACGACGACGCTGACCACAAACGGCCAGAACCCTTCGGAAATCAGCGCGGCCGGCATGTTGAGGCCGCGGCTGCTGACGAAGAAGGTGTCACCGAAGTTATGGCTGTTACGTGGCCCCGGCATCGTCAGGAATACCGCAAAGTACCAGAACAGGATTTGCAGCAGCGGCGGAATGTTGCGGAAGACTTCCACATAAACAGTCGCCAGTTTGCTGATGATCCAGTTCTTCGACAGCCGTGACACGCCGACGATGAACCCGAGGATCGTCGCCAGGATCACGCCGATGAAGGTCACCAGCAGCGTGTTGAGCAGCCCGATGACAAACACTCGGGCATAGGTGTCCGATTCGGTGTAGTCGATCAGGTGTTGAGCGATGCCGAAACCGGCACTGCGCTCCAGAAAGCTGAAACCGGAGGTAATGCCCCGGTGTTGAAGGTTGGTCTGCGTATTATCGAACAGATACCAGCCCATCGTGACCACCGCCACAATGGTGATGATCTGAAATAGCCACGCACGCACTTTGGGATCGCTGAGGCTGAGCCTCTGCTTTGGTGCGCCGATTGAATTTTGCATGAAGTGCCCCGGATGTAATGGAACAGAACATCACCCGGCGGTTGGCCCACCGGGTGATAGAACCATCAGCGCACTGGTGGTGCGTATTGAATGCCGCCGTTGTTCCACAGGGCGTTCAGCCCGCGGTCGATTTCCAGCGGAGTGCTCTTGCCGAGGTTTTTCTCGAACACTTCACCGTAGTTGCCGACCTGCTTGACGATCTGCACGACCCAGTCTTTCTTCACTTTCAGGTCTTTGCCGTATTCGCCGTCAGTCCCCAGCAGACGAGCAACGTCCGGGTTCTTGGTGCCTTTGGCTTCAGCTTCAACGTTTTTCGAGGTGATGCCGGCTTCTTCAGCGTTGAGCATGGCGTAGCCAACCCAGCGCACGATGGCCAGCCACTCGTCGTCGCCGTTGCGCACGACAGGGCCCAGTGGCTCCTTGGAAATGGTTTCCGGCAGAACCACGTAGTCTTTCGGCGAGGCCAGCTTGCTGCGCTGGGCGAACAGTTGGGACTTGTCGGAAGTCAGTACGTCGCAACGACCGGATTCCAGCGACTTGGCGCTTTCGTCGGAGGTGTCGAACGTGATCGGGGTGTACTTCAGGTTGTTGCCGCGGAAGTAGTCGGAAACGTTCAGCTCGGTGGTGGTACCGGCCTGGATGCAGATGGTTGCACCGTCCAGTTCCTTGGCGCTCTTGACGCCCAGCTTGTTGTTTACCAGGAAGCCGATGCCGTCGTAGTAAGTGATGAAGCCAGGAAATTTCAGGCCCATGCCCGAGTCACGGGAACTGGTCATGGTGGTGTTGCGCGACAGGATGTCGATTTCGCCCGATTGCAGCGCGGTGAAGCGCTCTTTGGCGTTCAACTGACTGAACTTGACCTTGGTCGCGTCGCCGAAAACGGCAGCCGCTACAGCTCGGCAGTAGTCAGCATCGATACCCACGATCTTGCCAGTGGAGTCCGGAACCGAAAAACCAGGCAGGCCATCGCTGACGCCGCACTGTACGAAACCTTTCTTCTGTACGCCATCCAGGGTTGCACCCGCCTGAGCGAACCCGCTGACACCGAGTACTGCGGCTGCAGTCACGATAGCCAGGGTGGATTTCAACATCTTCATTCAAACCTCCAGTTTTTGCTCTTGTTGTGTCGGAGCGTGAGTCCAGTCGCACCCTTATGAGGCGTTGTTGACCCGTGTTGGCTTTTTTTAGGGTCAACCGACGTAGGACCGTTGCTATGAGTCTAGTAGGAGAAAATCCACATCATGGACCACTCACTTCTCACCAATCGGCCGAACGGGCTGTAGCCCTTTCACGTTCGCGAAGCCCGTAGCGGCCATTGGCGAACATCCATCACCGGATTTTTTGCTATCCCACCACGAACAATGGCCTGATAGTGTTACCGACAGGCGTGGGATTTTTCGTACAGGCTTCCCATAGCAAGGCCCGTACCAGACCGCGCGCAGAAGCGATTCAGCCACAGGTCAATAGCAAAACTTGTAGCCTTGCGACATCTTGTTAACTGATCAACCAGACGCGCACTCACCTCTCGCACTCAAAGAGAGCGCACGCACACAATTGGAGCAGCCATGACCGAGCCCCTGATTCTTGAACCCGTCAAGGCCGCCGACGCCTGCGTTATATGGCTGCATGGCCTCGGCGCGGACCGTTATGACTTCCTGCCGGTAGCGGAAGCCCTGCAAGAAAGCCTGCTGACCACGCGTTTCGTCCTGCCGCAGGCACCGACCTGCGCCGTGACCATCAACGGCGGCTACGAGATGCCGAGCTGGTACGACATATTGGCCATGAGCCCGGCGCGCGCGATCAACCGCGAGCAGCTGGAAGAGTCTTCGGACAGAATCATTAAATTGATCGAAGTGCAGCGAGCCGTTGGAATAGACGCCTCGCGGATTTTTCTCGCCGGTTTTTCCCAAGGGGGCGCCGTGGTGTTGCACACCGCCTTCCTGAAGTGGCAGGGCGCGCTGGGTGGCGTACTTGCCCTCTCGACCTATGCCCCGACCTTCAACGATGAACTGGAGCTTTCGGCCAGCCAGCAGCGCATTCCGGTGCTGTCCTTGCACGGTCAGTACGACGATGTGGTGCAGAACTCGATGGGCCGGACCGCCTACGAGCATTTGAAGCAGCGTGGTGTCACCGTGACATGGCAGGAATACCCAATGGGTCACGAAGTGTTACCCGAGGAAATTCACGACATCGGCGCTTGGCTCACTGAGCGTTTGCGTTGACGGTTAAGCGAAAAACCGCCCATTGATCCCTCCCACTACGCCGCGCCCGATTCTTGCATTACACTGGCCGGCACTTAACCTATTGATGAGATGACCGTGCTCAAAGCACTCAAGAAAATGTTCGGTAAAAGCGAGACTGAGCAGCTCGCGCCAGTCACCAGCGCTCCGTCTCACGCCCCCAGCCACCGCACCGACGGTCATCAGCCGGGCCGGGCCGCCACCCCAGCGGCACCAAAAACCGAGCCCGTGACCGCACCGGCCGACCAGCCGGTTGAAGTGGCTGTCGCCGAGCAACCACGCAGCGAAGCGCCGAAACCCGCCAAGCCGCGTCGCGAACCGAAGCCAAAGGCACCGGTCATTCCCTGGAAACTCGAAGATTTCGTCGTTGAACCCCAGGAAGGCAAAACCCGCTTCCACGACTTCAAACTCGCCCCGGAATTGATGCACGCCATCCAGGACTTGGGCTTCCCGTATTGCACGCCGATCCAGGCGCAAGTGCTGGGCTTCACCCTTGCCGGCAAAGATGCCATCGGTCGCGCCCAGACCGGCACCGGTAAAACTGCTGCGTTCCTGATCTCGATCATCACCCAGCTGCTGCAGACCCCGCCGCCGAAAGAGCGCTACATGGGCGAGCCTCGGGCGCTGATCATTGCCCCGACCCGTGAACTGGTGGTGCAGATCGCCAAGGACGCGGCCGACCTGACCAAGTACACCGGCCTGAACGTCATGACGTTTGTCGGCGGCATGGACTTCGACAAGCAGCTCAAGCACCTCGAGGCTCGTCATTGCGACATCCTCGTCGCGACGCCAGGCCGTTTGCTGGACTTCAACCAGCGCGGCGACGTGCACCTGGACATGGTCGAAGTCATGGTCCTGGACGAAGCCGACCGGATGCTCGACATGGGTTTCATCCCGCAAGTGCGTCAGATCATTCGCCAGACTCCACCGAAAAACGAGCGTCAGACGCTGCTGTTCTCCGCGACTTTCACCGAAGACGTGATGAACCTCGCCAAGCAATGGACCACCGACCCGTCGATCGTCGAGATCGAGTCGCAGAACGTGGCCAGCGAAAACGTCGAGCAGCACATCTACGCGGTGGCCGGCGCCGACAAATACAAACTGCTCTACAACCTGGTCAACGACAACGGTTGGGAGCGGGTGATGGTCTTTGCCAACCGCAAGGATGAAGTGCGCCGCATCGAGGAACGCCTGGTGCGCGATGGCGTCAACGCCGCGCAACTGTCCGGCGACGTGCCGCAGCACAAGCGCATCAAGACCCTGGAAGGCTTTCGCGAAGGCAAGATCCGCGTGCTGGTGGCCACCGATGTTGCCGGTCGCGGCATTCACATCGACGGCATCAGCCACGTGATCAACTTCACCCTGCCGGAAGTCCCGGACGACTACGTACACCGTATCGGCCGCACCGGTCGCGCAGGCGCCGATGGCGTGTCCATCAGTTTTGCCGGCGAAGACGACTCCTACCAGCTACCGTCCATCGAGGCGTTGCTGGGCCGCAAGATCAGCTGTGAAACGCCACCGACGCATCTACTGCGGGCGGTTGAGCGCAAGCGCCCGTAACGCGGGTCGCAGTGAAAGAGGCGCAGCCGGAAACGGACTGCGCTTTTTTTTCGCCCCGATTTTTGTGATCAACAACCCTGTAGGAGCGAGCTCGCTCGCGATGGTCGTGAACGATAACGCGTAGAACCAGATGCCCCACGGCGCCCCTGCAGTTTTTCGCGAGCAAGCTCGCTCCTACAAACGGTGCTTGCGAGAGACAACTAAAAGTCCATAATAGACAAATTAGTTTACTTTCAGTGTCCGGAGCCGAGCATGTTAAGTACGCCCTATGTGATCAACCAACTGCAGGCCCGCGAGTTGCTGGCGAAAGTCGACGTGCCACAGATCCTGCGCAAACTGTTCCGCGACCTGGCTGCCGGGCAAGCGGTGCAACCGGCGCAGCAACTGGTGGAATTCCCTCAGGGCGCTGGAGATTTCATCAACTACCTGGGGGTGCTGGCCGAGGACGGTGTGTACGGGGTCAAGACGTCGCCGTACATCGTGCGCGAGCAAGGTCCGCTGGTGACCGCGTGGACGCTGTTGATGTCGATGCAGACCGGCCAGCCGCTGCTGCTTTGCGACGCCGGTGAACTGACCACCGCGCGCACCGCGGCAACCACCGCTGTGGCGGTCGATGCTTTGGCCCCGCTCAAGGCTCAACGCCTGGCGATCATCGGCAGCGGCAAGGTGGCCCAGGCGCACCTGCATTACGTGAAGGGTCTGCGGGACTGGCAGAGCATCAACCTCTATTCGCCGAGCCTGAGCGACAGGAACCCTGAAGAACTGGCGCAGCTCAAGGCCCTCGACCCGCGCCTGAGCATCGTCGACAGTCGCGAAGCGGCGGTTCAGGACGCCGATGTCATCATGCTCTGCACCTCGTCCGCCGGCCCGGTGATCGATCCGTCGAGCTTGAGCAAACCGGCGCTGATCACCTCCATCAGCACCAACGCCCCGCGTGCTCACGAAGTGCCGCCCGCCAGCCTCAATGAGATGCAGGTGTTCTGCGACTATCGTCTGACGACGCCCGGCTCGGCGGGTGAGATGCTGATTGCCGGCGAGCAGCATGGCTGGGACAAGCACGCGATCATCGGCGACCTGCCTGACCTGCTGAGCGAAAAAGTCCAGCGCCCCGGCTACGACCGTCACGTATTCTTTCGTTCCATCGGCCTGGGCCTGGAAGACATCGCGCTGGCCAATGCCCTTTACCACCTTCAGCACTGACACCACCAACCCTTTGTAGGAGCGAGCTTGCTCGCGAAGGTAGATCTGGCACCACGGTGTCGACTGACACACCATCGCGAGCAAGCTCGCTCCTACAGGAGACCGCATTTGCGCTTGATCAGGAGACGTTCATGAGCCAGGCAGATTTCATCATCATCGGCGGCGGGATTGCCGGCGCTTCCACCGGCTTCTGGCTGTCGCAAACGGCCCGGGTCATCGTGCTGGAGCGCGAATCCCATCCGGCCTACCACTCGACCGGTCGCTCGGCGGCGCTGTACACCGCCGCCTACGGCACCCCGCAGGTTCGGGCATTGACCCAGGCCAGCCGCGATTTCTTCGACGCCCCGCCCGCCGGTTTCTGCGAACACCCGCTGCTGACGCCGCGCGGCGAAATGACCGTGGATTTCACCGGCGACCCGACCGAGTTGAACAATCAATACCTGAGTGCCAAAGCCACGGTGCCGGAGATGCAACTGCTCAGCGCCGACGAGGCCTGTGTGCGCATGCCGATCCTGCGCCGGGAAAAAGTCCACGGCGCGATCTACGACCCGACGGCCAGTGACATCGACACCGACGCCCTGCACCAGGGTTACCTGCGCGGTATTCGTCGCAACAAAGGCGAAGTGCACACCGACAGCGAAGTCCTGAGCCTGACCCGCGATGCCGAAGGTCTGTGGCACGTCCGCACCAATGGCCAGACTTTTATCGCCCCGACCCTCATCAACGCTGCGGGCGCCTGGGCCGACAAGATCGGCGAACTGGCGGGTGCCAAACCACTGGGGCTACAACCGAAGCGCCGCGCGGCGTTCATCTTCGCCGGCCCCGAAGGCGTGGACATCCACGGTTGGCCAATGCTGGTCAGCCTCGACGAGTCGTTCTACATGAAGCCCGACGCCGGGATGTTCCTCGGCTCGCCCGCCAACGCCGACCCGGTGGAACCGCACGACGTGCAACCCGAAGAACTGGACATTGCCATGGGCATCTACCAGATCGAAGAAGCCACCACCCTGACCATCCGCCGTCCGACCCGCACCTGGGCCGGACTGCGCAGTTTTGTCAGCGACGGTGATTTGCTGTCCGGTTTTGATCCGCAGGTACCGGGGTTGTTCTGGGTCGCGGCGCAAGGTGGCTACGGCATTCAAACGTCGCCGGCAATGGGCCAGGCCAGCGCCGCGCTGGTTCGGGGTGAAGCGTTGCCCGAACAACTCACGCGCTTCGGTCTGGACGCCGGGATGCTCTCCCCCGCTCGCCTGGGCTGATGCCTGCCCTCAGGTGACGGGCCGACACGATTGCGGCAAACTTCCAGCGCCCTTTTCTGACGGGGCGCTGATGCTGCCTGGAGTTCCATTGTATGAACGCACCTGAAAAAGACCCGGCCCTGGACAACTACCGAGCGATCGCCGATGCCATCGCCACGTTGTTCTTTCCTCACGCCGAGGTGGTGCTGCACGATCTGCGCACGCAAAAGATCGATTACATCGCCAACAACCTGTCCAAGCGCGAAGTCGGCGATGACGCCGCGCTGGAAGACATGCTCAGCGATGACATCAGCGAACGAAACATCGGGCCGTACGAAAAGCTGAATTGGGATGGTCAGAAGATTCGCAGCCTGAGCAGCGTGCTGCGCGACAGCGCCGGTCATCCGCTGGCGGTGTTGTGCATCAACCTGAATATCTCGCTGTTCGAAAATGCGAAAGCGGCGCTGGATCTGTTCCTGTCACCGACCAAGTTGATTCCGCAACCGGACTCACTGTTTCGCGATGACTGGCAGGAGCGGATCAACACCTTCCTCCACGCCTGGCTGCGCGAACGCCAGTTGAGCCTGAACCTGCTGACCCGCGACCACAAACGCGAGCTGGTGCTGGCGCTGCACGCCGAAGGCGCCTTCAAGGGCAAAAGCGCCTCCAACTACGTCGCCAATGTGCTGAGCATGGGACGGGCAACGGTGTACAAGCACCTGAAAGAACTGAAAAGCTAACCACAACTAAAACCCTGTGGCGAGGGAGCTTGCTCCCGCTGGGGTGCGCAGCGTCCCCAAAAAGGGGACTGCGATGCAGTC
>NZ_RWIN01000043.1 GCF_009761815.1 Pseudomonas sp. PB120
TTGCTCCCGCTGGGCTGCGCAGCGGCCCCAAATTTTCAGGGCCGCTTCGCGCCCCAGCGGGAGCAAGCTCCCTCGCCACAATGAATCTCCTCCACTACAGATAGGGTCAGGCCGAATGCCGCACCATGTCCACATGCGGAATCCCGGCTTCGAGGAATTCCTCGCTGACCAGGCTGAAGCCCAAGCGTTCGTAAAACGCCGTGGCCTGCACCTGTGCACTCAGCATCTGCTGCTTCAGCCCGCGCTTCTCGGCTTCACCGATCACCGCGTGCATCAGCGCGTCGCCGACCTTCAGGCCGCGCCAGTCCTTGAGCACCGAAACCCGGCCCACATGCCCATCGGGCAGCAGGCGGGCGGTGCCAATCGGAAAGTCGCCTTCGAAGGCCAGGAAATGCACCGCTGTCGCGTCATCAGCATCCCATTCCAGCTCAGGCGGAACGGACTGCTCGGCGATGAACACCGTCTCACGAATGCGCCGGATCTCGGCGTTGTCCTTTTGCCAGTCTGCGACACGTACGTGAATTTTATTCATCAGCAAACCCCAGGCTACCTTGCTTGATCAGCTCGCACAGGAGGCCGCGACCGTCTTCGTCGCTCAACCACTCGCCGAGATTGTCGATGTGCAGTGCGTCGGCCGCGCAAATCATCTTCAACAGCTCGCGCAGTTTACCTGGCAGGTAACGGCTCTGGCCGCTGGCGAACAGCAGCAGGTCGTCATCGACTTCGGACCAGGCCAGGCGCGCGCTCGGGTTGCGAATCAGAATCGCGCCCTGTTCGAGGCTGGAGAGCAGGTCGTCTTCTTCGATGTCCTGCGGGCCCACCACCAGTTCCGGGTAACGAGGTTCGGTCATGTACTGGCCGAACCAGGTCAGCAGCAGGCGCTCGTCGCTCATGTGTTCGGCCAGCAGGCCTTTCAAGCGATCCAGGGCGTCGTGCTGGATTTGGTGCGGGTCGGCTGCCGGCAGGGCGTCGGCATCGGTGTAGCGCTCTTCGTCCGGCAGGAACTGGCTGAGGAAGTCGGTGAAGTGGGTCAGCACTTCAGCGGCGCTCGGCGCACGGAAACCGACGGAGTAGGTCAGGCAGTCATCGACGGCTACACCGCAGTGAGCCAGGCGCGGCGGCAGGTAGAGCATGTCGCCCGGTTCCAGGACCCACTCATCGGTGGCTTCGAAATCAGCCAGGATGCGCAGGTCTGCGTGTTGCAGCAGCGGGCTCTCGGCGTCGCACATCTGGCCGATTTTCCAGTTGCGCTTGCCGTGACCCTGCAGCAGGAACACGTCGTAGTTATCGAAGTGCGGACCCACGCTGCCACCCGGGGCGGCATAGCTGATCATCACGTCGTCGATGCGCCAGCTCGGCAGGAAGCGGAAGTTTTCCAGCAGTTCGCTGACTTCCGGTACGAATTGGTCGACGGCCTGCACCAGCAGGGTCCATTCGGTTTCCGGCAGCTTGCTGAATTCGTCTTCGGCGAATGGGCCGCGGCGCAATTCCCAAGGGCGCTCGCCGTTCTCGATGATCAGGCGCGATTCAACTTCTTCTTCCAGCGCCAGGCCGGCCAGTTCGTCGGCGTCGATCGGGCTTTCGAAATCAGGAATTGCCTGGCGGATCAGCAGCGGTTTTTTCTGCCAGTAGTCGCGCAGGAATTCGCGCGCCGTGATGCCGCCCAGAAGTTGAAGAGGAATGTCAGGATTCATGTGTAACCTATTGAAAAAAAGCACTTTTCAGACGGGAATAAAAACGCCCGGCGCTGCCGGGCGTCTCAAACGGGTAAAACGGTCGATCAGATGCGCTTGGCTTGCTCTACAGCGTTGCCGATGTAGTTCGCCGGGGTGAGCAGTTTCAACTCGGCCTTGGCGGCGGCAGGCATGTCCAGGCCGTCGATGAAAGTTTGCAGTGCTTCAGGGCTGATGCCCTTGCCGCGCGTCAATTCTTTCAGCTTCTCGTACGGGTTTTCGATGTTGTAGCGACGCATCACAGTCTGGATCGGCTCGGCCAGCACTTCCCAGCACGCGTCCAGGTCGGCAGCGATTTTCTGCGCGTTCAGCTCAAGCTTGCTGATGCCCTTGAGGCTGGCTTCGTACGCGATCACGCTGTGGGCGAAGCCGACACCGAGGTTGCGCAGTACGGTGGAGTCCGTCAGGTCACGCTGCCAGCGGGAGATTGGCAGTTTGCTCGCCAGATGCTGGAACAGTGCGTTGGCGATACCCAGGTTGCCTTCGGAGTTTTCGAAGTCGATCGGGTTGACCTTGTGCGGCATGGTCGACGAACCGATTTCGCCAGCGATGGTGCGCTGCTTGAAATAACCCAGGGAAATGTAGCCCCAGATGTCGCGGTCGAAGTCGATCAGAATGGTGTTGAAGCGTGCGATCGCGTCGAACAGCTCGGCAATGTAGTCGTGCGGTTCGATCTGCGTGGTGTACGGGTTGAAGCCCAGGCCCAGCTCGTCTTCGATGAAGGCGCGGGCGTTTTCTTCCCAGTCGATTTCCGGGTAGGCCGACAGGTGAGCGTTGTAGTTGCCGACAGCGCCGTTGATCTTGCCCAGCAGCGGCACGGCAGCGACTTGAGCGATCTGCCGCTCCAGACGGTAAACCACGTTTGCCAGTTCTTTGCCCAGGGTGGTCGGCGAGGCCGGTTGACCGTGGGTGCGCGACAGCATCGGCACGTCGGCGAAACGGATCGCCAGTTCGCGGATGGCTTCGGCGGTCTGACGCATCAGTGGCAGCATCACGTCATCACGGCCTTCGCGCAGCATCAGGGCGTGGGACAGGTTGTTGATGTCCTCACTGGTGCAGGCAAAGTGGATGAATTCACTGACAGCGGCCAGTTCCGGCAGCTTGGCCGCTTGCTCTTTGAGCAGGTATTCGATGGCCTTGACGTCGTGGTTGGTGGTGCGCTCGATCTCTTTGACGCGCTCGGCGTGCTCCAGAGAGAAGTTTTCCGCCAGGGTGTTCAATACAGCGTTGGCTTCGGCGGAGAACGCCGGCACTTCGCTGATGGCAGGGTGAGCGGCCAGGCGCTGGAGCCAGCGCACTTCAACCAGGACGCGAGCACGGATCAGGCCGTATTCGCTGAAAATTGGGCGCAGGGCCTGGGTTTTGCCGGCGTAGCGGCCGTCAACAGGGGAAACCGCAGTGAGCGAAGAAAGCTGCATGGGGTGTTCTCGGACAGTCGGGCAACGAAATGGGGCGCGTATCATACATGAAAAAATCCGCCGGTCCGTTGCCAACTGACCGGCGTACTACGCGTTACAGACTAAAAACGGTGTTGCTGGCGCGGTTCAGCTGCTGCGCATCAGCGGGTAAAGCTCTTTCAGCAATTTGCGACGGCTGACCACCAGCTGCCAGCGATGGCCGCCCAGTTGTCGCCACAAGCGCGCCGAACGAATCCCGGCCAGCAACAGGGCGCGGATCTTCGAGGCGTTGCTCGGTTGTTGCAGATTGCGCATGTCGCCATGCACCTGAATCCGTTGGCGCAGGGTGCTCAGGGTGTCCTGATACAGCGCTCCACAGGCGGCAATCACGTTTTCGTGCGCCGGGCCGAAATGTTCGACCTGGGACTGGATTTGCGGCAGGCGCTTACCGATCACGTCCAGCATGTCGCCGCGCTTGGCCAGTTGACGCTCCAGGCCCAGCATGGCCAAGGCGTAGCGCAACGGTTCGCGCTGCAGGGCGCTCGGGTCGCGCTCCAGGGCGCCCACCAAGGCGCGGTAGCCTTCGTGCAAGTTGATGTCGTCGCCGCCGTACACTTCCAGTGTGTCCTTGGGATCGCGAATCAGCAGGCTGCCGAGCATGCAGGTCAGGCCGGCTTCGCTGGTCTGGCCGGTCTTGGCAATCTTGTCGACAAGCACGGCGGCGAGAAACACGCCGCCCAGCGCCGTCAGTTGCTCCTGAGTGGGGCTCATTGGGCCTGGCCTTTGCCGATGTTCGTGCTGGTCCAGGGTTCCGCGACTTCGATCACGCCGCCGCCGAGGCAGATTTCGCCGTCGTAGAACACCACGGACTGGCCTGGCGTGACCGCGCGCTGCGGGTCATCGAAGGTCGCGCGGTAGCCGGTGGCGGTTTTTTCCAGGGTGCAGGGCTGATCGCCCTGGCGATAGCGGACTTTGGCAGTCAGCTTGCGCGGTTCGCTCAGGTCGATCGGGTTGACCCAATAGATGTCCGAGGCGAGCAGGGCGCGGGAGAACAGGTACGGGTGCTCATTGCCCTGGCCAACGATCAGCTCGTTGTGTTCCAGGTCCTTGATCAGCACGTACCACGGCTCGTCACTGGCATCCTTCAGGCCGCCGATGCCCAGGCCCTGACGCTGGCCAATGGTGTGGTACATCAGGCCATGGTGGCGGCCGATGACTTCGCCTTCGGTGGTCTTGATTTCGCCTGGCTGGGCGGGCAGGTATTGCTTGAGGAAGTCGCTGAAGCGGCGTTCGCCGATAAAGCAGATTCCGGTGGAGTCTTTTTTCTTCGCGGTCGCCAGTTCGTATTTCTCGGCAATCGCACGAACCTGCGGCTTTTCCAACTCGCCGACCGGGAACAGGGTCTTGGCGATCTGTTCGCCGCCAACGGCGTGCAGGAAGTAGCTCTGGTCCTTGTTCGGGTCCAGGCCCTTGAGCAGTTCGGTGCGGCCATCGATGTCGCGGCGACGCACGTAGTGACCGGTGGCGATCAGGTCGGCACCGAGCATCATGGCGTAGTCGAGGAACGCCTTGAACTTGATCTCGCGGTTACAGAGGATGTCCGGGTTCGGCGTACGACCGGCCTTGTATTCGGCCAGGAAGTGCTCGAACACGTTGTCCCAGTACTCGGCGGCGAAGTTGGCGGTGTGCAGCTTGATGCCAATCTTGTCGCACACGGCCTGGGCGTCTGCCAGGTCATCCATGGCGGTGCAGTATTCCGTTCCATCGTCTTCTTCCCAGTTCTTCATGAACAGGCCTTCCACCTCATAACCCTGCTCGATCAGCAGGAGAGCGGAAACGGAAGAGTCCACGCCGCCGGACATGCCGACAATGACGCGCTTCTTTTGTGTGTCAGAAGGGGCTGGATCACGCATAGGGATTCAATGAGTGTCTTGAAAAAGGACGCGATTCTAGCAGGCCGGAGCCCACAAGGCTAAAGAGAAGGGCGGATCAGTTCGAGACTGAAGTGTTTGCCGTCCAGGTAATCATCGATGCAGCGGATGATCAGCTCACTGCGCCAGTTTGCGCGCTGAGCGACCAGTTCGTCACGCGTCAGCCACTTTGCGCCGACGATGCCATCGTCCAGTTGATAGTCCGGATGGTGTTTCAGCGGTTTTGCGGTAAAGCAGACCCGTTGGTACGTCACGCCGTTGCTCGGGGCGGTGTAGAGGTAAATGCCTACGACGCCGGTCGGTTCAACGTCCCAGCCGGTTTCTTCGAGGGTTTCGCGCACGGCGGCTTCGGTCAGGGTTTCGTTCGGGTCGAGGTGGCCGGCGGGTTGGTTGAGTACCGTCCGTCCGTGCTTGGTTTCTTCGACCATCAGAAAGCGGCCATTGTCTTCGACGATGGTGGCGACGGTGATGTGGGGTTTCCAGTCCATAAAACGTCCTCAAATTCTTAATATTGAAACACGGTCCAATGTAGGAGTGAGCCTGCTCGCGATAGCGGTACACCATTCAACACTTGTGGTGACTGACATTGCGCCATCGCGAGCAGGCTCACTCCTACAGGTGGTGTTAAGCCTGAAAACAGAAACCCCGGCACGGGGCCGGGGCTTCTTTGCATCCTTACAACCTTAAACCAGCGCAGCAATCGCCGCGTTGAAAGTATTGCTCGGGCGCATGGCCTTGCTGATCAGCTCGGCATTGGCGTGGTAGTAACCGCCGATGTCCACTGGCTTGCCCTGAACGGCGTTGAGCTCGGCAACGATGGTTGCCTCGTTCTCGGTTAAGGTCTTGGCCAGGGTCGCGAACTGTGCTTGCAGTGCAGCGTCTTCGGTCTGGGCAGCCAGGGCTTGTGCCCAGTACAGCGCCAGGTAGAAGTGGCTGCCGCGGTTGTCGATGTTGCCGACTTTGCGCGATGGCGACTTGTTGTTGTCCAGGAACTGGCCGGTGGCCTGATCCAGGGTCTTGGCCAGAACCAGAGCTTTAGGGTTGTTGTACGTCACACCCAGGTGCTCGAGGGAAGCGGCCAGGGCCAGGAACTCGCCCAGGGAATCCCAGCGCAGGAAGTTCTCTTCCAGCAGCTGCTGAACGTGCTTCGGTGCCGAACCGCCGGCGCCGGTTTCGAACAGACCGCCGCCATTCATCAGCGGAACGATCGACAGCATCTTGGCGCTGGTGCCCAGTTCCATGATCGGGAACAGGTCAGTCAGGTAGTCGCGCAATACGTTGCCGGTCACCGAGATGGTGTCCTTGCCTTCGCGGGTGCGGCCCAGGGTGAAGGCCATCGCGTCGACTGGCGACATGATGCGGATGTCCAGGCCCGACGTGTCGTGATCCTTCAGGTAAGCCTGAACTTTCTCGATCACTACGCCGTCGTGGGCGCGCATTGGGTCCAGCCAGAAAATCGCTGGGGTGCTGCTGGCGCGAGCACGGTTGACGGCCAGTTTGACCCAATCCTGGATCGGCGCGTCTTTGGTCTGGCACATGCGGAAGATGTCGCCGGCTTCAACCGACTGTTCCAGCAACATGGCGCCTTTGCTGTCGGTCACGCGGACAACACCGTTGGTCTTGATCTGGAAAGTCTTGTCGTGCGAGCCGTACTCTTCGGCCTTTTTCGCCATCAGGCCAACGTTTGGCACGCTGCCCATGGTGGTCGGATCGAAGGCGCCGTTGACCTTGCAGTCTTCAATCACTGCCTGGTAGATGGTGGCGTAGCAGCGATCCGGGATCACAGCCTTGGTGTCGTGCAGCTGGCCGTCGGTGCCCCACATTTTGCCGGAGTCACGGATCATGGCCGGCATCGAGGCGTCGACGATGACGTCGCTCGGCACGTGCAGGTTGGTGATGCCCTTGTCGGAGTTGACCATGGCCAACGACGGACGCACGGCGTAGACCGCCTGGATGTCCGCTTCGATCTGCGCTTGCTGCTCGGCCGGCAGGGCCTTGATGCGAGCGTACAGGTCGCCGATGCCGTTGTTCAGGTTGAAGCCGATCTGTGCCAGCACGTCAGCGTGCTTGGCCAGTGCGTCTTTATAGAACTCGGCAACGATCTGGCCGAACATGATCGGGTCGGAAACCTTCATCATGGTGGCTTTCAGGTGAACCGACAGCAGCACGCCCTTGGCTTTGGCGTCTTCGATCTCGGCAGCGATGAAGCTGCGCAGAGCGTTTTTGCTCATGACCGCGCAATCAAGGATCTCACCGGCTTGCACAGTGGTCTTTTCTTTCAGGACGGTGGTGGTGCCGTCTTGAGCGATCAGTTCGATTTTGACGGCGTCAGCAGCGTCGATCAGGGCAGCTTTTTCGCTGCCGTAGAAATCGCCGGTGCTCATGTGAGCGACGTGAGACTTGGAGTCTTTGGCCCAGGCGCCCATTTTATGCGGGTGCTTGCGTGCGTAGTTCTTCACCGACAGCGGTGCGCGGCGATCGGAGTTGCCTTCGCGCAGAACCGGGTTTACCGCGCTGCCCTTGATCTTGTCGTAACGCGACTTGGCGAGCTTGTCGGCGTCGCTGGTCACGGTTTCAGGGTAGTCAGGCACTGCGAAGCCCTGGGCTTGCAGCTCGGTGATCGCGGCTTGCAGTTGCGGAACCGAAGCGCTGATGTTCGGCAACTTGATGATGTTGGCTTCAGGCGTAACGGCCAGGTCGCCCAGTTCGGCGAGGTGGTCGGCTACGGCTTTGTCACCCAATTGCTCGGGGAAGCTGGCCAGAATGCGCCCTGCAAGAGAAATATCGCGGGTTTCAACGGCGATATCAGCCGAGGCGGTGAAGGCCTCTACGATAGGCAACAGTGAATAGGTGGCGAGGGCGGGAGCTTCGTCGGTGAAGGTATAGATGATCTTCGAGCGGGTGGGCATATTCGGATTAACTCTCTCTTCTATGCTAAAGCGTGCGCAGAAACTCGAGGGGCGCCGGGTAAGCGCGTTCGTTCAAAGTCATCCATGAGCCGAATGTCGAGATTGTGCGCGGTGATGTTGGGTGCATCAGTCGAGCGGCAAGCGGTTGGATTGCGATAACAATCCTGCTTTTCAGGCCAGAATTCTCGGCTACTTATTCAGTGGCAGGAGAGGTCGGCCGTCGTGACTCTGTGGTCAGCGGGCGGCATTATACATAGGTAGCTGGCAATCTGCCGATGGTTCATACACGACGATCGTCGTCCATTGGTCTAAAGGTCGCAGGGGAGGGTGAGGCGTAGAGTCATTTGCCGTGCTTGAGTTTGGCGCTTTTCCCTTTGCTTTCAGGCTTGTAGCTCGCGAACTGTGCAGCTTTGCGGCAGATGGGCAGAACAGAGGGTTTGCGTGCCGATTTAACTGGGGTACGCTCGGTCGAAGCCAGATGTTCAATCCAAACAATGGAGTTCAGCATGGGATACAAGAAGATTCAGGTTCCAGCCGTCGGCGAAAAAATCACCGTCAACGCGGACCATTCTCTCAATGTTCCTAACAACCCGATCATTCCCTTCATCGAAGGCGATGGTATTGGTGTTGATATCAGCCCGGTCATGATCAAGGTTGTCGATGCTGCTGTTAAGAAGGCTTACGGCGGCGAGCGCAAAATTTCCTGGATGGAAGTCTACGCCGGGGAGAAAGCGACTCAGGTTTACGATCAGGACACCTGGCTGCCTCAGGAAACCCTGGACGCAGTCAAGGATTACGTGGTTTCCATCAAGGGCCCGTTGACCACGCCGGTGGGCGGTGGCATCCGTTCCCTGAACGTGGCGCTGCGTCAACAGCTCGACCTTTATGTGTGCCTGCGTCCGGTGCGCTGGTTTGAAGGTGTGCCAAGCCCGGTCAAGAAGCCCGGCGACGTCGACATGACCATCTTCCGTGAGAACTCGGAAGACATCTACGCCGGCATCGAGTGGAAGGCCGGTTCGCCGGAAGCGACCAAGGTCATCAAGTTCCTCAAAGAAGAAATGGGCGTCACCAAGATCCGTTTCGACGAAAATTGCGGCATCGGCGTCAAGCCGGTCTCCCTGCAGGGCACCAAGCGTCTGGCGCGCAAGGCATTGCAGTATGTGGTCGATAATGATCGCGATTCGCTGACCATCGTGCACAAAGGCAACATCATGAAGTTCACCGAAGGTGCCTTCAAGGAATGGGCCTACGAAGTGGCCGCTGAAGAATTCGGCGCAACCCTGCTCGACGGCGGTCCATGGATGCAGTTCAAGAACCCGAAAACCGGGAAGAACGTCATCGTCAAGGATGCCATCGCCGACGCCATGCTCCAGCAGATCCTGCTGCGCCCGGCCGAATACGATGTGATCGCCACCCTGAACCTGAACGGCGACTACCTCTCCGACGCCCTGGCGGCGGAAGTGGGCGGTATCGGTATCGCGCCGGGTGCCAACCTGTCCGACACCATCGCCATGTTCGAAGCGACCCACGGTACCGCGCCGAAGTACGCCGGCAAGGACCAGGTCAACCCGGGCTCGCTGATCCTGTCCGCAGAGATGATGCTGCGCCATCTGGGCTGGACCGAAGCGGCCGACCTGATCATCAAGGGCACCAACGGCGCGATTTCCGCGAAGACCGTGACCTATGACTTCGAACGTCTGATGGACGGTGCGAAGCTGGTATCGTCCTCCGGGTTCGGTGATGCACTGATTTCGCACATGTAAGCGACTTGTCATAAAAAAAACCGCCTTCGGGCGGTTTTTTCATGACTGGATGACGGGTGGCGTCAGTTTGGTACGGTGTCCTGCTGGGTGGCGGGAGTGGTGTGCGCGTTTTCAACGGTCGCAGCCGTGATCTTCACCGCGTGCAGGCCTTTGGGGCCCTGAACGATTTCGAAATTGACGACCTGTCCAGCCTTGAGGGTTTTGTAGCCCTCCATGTCAATGGCGGAGTAGTGGGCAAAAAAATCGATTTCCTTGCCGTCCTCGTCACGACCTTCTCTGGCGTCGGTGTTAATGAAACCGAACCCTTTTGCATTGTTGAACCACTTCACCTTACCGACTGCCATGCTCATATCCCTCTGCAACAGACTCCATCACTGGAGTATCATCCAGTACATCCGCAGTCGATCTTGCAAATAAGATTGACTCCGCGGACCTTTTTTACCCACTGTGGGCTCTATTGGTTGTAACACCGTTTTGCCGATAGTCAAGGTGACCCGGCAGTCGGAGTTGAAAACGTTCATAACCGTCCCCACTACTGTATTCGCACAACTGACGAACCTTTCTTTCCATGCATGCAATCAGCCAGATTCGACTAACATTCAATCAGGATCGCCCGACTCTCCAGAAAGATCATCCGGAGGAGCATGACGACGATTCCGCAGGCATTGCTGTTCAGGAGGCGAAGCCTGCTTTACAGGCACCGCCGATGTACAAGGTGGTTTTGTTCAATGATGACTACACACCGATGGATTTCGTCGTCGAAGTGCTCGAGGTGTTTTTTAACCTGAATCGCGAGCTGGCGACCAAGGTCATGCTGGCCGTCCACACAGAAGGACGGGCAGTATGTGGAGTGTTTACCCGCGACATCGCCGAGACCAAGGCCATGCAGGTCAACCAGTACGCCAGGGAAAGCCAGCATCCGCTACTCTGTGAAATCGAGAAGGACGGTTAATCGCCGGACACTTGGGTATGAGGTGAAGCTATGTTAAACCGCGAGCTCGAAGTCACCCTCAATCTTGCCTTCAAGGAGGCTCGTTCGAAACGTCATGAATTCATGACCGTAGAACATCTCCTGCTGGCCTTATTGGACAATGAGGCTGCCGCCACCGTTTTGCGTGCCTGCGGCGCCAACCTCGACAAACTCAAGCATGATCTGCAGGAGTTCATCGACTCCACCACGCCGCTGATCCCCGTTCATGACGAGGATCGCGAGACCCAACCTACCCTGGGCTTCCAGCGTGTCCTGCAGCGTGCTGTGTTCCACGTACAGAGCTCGGGTAAACGCGAAGTGACCGGCGCCAACGTGCTGGTTGCGATCTTCAGTGAGCAAGAGAGTCAGGCAGTGTTCCTGCTGAAACAGCAGAGCGTTGCGCGCATCGATGTCGTCAACTACATCGCCCACGGCATTTCCAAAGTGCCGGGGCATGGCGATCACTCTGAAGGTGAGCAAGATATGCAGGACGACGAGGGCGGTGAGTCTTCTTCTTCAGGCAATCCTCTGGATGCTTATGCCAGCAACCTCAACGAACTCGCGCGCCAGGGTCGAATCGATCCGTTGGTAGGTCGTGAGCTCGAAGTCGAGCGTGTCGCGCAGATCCTGGCGCGCCGTCGCAAAAACAATCCGCTGCTGGTGGGCGAGGCGGGCGTGGGTAAAACCGCGATTGCCGAAGGCCTGGCCAAACGTATCGTCGACAACCAAGTGCCGGACCTGCTGGCCAACAGCGTGGTGTATTCCCTCGATCTGGGTGCCTTGCTGGCCGGGACCAAATACCGCGGCGATTTCGAGAAGCGCTTCAAGGCGTTGCTCAATGAGCTGAAGAAACGTCCGCAGGCGATCCTGTTCATCGACGAGATCCACACCATTATCGGTGCGGGTGCCGCGTCCGGTGGCGTCATGGACGCCTCGAACCTGCTCAAGCCATTGCTGTCCTCGGGTGATATCCGTTGCATCGGCTCGACCACGTTCCAGGAATTCCGCGGGATCTTCGAGAAGGACCGTGCCTTGGCCCGGCGCTTCCAGAAGGTCGATGTGTCGGAGCCTTCGGTGGAAGACACCATCGGTATCCTGCGCGGCCTGAAAGGTCGTTTCGAAGCGCACCACAACATCGAATACAGCGATGAAGCGTTGCGTGCGGCGGCTGAACTGGCCTCGCGCTACATCAATGACCGGCACATGCCGGACAAGGCCATCGACGTGATCGACGAGGCGGGTGCCTACCAGCGCCTGCAGCCGGTCGAGAAACGCGTAAAACGCATCGAAGTGCCTCAGGTCGAGGACATCGTCGCGAAAATCGCGCGGATTCCGCCTAAGCACGTCACCAGCTCCGACAAAGAGTTGCTGCGTAACCTTGAGCGTGACCTGAAGCTGACGGTGTTTGGTCAGGACGCGGCGATCGACTCGCTGTCGACGGCGATCAAACTGTCCCGTGCCGGCCTCAAGTCGCCTGACAAGCCTGTCGGTTCGTTCCTGTTCGCAGGGCCTACCGGTGTCGGTAAAACCGAAGCGGCGCGTCAGTTGGCCAAGGCGCTGGGCATCGAACTGGTTCGTTTCGACATGTCCGAGTACATGGAGCGCCACACCGTATCGCGTCTGATCGGTGCACCTCCAGGCTATGTCGGGTTCGATCAGGGCGGTCTGCTGACCGAAGCCATCACCAAGCAGCCTCACTGCGTGCTGTTGCTCGATGAGATCGAGAAGGCGCATCCGGAAGTCTTCAACCTGCTGTTGCAGGTCATGGACCACGGTACGCTGACCGATAACAACGGGCGCAAGGCGGACTTCCGTAACGTGATCGTCATCATGACGACCAACGCCGGTGCCGAAACGGCAGCACGTGCTTCGATTGGTTTCACCCATCAGGACCACTCGTCCGATGCGATGGAAGTGATCAAGAAGAGCTTCACGCCAGAGTTCCGCAACCGTCTGGACACCATTATCCAGTTTGGTCGCCTCAGTCATGAGGTTATCAAAAGCGTGGTGGACAAGTTCCTTACCGAGCTTCAGGCGCAGCTGGAAGACAAGCGCGTGCAGCTGGAAGTGACCGATGCCGCGCGCAGTTGGCTGGCGGCGGGTGGTTACGACTCGGCAATGGGGGCTCGTCCGATGGCGCGTCTGATCCAGGACAAGATCAAGCGTCCGCTGGCGGAAGAGATCCTGTTCGGCGAACTGGCGGACCATGGTGGTGTGGTTCACATCGACCTGAAGGATGGCGAGCTGACCTTCGAGTTCGAAACCACGGCGGAAATGGCCTGACGATTGTTTGTTGCGGTAAAGAGAAAGGCGCCTTCGGGCGCCTTTTTTCTTTGGGGGGCTTATCCGTTTCTTCGGTTGCGGCGGATATTGGTTTCGCCGTTACGGCGACGCACTTTTCCAAGAGTCGGAGTGCCGGCCCAGCAAAAAGTAAGCAAAAGGCTCTTGCCCCACCACTCGGTGTCTCGCTAAGGCTCGGCATGCCCTCGAGGGTGCAAATACGGCAAAAGCACCGCGAGGCGGCCTTAAAGCCGACCTGGCTTTTGCGGGTGTCAGCATTCCCCCTGTGGGAGCCAGCCTGCTGGCGATGGACGTCAACGATAACGCGCCCTGTCTGGAGGATCGCGGTGTCTGTGTGTCCATCGCCAGCAGGCTGGCTCCCACATTTTTGAACTGGGCACATCCTCGAAAATCAGGTCGGCTTTCAGGCCGCCTCGCGGTGCTTTTGCCGTATTTGCACCCTTGAGGGCATGCCGAGCCTTAGCGAGGCACCGAACGAAAGGGGCAGGAGCGCTTGGTTACTTGGCGCTTTTCCAAGTGACTCGCCGTAAGGG
The DNA here is from genome assembly GCF_009761815.1 of Pseudomonas sp. PB120. Lineage (GTDB taxonomy): Bacteria > Pseudomonadota > Gammaproteobacteria > Pseudomonadales > Pseudomonadaceae > Aquipseudomonas. The sequence continues at coordinate 13,538 of NZ_RWIN01000043.1, forward strand.
CGGAACCATTACCCGGCATCACCCAAAAACAAAAAAACGCAGATACAAAAACGCCCGGCATAAACCGGGCGTTTTGTATTGACTTGATTAGCGAGCGGGCTCCGTCACTGTAGGAGCGAGCTTGCTCGCGATGCTCGTCAACGATGAAGCAGGGGTGTCTGACTTGACGCGTTGCTCTCAGGTTTTTCGCGAGCAAGCTCGCTCCAACCTTAGCGAGCGCGGTAAGTGATGCGCCCTTTGCTCAAGTCATAGGGCGTCAGCTCGACGCGCACTTTGTCACCGGTAAGAATACGAATGTAGTTCTTGCGCATCTTGCCGGAAATATGCGCGGTTACGACGTGCCCATTTTCCAACTCCACACGAAACATGGTGTTGGGCAGGGTGTCGACGACAGTGCCTTCCATTTCGAAGCTGTCTTCTTTCGACATGCAGTAAAGCCCTCGGTGTCCAATGAATGGCCCGGTGCAACTGCGCCAGGCAAAAGCGGCGTGCATTGTGCCCGAAAAATGGGGTTTAAGCCAAGGGGTTTAGGGTTTGCTCTAGTTCAGGATGACCCAGCGCTGGTTAACCAGCAGTTCGATGGGGCGATATTGGGTCTTGTAGCTCATCTTTTTGCAGTTTTTGATCCAGTAGCCCAAATAGACCGCTTCCAGCCCCAGTCGCCGGGCCTCGCCGATTTGCCACAGGATCGCGTAGCGCCCCAGGCTCCGGCGCTCCTCACCGGGTTCGTAGAAGGTGTAGACCGCCGAGAGACCGTTGGGCAGCAGATCGGTGACGGCTACGGCCAGCAACCGGCCGTCGAGACGAAACTCATAGAAACGCGAAAAGGGCAGGTCCCGCACCAGGAACGTCGCAAACTGATCGCGACTGGGCGGGTACATGTCGCCATCGGCATGCCGTTGCTCGATATAGCGCTGATAGAGGTCGAAATACTCTTCGCTGAACTGCGGCTTCGCCGGGCGCACCTGCAGATCGGCATTGCGTTTGAAAATGCGTTTCTGCTGACGGTTAGGCGTGAACTGAGCGACAGGGATGCGCGCCGGTACGCACGCATTGCAATTCTGGCAATGGGGCCGGTAGAGATGATCGCCGCTGCGACGAAAACCCATTTCGGACAGGTCTGCGTAGACATGCACATCCATGGGCTGGCTAGGGTCGAGAAACAGCGTAGTCGCCTGCTCCTCGGGCAGATAACTGCAAGAGTGGGGCTGAGTGGCATAAAACTTCAAACGCGCCAACTCGGTCATGATCAACCCTCGGTATAAGCTTTGAATTAAGTGTAAGCCACTCGCGCAAAAGCCGCTCAGCAAACCCAGCTGGCGCGGTTGGGCTGGTCCAGATGCTGCGCAAGGTAGTCCGCAAACACCCGGCGTGGAATCGCCCGGGCGCCGAGACTGTGCAGGTGGTCGGTCGGCATCTGGCAGTCGATCAGCACGAACCCCGAGTCTTTCAGATGTCGGACCAGTGTGGCAAAGCCAAACTTCGAGGCGTTGTCGGCGCGGCTGAACATGGATTCGCCGAAAAACAGCTGACCCATCGCCAGGCCATAGAGCCCGCCCACCAGCTCTCCTTCGTCCCAGACCTCCACCGAATGCGCGTAGCCGCGCCGATGCAGGTCGAGGTAGGCGTTCTGCATCGCCTCGGTAATCCAGGTCCCGTCGGCATAATCACGAGGCGCGGCGCACGCTTGAATGACGGCTTCAAAATCCAGATCGAAGGTCACTTGATAACGCTGTTGGCGCAACAACTTGTTCAAGCTGCGCGACACATGCAGTTCGTCGGGAAACAATACCGTGCGCGGATCCGGCGACCACCAGAGAATCGGCTGGCCTTCCGAGAACCACGGAAAACAGCCGTGGCGATAGGCCTGGATCAGGCGATCGGCAGACAGATCACCGCCCGCAGCCAGCAGCCCGTTGGGATCGCGCATGGCTTTTTCCAGGGGCGGGAAGGTCAGGGTGTTGCGTTGTAACCAAGTCAGCATGGTATCCGGGCTTACAGAAGGGGAGGGCGGTGGCGGGCTGGTCGGCCCGCCATCCAGTTTGCCGTCAAACGGTCGGAATGTCGTCGAGGTATTTTTCAGCGTCCAGTGCGGCCATGCAACCGGCGCCGGCAGACGTCACGGCCTGGCGATAGACATGATCAGCGACGTCGCCTGCCGCAAATACGCCGGGGATTTCGGTAGCGGTGGCATCACCGTCGTTGCCGCCCCGGACCAAAAGGTAGCCGTCGCGCATGGGCAGTTGCCCGATGAACAGGTCGGTGTTGGGCTTGTGGCCGATGGCGATGAACACGCCAGCCAGTGACAATTCGCTGGTTTGCCCGGTGTGACTGTCTCGCAGGCGTGCGCCGGTCACGCCGCTGGCATCGCCCAGTACTTCGTCCAGGTTCTGGTTCCAGTGCAGGCGAATATTGCCGTTGGCGGCTTTGTCGAAGAGCTTGTCCTGAAGAATTTTCTCCGCGCGCAACTTGTCGCGACGGTGGATCAGATGAACTTCCTTGGCAATGTTCGACAGGTACAGCGCCTCTTCAACGGCTGTGTTGCCGCCCCCTATGACCGCGACCACTTGTTTGCGGTAGAAGAAACCATCGCACGTCGCGCAGGCTGAAACGCCTTTGCCGGCGAACGTTTCTTCCGAGGGCAGCCCTAAATATTGCGCCGAGGCGCCGGTGGCAATGATCAGCGCATCGCAGGTGTAAGTGCCGCCGTCGCCGACAAGTTCGAACGGGCGTTGTTGCAACTTGGCGGTATGGATGTGGTCGTAGACGATCTCTGTGTCAAAACGCTCGGCGTGTTTTTGCATGCGTTCCATCAGTACCGGTCCGGTCAGTCCTTCGACGTCACCGGGCCAGTTATCGACTTCGACGGTGGTAGTGAGCTGGCCACCTGCCTGTATGCCGGTCATGACAACGGGTTTGAGGTTGGCGCGGGCGGCATAGACGGCCGCGCTGTAACCGGCAGGGCCGGAACCCAGAATGATCAGGCGGGAATGCTTCGCTTCGCTCATAAAAACACCTCATAAGCCTTTGTCACAAAAGAGAATGCATGCTCAAATTGAACTGCGTGTCTTGGGCACTTGGCTATGCTGTACTCAGGGGTTTGAAGCATGGCATCGGACGAACAAACCCGTACAATGCCGACGTGTTACGTAATATTCGGTGCGCTCCATGTTTATAAAAACCGGAGCGTAGTGTTAAAAGTAGTCCCAGTTGCGCCTGTTAACTTTTTTACCTGCCTGGATTGGGCAGTTTTTTTATAGTCATTCAACAGATGGACGCGCCATTGGCGCAGGAAAAGAAGCGTTTTGAAGAAATCCACCGCAGCACCCAAAACAGTCGTCGTTCCGCTCTGGCGCCAACACTTGCACTACCGGCTCAAGGAAGGTGCATTGATCGCCATCGGCGGCTTGTGCCTGTTCCTGATGATGGCCTTGTTGACGTACGGCAAGGACGATCCGGGCTGGAGCCATAACAGCAAGATCGACGATGTGCAGAACTTCGGCGGCCCGGTCGGCTCTTACAGCGCCGATATCCTGTTCATGGTGCTGGGTTACTTCGCCTACATCTTCCCGTTGTTGCTGGCGATCAAGGCCTATCAGATCTTCCGTCAGCGCCACGAGCCGTGGCAGTGGAGCGGCTGGCTGTTCTCATGGCGCCTGATCGGCCTGGTATTCCTGGTGCTGTCGGGCGCCGCGCTGGCACATATCCACTTCCATGCGGCGACCGGTCTGCCGGCCGGTGCGGGCGGCGCATTGGGCGAAAGCCTGGGTGACCTGGCCAAGAACGCCCTGAATATTCAGGGCAGCACGCTGCTGTTCATCGCGTTGTTCCTGTTTGGCCTGACGGTGTTTACTGACCTGTCGTGGTTCAAGGTGATGGACGTCACCGGCAAGATCACCCTCGACCTGTTCGAATTGTTCCAGGGCGCGGCCAATCGCTGGTGGGCCGCCCGGGTCGAACGCAAGCAGCTCGTCGCACAGCTACGTGAAGTCGATGACCGCGTGCATGACGTGGTCGCGCCGACCGTTACCGACAAGCGCGAGCAGGCCAAGGTCAAGGAACGCCTGATCGAGCGCGAACAAGCGCTGAGCAAACACATGCAGGAGCGCGAGAAGCAGGTGCCGCCAGTGATTGCCCCCGCGCCGCCCAAACCTGCTGCTCCGAGCAAACGCGTCGAAAAAGAGAAGCAGGCACCGCTGTTCGTCGACAGCGCCGTCGAAGGCACCTTGCCGCCGATCTCGATTCTCGACCCGGCCGAAAAGAAACAGCTCAATTACTCGCCTGAATCCCTGGCAGCGGTCGGCCACTTGCTGGAAATCAAGCTCAAGGAATTCGGGGTCGAAGTCTCGGTGGACTCGATTCACCCGGGCCCGGTCATTACCCGTTACGAAATCCAGCCGGCCGCCGGGGTCAAGGTCAGTCGCATCTCCAACCTGGCGAAAGACCTGGCGCGCTCCCTGGCCGTGACCAGCGTGCGCGTGGTGGAAGTGATTCCGGGCAAGACCACTGTCGGTATCGAGATTCCTAACGAAGACCGCCAGATCGTGCGCTTTTCCGAGGTGCTGTCGACCCCTGAGTACGACAACTTCAAATCCCCGGTCACGCTCGCCCTTGGTCATGACATCGGCGGCAAGCCGGTCATCACCGACCTGGCGAAAATGCCGCACTTGCTGGTGGCCGGTACGACCGGTTCCGGTAAGTCGGTGGGTGTGAACGCGATGATCCTGTCGATCCTGTTCAAGTCCGGCCCTGAAGACGCCAAATTGATCATGATCGACCCGAAAATGCTTGAGCTGTCGATCTACGAAGGCATTCCGCACTTGCTGTGCCCGGTCGTGACCGACATGAAGGACGCGGCCAACGCCCTGCGCTGGAGCGTGGCGGAGATGGAGCGCCGCTACAAACTGATGGCGAAGATGGGCGTGCGTAACCTGTCCGGCTTCAACGCCAAGGTCAAGGAAGCCCAGGACGCCGGCGAGCCGTTGAGCGATCCGTTGTACAAACGCGAAAGCATCCACGATGAAGCGCCGCTGCTGACCAAGCTGCCGACCATTGTCGTGGTGGTCGACGAATTCGCCGACATGATGATGATCGTCGGCAAGAAAGTTGAAGAACTGATCGCCCGTATCGCGCAGAAAGCCCGTGCGGCCGGTATCCACTTGATCCTCGCGACCCAGCGTCCGTCGGTCGACGTGATCACCGGTCTGATCAAGGCCAACATCCCGACGCGCATGGCGTTCCAGGTGTCGAGCAAAATCGACTCCCGGACCATCATCGACCAGGGCGGCGCCGAACAATTGCTGGGTCACGGTGACATGCTCTACATGCCGCCGGGCACCAGCCTGCCAATCCGCGTCCACGGTGCCTTCGTTTCCGATGACGAGGTTCACCGGGTGGTCGAGGCCTGGAAACTGCGCGGTGCGCCGGAGTACAACGACGAAATTCTCGCCGGCGTCGAAGAGGCGGGCAGCGGCTTTGAAAACGGCGGCGGCGGTGGCGGTGATGACGATGCCGAAACCGATGCCCTGTACGACGAAGCGGTGCAGTTCGTCCTGGAAAGCCGTCGCGCGTCGATCTCTGCGGTTCAGCGCAAACTGAAGATCGGCTACAACCGCGCCGCGCGCATGATCGAAGCCATGGAAATGGCCGGGGTCGTGACCTCCATGAATACCAACGGTTCGCGTGAAGTCCTGGCGCCTGGCCCGGTACGCGACTGATTTGATTTGATGCCTTGAATTGAAAAGCGAGGGCGCAGTGATGCGTCATCGCACTCCCCACGAATGTTATGAGGACTCCCATGCGTCTTATCCGCATGCTGTTGCTGCCGGTACTGGCTTTGACCACGCTCTCGGCCCACGCCGATGACAAGGACGTGGCGCGTCTGACCCAACTGCTGGAAAAATCCCAGACCCTGACCGCGCGTTTCTCCCAGCTGACCCTCGACGGCAGCGGCACCCAGTTGCAGGAAACCGCCGGGCAGATGTCGCTGCAGCGTCCTGGCCTGTTCTACTGGCACACCGATGCGCCGCAAGAACAACTGATGGTGTCCGATGGCAAGAAAGTGTCCCTGTGGGACCCGGACCTGGAGCAGGTCACGATCAAGAACCTCGATCAGCGCCTGACCCAGACCCCGGCGCTGCTGCTGTCCGGTGACGTGTCCAAGATCAGCCAGAGCTTCGATATCAGCGCCAAGGAAGCCGGCGGCGTGATCGACTTCACCCTGAAGCCGAAAACCAAGGACACCCTGTTCGACAGCCTGCGCCTGTCGTTCCGCAATGGCCTGGTCAATGACATGCAACTGATCGACAGCGTCGGCCAGCGCACCAATATCCTGTTCACCGGGGTGAAGGCCAACGAGCCGATCCCGGCGTCCAAGTTCAAGTTCGACATCCCGAAAGGCGCGGACGTGATCCAAGAGTAAGGCGCAGAACCTGTAGGAGCGAGCCTGTGTGGCGAGGGAGCTTGCTCCCGCTGGGGTGCGAAGCGCCCCCCAAAATGGGACTGCTGTGCAGTCCAGCGGGAGCAAGCTCCCTCGCCACAGGATTTCGCCAGACTTGAGAATTGCGTAGTGAAGAGAGGTTTCAACCGCACGTGATGGACCTGTTTCGCAGTGCCCCGATTGCTCAGCCCTTGGCCGCCCGCTTGCGTGCGGCCAACCTGGATGAGTACGTCGGTCAGGAACACCTGCTCGCTCGCGGCAAGCCTTTGCGCGAAGCGCTGGAGCAGGGCGCCCTGCACTCGATGATTTTCTGGGGCCCGCCGGGCGTGGGTAAGACCACCCTGGCGCGGTTGCTGGCGGAAGTGTCGGATGCGCACTTCGAAACCGTATCGGCAGTACTGGCCGGGGTGAAGGAAATCCGCCAGGCGGTGGAAATCGCCAAGCAACAGGCCGGTCAATACGGCAAGCGCACCATTCTGTTCGTCGATGAAGTGCACCGCTTCAACAAATCGCAGCAGGACGCCTTCCTGCCGTATGTCGAAGACGGCACGCTGATTTTCATCGGTGCAACCACCGAAAACCCCTCGTTCGAACTGAATAACGCCTTGCTCTCCCGGGCACGCGTCTACGTGCTCAAGAGCCTCGACGAAGCCGCCCTGCGCAAACTGGTGCATCGCGCACTGACCGAAGAGCGAGGCCTGGGCAAACGGCAGCTTACCCTCAGCGATGAAGGCTTCCAGATGCTGTTGTCCGCCGCCGACGGCGATGGCCGGCGTCTGCTCAACCTGCTGGAAAACGCTTCCGATCTTGCCGAAGACAACAGCGAGATCGGCGTCGACCTGCTGCAAAGCCTGCTCGGCGACACCCGTCGGCGGTTCGACAAGGGCGGCGAAGCGTTCTACGACCAGATTTCCGCGCTGCATAAATCGGTGCGCGGTTCCAACCCGGATGGCGCGCTGTACTGGTTCGCACGGATGATCGACGGCGGCTGCGACCCGCTGTACCTGGCCCGGCGCGTGGTGCGCATGGCCAGCGAAGACATCGGCAACGCCGACCCGCGTGCGCTGAGCCTGTGCCTGGCGGCGTGGGAAGTGCAGGAGCGCCTCGGCAGCCCCGAAGGCGAGTTGGCGGTGGCGCAGGCCATCACTTACTTGGCGTGCGCGCCGAAAAGCAATGCGGTGTACATGGGCTTCAAAGCGGCCATGCGCAGCGCCACCGAACACGGTTCTCTGGAAGTGCCGCTGCACCTTCGCAACGCGCCGACCAAACTGATGAAGCAACTCGGTTACGGCGACGAATACCGCTACGCCCACGATGAACCGGATGCCTACGCGGCGGGCGAAGATTATTTTCCGGAAGAACTCGAACCGCAGCCGTTCTATCAACCCGTGCCCCGTGGCCTGGAGTTGAAGATCGGCGAAAAGCTCAATCACCTCGCACAACTTGATCGTCTCAGTCCCAGGCAGCGGAGAAAATAGTGATTCCACTGGTCATTGCCGTTTCAATCGGCGGTATCGCCGGCACGCTACTACGCTTTGCCACAGGCAATTGGGTCAACGCTAATTGGCCGCGGCACTTCTATACCGCGACGCTGGCCGTTAATATCGTGGGCTGTTTGCTGATCGGCGTTCTGTACGGTCTGTTTTTGATACGCCCGGAGGTGCCGATTGAGGTGCGCGCCGGGTTGATGGTCGGCTTCCTCGGGGGGCTGACGACTTTTTCATCCTTTTCACTGGATACGGTGCGCTTGCTGGAAAGCGGGCAGGTGCCGCTGGCCCTGGGCTATGCGGCCATCAGCGTATTCGGCGGGCTGCTTGCCACCTGGGCCGGCCTGTCCTTGACCAAACTTTGATAAACGAGAAACCGACATGCTCGATTCCAAACTGTTACGTAGCAACCTTCAGGACGTAGCGGACCGCCTGGCATCCCGTGGCTACACGCTGGATGTTGCGCGCATCGAAGCGCTGGAAGAACAGCGCAAGACCGTCCAGACCCGCACCGAAGCACTGCAGGCTGAGCGTAATGCCCGTTCCAAATCCATCGGTCAGGCCAAGCAGCGCGGCGAAGACATTGCACCGCTGATGGCGGATGTCGAGCGCATGGCCAACGAGCTGAGCGCCGGTAAAGTCGAACTGGACGGCATCCAGACCGAACTGGATTCGATCGTTCTCGGTATCCCGAACCTGCCGCACGAATCCGTACCGATCGGCGCAGACGAAGACGGCAACGTCGAAGTACGCCGCTGGGGCACCCCGACTGCGTTCGACTTCCCGGTCCAGGACCATGTGGCACTGGGCGAGAAGTTCGGCTGGCTGGACTTCGAAACCGCCGCCAAGCTGTCCGGCGCGCGTTTCGCCCTGCTGCGCGGCCCGATCGCCCGTATGCACCGCGCCCTGGCGCAGTTCATGATCAACCTGCACACCAGCGAACACGGTTACGAAGAGGCTTACACGCCTTACCTGGTTCAAGCGCCAGCCCTGCAGGGCACCGGTCAGCTGCCGAAATTCGAAGAAGACCTGTTCAAGATCGCGCGTGAAGGCGAAGCCGATCTGTACCTGATCCCGACCGCTGAAGTGTCGCTGACCAACATCGTGGCCGGCGAGATCGTCGATTCGAAACTGCTGCCGATCAAGTTCGTCGCCCACACGCCGTGCTTCCGCAGTGAAGCCGGTGCCTCGGGTCGCGACACTCGCGGCATGATCCGCCAGCACCAGTTCGACAAGGTCGAGATGGTGCAGATCGTTGAGCCGTCGACCTCGATGGACGCGTTGGAAGGCCTGACCGCCAATGCCGAGAAAGTCCTGCAATTGCTGGGGCTGCCTTATCGCACCATCGCCCTGTGCACCGGCGACATGGGCTTCAGCGCCGTCAAGACTTACGACCTGGAAGTGTGGATTCCGAGCCAGGACAAGTACCGCGAGATTTCGTCGTGCTCCAACTGCGGCGATTTCCAGGCCCGTCGTATGCAAGCGCGTTTCCGCAACCCGGAAACCGGCAAGCCAGAACTGGTTCACACCCTGAATGGTTCGGGTCTGGCAGTCGGTCGTACCCTGGTGGCCGTGCTGGAAAACTACCAGCAGGCCGACGGTTCGATCCGCGTGCCTGACGTGCTGAAGCCGTACATGGGTGGCCTTGAGGTCATCGGTTAAATGGACTATCTGCCGCTGTTTCATAACCTTCGCGGCAGTCGTGTGTTGGTTGTCGGTGGGGGGGAAATTGCCTTGCGCAAATCCCGCCTGCTGGCCGAAGCCGGTGCGCTGCTGCGGGTGGTCGCGCCTGAAATAGAACCGCAATTGCGTGAACTGGTGGCCGGCAGCGGTGGCCAGTGCCTGCTGCGGGGTTACATCGAGGCGGATCTGGACGGTTGCGGGCTGATCATTGCCGCCACCGACGACGAGCCGCTGAACGCGCAGGTGTCTGCTGACGCGCATCGGCGTTGCGTGCCGGTCAATGTGGTGGATGCGCCTGCGTTGTGCAGCGTGATTTTCCCGGCCATTGTCGACCGTTCGCCGCTGATCATTGCCGTGTCCAGCGGCGGCGATGCGCCGGTACTGGCGCGGTTGATCCGCGCCAAGATCGAAACCTGGATTCCGTCCACGTACGGGCAACTGGCCGGTCTGGCGGCGCGTTTTCGCACCCAGGTCAAAGGTCTGTTCCCGGATGTGCAGCAGCGTCGGGCGTTCTGGGAAGACGTATTCCAGGGCCCGATTGCCGACCGGCAGCTGGCCGGGCAGGGCGCCGAGGCCGAGCGTCTGTTGCAGGCAAAAATCGATGGCGAAGCCCCGACGGCGACGGGCGAAGTGTACCTGGTGGGCGCCGGGCCGGGTGATCCCGACCTGCTGACCTTCCGCGCCCTGCGCCTGATGCAGCAAGCCGATGTGGTGCTGTATGACCGTCTGGTGGCGCCGGCGATTCTCGAATTATGCCGTCGCGATGCCGAGCGGGTTTACGTCGGCAAGCGTCGCGCCGATCACGCGGTGCCGCAGGATCAGATCAACCAGCAATTGGTGGACCTGGCCAAACAGGGCAAGCGCGTGGTGCGGTTGAAGGGCGGTGATCCGTTTATCTTCGGGCGTGGCGGAGAAGAGATCGAGGAACTGGCGGCCCACGGCATTCCGTTCCAGGTCGTGCCGGGTATCACGGCGGCCAGCGGTTGCGCGGCGTATGCCGGGATTCCGCTGACGCATCGCGATTACGCGCAGTCAGTACGGTTCGTGACCGGGCACCTGAAAGATGGCTCCACCGATTTGCCGTGGGCCGACCTGGTCGCGCCGGCGCAAACCCTGGTGTTTTACATGGGGCTGGTGGGCTTGCCGATCATCTGCGAGCAGTTGATCAAGCATGGTCGCGCCGCAGATACCCCGGCGGCGTTGATCCAGCAGGGCACTACGGTTAATCAGCGGGTGTTCACCGGTACCTTGGCGGATCTGCCAGGGATGGTGGCGGAGCACGAAGTGCATGCGCCGACCTTGGTGATTGTTGGGGAAGTGGTGCAACTGCGCGAGAAACTGGCGTGGTTTGAAGGGGCTCAGGCGCAGGTCTGAAGACCGCGTCGCTGCCATCGCCAGCAGGCTGGCTCCCACAGGATTTGTGGTGAAGCTGCAATCTTTGCCTCACCCAAAAATCCCACAGGATTTGTGTTGAGGCTGCAGTCTTCGGCATCACACAAATCCCTGTGGGAGCCAGCCTGCTGGCGATGGGGGCCTCAAAACCTGTAAATATCTCAAACCCTGCGCCAAACCCCTTTCCCGCTCAACCGCGCCCGGTCATGGGGTGCCGTGAAATCCTGCTTCGGCCCCTTAGGCACAACCCCTGTCGGGTTAATGGTCTTGTGGCTGCCATAGTAGTGATTCTTGATGTGCTCAAAGTCCACCGTCTCGGCAATCCCGGGCCACTGATAAATCTCGCGCAGCCAGTTCGACAGGTTCGGATAATCGGCAATCCGCCGCAGGTTGCACTTGAAGTGTCCGTGGTAAACCGCGTCAAAACGAATGATCGTGGTGAACAGCCGAATGTCCGCTTCGGTCAGGTATTCGCCCACCAGGTACCGATTGGCGCCGAGCAGCGCTTCCAGTCGATCCAGTTCCGCAAACAAACCATCGAAGGCTTCTTCATACGCCGCCTGCGAGGTGGCAAACCCGGCGCGATACACGCCGTTGTTCACGGCGGGATAAATCCGCTCGTTCAGCGCATCGATTTCGGCGCGCAGTGGCTGCGGGTAGAAATCCAGGTCATTGCCCGTCAGGTCATCAAACGCGCTGTTGAACATGCGGATGATCTCCGCCGATTCGTTGCTGACGATGCGGTTCTGCTGTTTGTCCCAGAGCACTGGCACCGTCACGCGGCCGGTGTAGTCGGCGGCATCGGCGGTGTAGCGCTGGTGCATGAAGTTGAAGTGATCGAGTTTGTCGCCGGTGGAGCCCAGGCTTTGGTCGAAGGTCCAGCCGTTTTCCAGCATCAGCCAGCTGACCACTGACACATCGATCAGGCTTTCGAGGCCTTTGAGTTTGCGCAAGATCAGCGTGCGATGCGCCCACGGACAGGCGAGTGACACGTAGAGGTGATAGCGCCCGGCTTCAGCCGCGAAGCCACCGACACCGCTCGGGCCCGGCTGGCCGTCGGCGGTCACCCAGTTGCGACGTTGCGCCTGTTCCCGTTGGAACGCGCCGTCCTTGCTGCTTTCGTACCACTGGTCATGCCAGCGACCTTCAACTAACAAACCCATGTCCGAGACTCCTCAACCGATAAGCGTTGGAGAAGAGTCTATGCCGATAGGTTCGATTAAAAAGCGCAAAGGTTGGGCGATGATGATCAGTTAAATCGATCTGTCCCGAGCGTCCCAATATTGCTGAGCCGTTTCGAAAGCTTGCTCGCGCGTCTGGCCGAGGCCGCGCAAGGCCAGGGCCATGGTCGCAATCAGGGCCATTTGCGGGTAGCTGTCGACCACGTCACCGCGCCACACGGCTTTCATGTGCTCGGGCTCGAGCGAGGCCGGTTTGACGTGGCGCTGGCTCGACAACTGCGGCCATTCCTCGTCCCAGCTTTCGCCGCCGGTGGTGCCGTACAAGTGACTGTCGGCATCCGGGTTGATCTCGATCTCGCCGCCATCGCCCTTGACCACAATCGCGGTGTCGCCGAGCAGGCCGCTGGCATCGCGATGCACTGCCTGGTAACCCGGGTGGAAAATGCTTTGCAGGCCGCAGCGCGCACTCAGTGGATTGAGGATGCGTGTCAGGGAATGGATCGGTGAGCGCAGGCCCAGGGTGTTACGCAGGTCGATCATTCGCTGCAGTTGGGGGGCCCAGTCCACCAGCGGCATGAACGCCAGGCCGCCGTTATCGAGGGCTGATCCGACCTGTTGCCAGTTGCGGCACAGGGGAATATTCAGGGTGTCGAGGAGTTGTTCGCTGTACAAGCGGCCGGCCGTGTGCGCGCCGCCGCCGTGCATGAAGATCCGGACACCGTTCTGCGCCAGGCACTTGGCCGCCAGCAGGTACCACGGCAGATGACGCTTCTTGCCGGCGTACGTCGGCCAGTCCAGGTCAACGTTCAGTGCCGGTGCCTGCAAGCGTTCGCGCAAGGCTTCGGTGAAACCGGCCATTTCCTCGGCGCTTTCTTCCTTGTGCCGCAGCAGCATCAGGAACGCACCGAGTTGGGTGTCCTCGACCTTGTCGTCGAGCACCATGCCCATGGCTTCACGGGCTTCTTCGCGCGTCAGGTCGCGGGCGCCGCGCTTGCCTTTGCCGAGGATCCGGACGAACTGGGCGAAGGGGTGTTCAGCAGGGGTTTCGAGGGTCAGTGCCGGATAGTCGGTCATAAGCAATTCGTCGGTTTGGGCAGGCCCGCCAGTTTCGCGGCGAGTTTGGCAGGGGTGCCTTTGAACAGCCGGTTCAGGTGCAGGCTGTTACCTTTCAGTGGGCCGAGCTTGATGGCGGTGTACTTGATCAACGGGCGCGTCGCCGGGGACAGCTGGAATTCGGCGTAGAAGCTGCGCAGCAGTTCGAGAATTTCCCAGTGTTCGGGACTCAACTCGATGTCCTCGGCGGCGGCGAGGGCGGCAGCCACGTCGTTGGACCAGTCGTCGAGGTCGACCAGGAAACCGTCCTTGTCCAGCTCGATGGCGCGTGCGCCGACGGTCAGTGAATTCATAGCCAACTGTTCACCTTGTCGTAGTGAATCGACAGCTCGACGAAGGCCGGGTAGTCGATGGCCTTGGCCGTGTCAGGAATCGCCAGCGCACGGGCCTGGGCATCTTCGGCCAGCACGAACAGCGTCGGGTTGCGCGCGTTCAGCGCGGCGAGTGGCGCGGTGCCGGGCTGCAACGCGTACACCGCGTCACCGGTCAGCAACAGCGCATCGTTCGGGCCGATCACGCGCAGGCAACTGGTCAGGCGATCGTCGCCGAACGGGGAATGAGACAACACATGCAAAGTCGACATCAGAGGGTGATCACCTGGTCGTAACGGTCAATGAGCGCGGTGATTTCGTGCGCGGTCAGCACCTGGGCTTCTTCGAGGGACAGGCCGTTCGGGTCCAGGCCACGCTCAGCTGCGCTGTCGCCACACACGAACAGGTCTTCAACACCGAACATCGGCAAAGCCTGCAGGTTGGCGCTCAGGTCTTTCTGGTGCAGCGCCTTGGCGTTCTGTTGTGCGGCGAGCTGGAACACACCGTCATCGAGAAACAGCAGGCCGATCGGCAGGTCGAACGCGCCGCCGGCCAGTACGATGTCCAGCGCTTCCCGCGCGCTCGGCCCGGACCACGGCGCCTGGCGGCTGATGATCAGCAAGGATTTAGGCATGTCAGGCGCCTCCGAAACAGATCAGGCGGTCAGCGTCCTGCACCGCGTCATGCAGCTGGCCGAGCCCGGACAGTTCCCACGGCGCGCCCACCGCCACGGCGTCACGCTGGTAGCGCCTGGCTTCTTCTTCGTTCAACACCCCACGGCGCAGGGCGGCCGCGATGCAGACCACGCCGTCCAGTTGATGCTCGGTGACGAACTTGCGCCATTGCTTGGGCAAGTCCTGCTCGTCCTGAGGCGTGACCACGCTGCCGGAAGCGTTATGCACGCCGTCCTGATAGAAAAACAGCCGGACAATCTCATGCCCACCGGCCAGCGCGGCCTGGGCAAACAGCAAGGCGCGGCGCGAGGAGGGCGCATGGGCGGCGGAAAACAGCGCGATGGCGAACTTCATGACGGACTCGATCAGCGAAACTGGGGGCATGATAAAGCTTTATCGGCGGGGCGGCGAAGGGGGTTTTCCCGGAAACCGAGTTGCCGCCATCGCGAGCAGGCTCACTCCTACAGGGATTTGCATTGTCCATAAAATCGAAACCCACCACAAAACCCTGTAGGAGTGAGCCTGCTCGTGATGGGGCCCCAACAGTCAGCACAACATTCAGCGCGGCATATATCCCAGCTGCCAACGCCGAGGAATCTTCAGCGACAGCACCCCCAGCGCCGCAGCCAACAGCCCACTCGCAAACAACGCCCTCAGCCCGAAGTGATGCTCCAGCACCGCGCCAAGCACCGCGCCGACAAACATCCCGGTCCACGGAATCAACTGCACCCGCCAGCCATTGCGCCGCTCGCCAAGCAACCAACGCCCCAGCCCACGACCGAAGCGCGACAGCGCACCGGTGACATACGTCAGCCCGACCGGCAGGCCGTTCACTTCCTCCACGGCCGCATTGAGCATGCCCATCGCGATGATCGCCGCCAGCAGCGCCGGCAATTGCTCCTCATAGGGCCAGGCCGCCGCCGCACACAGCAGCATCGCGATGCACAACAGCAAGGGCAACGCGCGACGGCCACCGACACGGCTGACCACGATGCCCAAGGCATTGCCGACGATGAACGTGAGCACCAGGATCAGCAGGCGCAAGGTCAGCCCGAGATTGCCATCGCTGATGGCCACGGCGAGACGGGTGGTGTTGCCGCTCATGAACGAAACGAAATCGCCGCTGGCCATGAAGCCGATGGCGTCGGTCATGCCGGCGAGCACCGAGAGGCTGGCCACCAGCGACAGGCCGATGCGTCCCCGCCATTTCTGGGTATGCAGATGGCCCGGACTGGTGCGGTGGCTGGAGGCTGATGGCAGCATCGGCGGTGGCATCCTTGAACGCAGGTTACGGAATCAACCCATAGAGCTCGCAGTACTCGAGCCAGTCCATGCCGGCCATCTCGGCCACTTCCTTGTGCACTTCCCGACGGTGCGCTTCGTATTCCTCGGCGCTGGCCGCGGTCAGTTGCAGCGTCAACTCCCAGGCAAACAAACCCCGGCGCTCGGCCTCCGCCTCGAAGGCTTCATGCAGACGCTCGTCGCGAAACTGCGCCGCGGTTTCGCCCTTGGCCTGGGCCAGCAGCGGGTTGAGGTTGTCGAGTTCGTGGCGCAGTTCCGGGCGCTCGTCGAGAAACTTTTCCAGCGCCTGTTCGTGTTGCTGTTCGGTTGCCGCCATGGTCGCTCCTTGATAACGGTTTACGATTGCTGCTTTTTAGCGGCCTTGGCGGCTGCGGCCAGGCACTCGAGGGCAAATTGCTCGGGGTACGTCATCTGGATCGGCGTGGTGTCGCCCTTGACGGTTCTTTCGCCGTCGAGGATGTAACGAATCCGCTTGTCGGTCACGCCGATTCGCTTGGCGATCCAGGACGGCGTCTGACCGATCTGGCTGATCAGCTTGTCGGCATATTCAGCAGTCGGTTTGTAAAACTCGGCGTTG
Source organism: Pseudomonas sp. PB120 (assembly GCF_009761815.1). GTDB lineage: Bacteria > Pseudomonadota > Gammaproteobacteria > Pseudomonadales > Pseudomonadaceae > Aquipseudomonas. Next base: position 29,697 of record NZ_RWIN01000043.1, read on the forward strand.
GGGGTCATGACCTTTCCAGAAAAATGCGCCCGGGAAATCGGGCGATACGGCATTGATGGCGCGACAGGGTGCGCGAATCGTCACGCGGTGTCGCGGTATAAATGAAGTAAAGCAGAACGATGCGCCGTGCCACGGTGATACAGTCCGCTTTTTCTTGATGAGCGAACGCAATGCGAATTCTGATGGTGGCGCTGGCCGTAACGTTGCTGGCGGGCTGCGCTGGCTCGGTGATGGATGACGCCCGCACGGGAACCCCTTACAAAACCCTTAACTCGGACAAACCGGCCAAAGACGTCGCCCAGTGCGTGCAGTTCTCCTGGCAGGACGAGGCAGTGTTTGGCGTCGATGCCGGCGCCTATCTGCAACCTGGGAAGAAGGGCGGGTCCACCGTTTATACGCGTTCGGCCGAGTCGTTCGTGGACGTGACCACCGACGCCTCGGGCACGGTGTTGAGTTACTACGCGCAGCATGACGACTTTGTCGCCAAGCGCCGGTTGGCGGCGTTGGCGACTTGCCTCTGATCTGAGATTTGGCGAAGCCCCTCCCTGTAGGAGCGAGCCTGCTCGCGATGGCGGTGGGTCAGTCAACATCAATGTCGACTGACCCACCGCCATC
>NZ_RWIN01000044.1 GCF_009761815.1 Pseudomonas sp. PB120
GGTCGGTTATCTTTTCCCACGTCAACGACGGCGGCTTCTGGTTGATCAAGGAATACTTCAACATGACCGTCGCCCAGACCTTCAAGACCTGGACCGTGCTCGAGACCCTGATTTCGGTGGTCGCTTTTGCGCTGACTGTGGGTCTTTCTTACCTGATCTAGCTCGAACTCCCGATCGCTTTCCTCAAGCCCATGGTCTCCATCGGGCGCGTCATTGTGCGCGCCAGTGGTGAGGGCCTGCGGCGGAGTGCGCTCGTTGAAAACTCAAAAAAAAACATAAAAAAATCACCCTGGAGCACCGTATGTTCAAGCGAGCAATCCCCACCGCACTGTTGTTGGCCACCAGTTCAATCTGCGCACAGGCCGCCGATTCGGCTGCGCATGGTTTTCTGGAAGACAGCAAAGCGACGCTGTCGATGCGCACCCTGTATTTCAACAGCGATAACCGCGACGGCGCCGCCGATCCCTCAAAAACCGAGGAGACTGCGCAGGGTTTTGTGCTGCGCTATGAATCCGGGTTTACCCAAGGCCCGGTAGGGTTCGGCGTTGACGCCCAGGCATTGTTGGGGATTACGCTGGACAGCGGCACCGGACGTCACAACGGCAGCGGCATGATCCCAACAGATGGCGACGGGGCGGCGGATACCTGGAGCAGCTTCGGCCCGACGGCGAAAATGCGCATTTCAAAAACCGAATTCCGTTACGGCACGCTGCTGCCGAAATTGCCGATCCTGTTGTCGAACGATGCTCGCGTATTGCCGCAATCCTTCACCGGCGCGCAGGTCACGTCGAACGACATTGATGGCCTGATGCTGACCAGTGGCGTACTTGAACACGCGGTCGGCCGCGCCTCGACGGACCGCACCGGTTTGTCGGTGCCGGGGGGGACGCAGGACAGCAACAAGTTCTACTTCGCCGGCGGTGATTACAACGTGACCAAGGACCTGAAGGCGCAGTACTACTTCGCGCAGCTGGAGGACTTTTATAACCAGAGTTTCTTTGGTCTGACTCACGTGTTGCCTATCGATGGCAAAAGCTCTTTCACCACTGACTTGCGTTATTTCCATACCACGTCGACCGGGGCCAACAGCTCTGCCGCCGGCCGTGCGCAAGGCTACCGGACTTCGGGCTACACCGAGGACAACAACGGTGAAATCGACAACAACACCTGGGTGGCGATGGTCACCTATGCCAATAGCGGGCATGCGGTGTCGCTGGGGCACCAACGGGTCGGTGACGGCAGCAACTTCGTTCAACCCAACCAGGGTGGCCTGGTCGATAAAGGGGCAGGGGGTGGCAGCGTGTACTTGCCGACGGACCGCATGATCCAGAACTTTGCGCGGGCCGGGGAGCAGACGAATTTTGGTCAGTACAGCTATGACTTTGCGCCTTTGGGGGTTCCGGGGTTGAAAGCGACGATTGCGTATCTGAAGGGCACGGATATCAAGGCGCAGAATGCGGGTGATCAGTCGGAGTGGGAGCGGGATATGACCCTGGATTATGTGCTGCAATCGGGGGCGCTGAAGGGGGTGGGGTTCAGCTTGCGTAACGGGAAGTCGAATACGGATGCCGGGCGGAATGTGGAGCAGAACCGGTTTATCATCAATTACACGCTTTCGTTGCTTTGACCGGTTTTTGATTGGGGGTATATCCGTTTCTGCGGTTACGGCCGCATATGGTTTCGCCCTTACGGCGAGTTACTTTGAAAAGCCTGCGCGGCCCGGCACAAAGTAACCAAATGCTCTTGCCCCACCACTTGGTGCCTCGCCTAGGCTCGGCATGCCCTCACTCCGGCATTGCTCCGTGGGCCCGCCGCCATCGGCCATCCATGCCGGGTTGCCCACTGCGCAATGCCTGCGTTCGGCCATCGTGGTTAACGGGGCGCCTCGATCAAAAGCAAAGCGAGGCGGCCTTAAAGCCGACCTGGCTTTTTTCGGATGTGCCCGGTTCAAAAATGTGGGAGCCAGCCTGCTGGCGATGGACGTCAACGATAACGCGCCCTG
>NZ_RWIN01000045.1 GCF_009761815.1 Pseudomonas sp. PB120
GGTCGGTTATCTTTTCCCACGTCAACGACGGCGGCTTCTGGTTGATCAAGGAATACTTCAACATGACCGTCGCCCAGACCTTCAAGACCTGGACCGTGCTCGAGACCCTGATTTCGGTGGTCGCTTTCGCGTTGACCGTGGGTCTTTCTTACCTGATTTAACCGGAGCCGCTCGCCATGGACATCCTCTATCAAATCCGCGCCCGTCAGGATTCGTTCAGTGCCGGTGAAGGCCGCATCGCACGGCTGATGCTCGACGACGTGGGGTTTGCTTCCGCCGCCAGCCTCGATGAGCTGGCGCTGAGAGCGGAAGTCAGCACCGCCACGTTGTCACGTTTTGCCCGCACCGTCGGCTGTCGCGACCTGCGTGACCTGCGCCTGCAACTGGCCCAGGCCAACGGCGTCGGCAGCCGTTTTCTCGACCCGGCCGGTACACCCGAGCAATCGGCGTTCTATGGGCAGATCGTCGGGGACATCGAGTCGACGCTGCGCCAGCATCTGTCCGCGTTTGACGAGTCGCGCTTTGCCGATGCCGTTAAATTGTTGGGCAAGGCGCGGATGATTCATGCGTTCGGCATGGGCGGCTGCTCGACGTTGTGCAGCGATGAACTGCAAGTGCGCCTGGTGCGACTCGGCTACCCGATTGCCGTGTGCCATGACGCGGTGATGATGCGGATCACCGCGGCCAGCCTCAGCGCCGAGCACGTGGTCATCGTCTGTTCGCTGACCGGCATCACGCCCGAGTTGCTGGAGACGGTAGAGCTGGCTCGCAACTATGGCGCACGGATTCTGGCCATCACCCGCGCCGACTCGCCGCTGGCGCAACTGGCCGACATCGTCCTGCCGCTGCAAAGCGCCGAAACCTCGTTCATCTACAAACCCACGGCGGCGCGCTACGGCATGCTGCTGGCCATCGACGTGCTTGCCACCGAGCTGGCGCTGGCCAATCCTGAAGACAATCAAGAACGTCTGCGGCGGATCAAACTCGCCCTCGACGATTACCGCGGCGGCGACGATCACTTGCCGCTGGGAGACTGACATGATGTACGACACGCTGATTCGCAACGCCCTGATCATCGACGGCAGCAACACCCCCGGTTACACCGCCGACGTGGCGATTCTGAACGGCCGCATCGAGCGTATCGGCGACCTGCACGATGCCCGCGCCGCCGAAGAAATCCACGCTGCCGGCCGGGTGCTGGCGCCGGGATTCATCGACGTGCATACCCATGACGACACCGTGGTGATCCGTCAGCCGCAGATGCTGCCCAAGCTCAGCCAGGGGGTGACCACGGTGATCGTCGGCAACTGCGGGATCAGCGCCTCGCCGGTAAGTTTGAAGGGCGATCCGCCGGACCCGATGAACCTGCTCGGCACAGCGGCTGCGTTTGTTTACCCCACCTTCAGCGCTTACCGTGCGGCGGTCGAAGCGGCGAACACCACGCTGAACGTTGCCGCGCTGGTCGGCCATACCGCGTTGCGCAGCAATCACCTCGACGACCTGTTCCGCACCGCCACGGCCGATGAAATCAGCGCGATGCGCGAGCAACTGCGCGAAAGCCTCGAAGCCGGTGCCTTGGGTTTATCCACAGGCCTGGCGTACGCCAGCGCGTTCTCGGCCTCCACCGATGAAGTGAAGCAACTGACCGAAGAACTGACGGCGTTCGGCGCGGTGTACACCACGCATTTGCGCAGCGAATTCGAGCCCGTGCTGGAGGCCATGGACGAGGCGTTCCAGATCGGCCGCCATGCGAAATCCCCGGTGATCATTTCCCACCTCAAGTGTGCCGGCGCCGGTAACTGGGGACGCAGCCCACAATTATTGGCTTCGCTGGAAGAGGCTGCGAAAACCCACCCGGTGGGCTGCGATTGTTACCCCTATGCGGCGAGCTCTTCGACCCTCGATCTAAAACAGGTCACCGACGCCCACCGCATCACCATCACCTGGTCCACGCCACATCCGGAACTGGGCGGTCGCGACCTGATGGACATTGCTGCCGAGTGGAACGTGGCATTGCTCGAAGCGGCCCGCCGACTGCAACCCGCGGGCGCGGTGTACTACGGCATGGACGAGGCGGATGTACGAAGAATCCTCGCGCATCCGTTGTCGATGGTGGGGTCAGACGGCCTGCCGGAAGATCCGTTCCCCCATCCACGTTTGTGGGGCGCTTTCCCACGGGTACTCGGGCATTTCAGTCGCGATGTGGGGCTGTTTCCACTGCACACCGCGGTGCACAAAATGACCGGGCTGTCGGCGGCGCGGTTTGGCTTGAAGGAACGTGGCGAGATCCGTGAAGGGCATTGGGCGGATCTGGTGCTGTTTGATCCGGCGACCATCCGTGACGTCGCAGACTTCAATGACCCGCAACGGGCGGCGGAAGGGATTGACGGGGTGTGGGTCAATGGCGTGTTGAGCTACAGCGACGGGCAGGCAAACGGCAAACGGGAAGGGCGGTTTCTGGCGCGAGAAGGGGATTTGCGCGACGGTTTTCAATAACGATTCCGAGTGCTGCGTCACAGTGATGGCACATTGCAACTAAAGAAAGCCATCGCCAAGCCGAAGCGCTGACACTAGCCCGGCTACACGCCGGGTCTTTCCAGTCTGGGAGCAACTTCATGAGCTTCGGCAAAACCACCCCGATTCTGCGGATTTTCGACGAACACAAAGCCATGGAGTTCTACGTCGACTTCCTCGGCTTCAAGGTCGACTGGCAGCATCGTTTCGAGCCGAATTTTCCGCTGTACCTGCAAGTCTCCCGTGGCGAATGCGTGCTGCACCTGTCGGAACACCACGGCGACAGCACACCCGGCTCGGCCTTGCGCATCGAGACGGATGAACTGGAGGCGTTCCAACAGCAGCTGATCGCCAAGCAATACAAGGTTTCGCACCCCCAGATCCAGGCCATGCCATGGGGCAGCCAGGACATGACCGTGACCGATCCGTTTGGGAATCGGTTGGTGTTTACCAATGCGATTTGTGTGTAGGGCGACAAGCCAGAGCGGAAATCCAGGTTGTTTGTCGTATCGCCATCGCGAGCAGGCTCACTCCCACAGGTTCAGCGCAATTCTGTGGGAGCGAGCCTGCTCGCGATTGGATCTGCAAATCAGCGCTGGCTGACCGTCAAACCCGGAAGTGGCTCACCATCATCTGCAACTGGTTGCCCAACCGCGCCAGTTCAATGCTGGACTTGGCGGTTTCGTCGCTGGCGGCGGCGGTTTGTTCGGACACGTCGCGTACGTTGATGATGCTGCGGCTGATCTCTTCGGCGACGGCGCTTTGCTGCTCGGCGGCGGCCGCGATCTGCTGGTTCATCGACTGGATGTTCGACACCGTGCGGGTGATGTTTTCCAGTGAGACGCCGGCCTTGCGGGTCAGGGCGACGCTGCTGTCGGTCAGGACGCGGCTGTTGTTCATCACCGCCGACACTTGTTGGGTGCCGTTCTGCAGACCAGCCACCAGGCCTTCGATTTCTTCGGTGGATTTCTGCGTGCGCTGGGCCAGGCCCCGGACTTCGTCGGCCACCACGGCAAATCCGCGACCGGCTTCACCGGCGCGAGCCGCTTCAATCGCTGCGTTGAGGGCCAGCAAGTTGGTCTGCTCGGCCACGGCCTTGATCACGTCCATAACGCTGCCGATCTTGTCGCTTTCCTGTTGCAGCACGCTCATGGCTTCGGTGGAACGCACCACTTCGCTGGCCAGTCGCTCGATCTGGGCGATGGCTTCGTTGACGACCTTGTCGCCTTCGCGAGCTTCACCGTCAGCCGCGGCGGCAGCCTGGGACGCCTGTTCGGCGTTGCGTGCGACTTCCTGCACGGTGGCGGTCATTTCGTGCATGGCCGTGGCGACCTGATCGGTTTCGATTTTCTGGCTGTTGACCCCGGCGCTGGTTTGCCCGGTCACGGCCGACAGCTCTTCGGCGGCGCTGGCGATCTGGGTGACGCCGTCGCGGATGCCGCTGATCAAGTCACGCAGGGTCACGCCCATGCGCGCGATGCCTTGTTGCAACACGCCGAGTTCGTCGCGGCGCGTCACCTGGACGTCCTGGGACAGGTCGCCGCTGGCGATGCGTTGCACCACGGCCAGGGTGTCGCGCAGGGGGCCGGTGATCTGACGGGTGATGACGAGGGCGGCAATGACACCGACCAACAACGCCAGCAAGGTGCTGATGATTTGCAGGGTGCGGGCCTGGGCGCTTTCGGCGTCGCGGCGGTCGAGCTGGATCTGATACAGCTGATCGCTCAAGGTCACAATGGTGGCGCCCTGGTCGGTCATTTCCTTGCGTGCCTGCACGGTATCGTTGCTGGCGGCCTTGTAAGCCTGCAAGGCACTGCGGTAGGACGTCAGCGCGGTTTCCAGCTGACGCAGGGCGTCCAGCTGAGTGTCGGCGAACTGCACGTTGAGGGTTTTCAGGCTGGCAATCGCCGCGTCCAGTTGGCCGACGGCTTTTTGCTCGGTCTCGGCGTTGGTGGTCGCGGTGTAGCCGCGCACTTCGTAGCGGGCCAGCAAGAACGCTTCCCGGGCCGCCGTGATGGCCTGGAACTGTTCGAAGCGTTGGTCGCTCAGCGGCATTTGCTGCACGCGGGTGTTGATGGTGCCCAGCAGCGTGTTGGCGGTTTCGGCGTTGGCGCCCATGGCGTCGCGAGCGCTGTTACCTGAGCGGTAGGCGCTGCGCATTTTGTTCAGGGACGTTTTATACGCCTCGATGACGTCACCTTGGGCTTTGAGCAGCTTGAGGTTTTCCGGGCTCTTGAACTTCGCCAGCAGCGATTGCTGTTGCGCGGAGAAGGCGTCGAGGGTGGTTTGCACGGCCTGCGCGGCCGTTTCGTCGCCGTTGGTCAGCATGTATTGCAGACGAACCACGCGCAGCTTGGTCAGGCCGGCGTTGAGCTGGGTGATGTCGCTCATCCAGTTGCTGCGGTCAATCAACCCGCCCAGGCTGGTCCAGCCCGTCAGGGCCAGGACGCACGTTAACGCCAGGACCAGGCCGAATCCCAGGCCCAGTTTCAGGTTCACGCTGATATTGCCGAACCAGCTATTCATCAAAAATTCCTCCAGGAACGTTGTGCTTCTTGATCGTCGGTTGGCTGGAAGATTGTTGTTTTTGGGCGCCAGCAAGGGGGTGTAGCAGGACTGTATCGGCCGCCTTCGCGAGAGCTGAAAGGTTTTTGCGGAGCAGTTTCCGTTACTCGGCTTTTGCCCGGTTTTAAGCTTTTTTTCACATGGGTTTCACTGGCTGCCGACGCGAGCTTCTCTAACCTCGCCGCTTCGAATGAAAAAAGATGTTGGCCGGCGAGGCGGCTTGATGTGGGATTAAGACTGAGCCTGTTCGGGGTAAAACGCTCGATCGACCTGAGCCGTTTGACCCGCTATCGCAACACCGCCGTGGTGATTGCCTCGGCGCTGCTGATGGTTTCCCTGGCATTCTGGCTGCTGCGCCCTGTCGGTGCGCCGGACCTGGCCCATGGCAACGCGGCCGGTGCCAAGGCGCTGGTTGACGGCTGGGCCAAGGGCGATATGATCGTGCTGGTTCGTCACGTCGAACGCTGCGATCATTCCAGTGCTGCCTGCCTGAGCGGTAACGACGGCATCACCGAGCGTTCCAGAAGCGTCGCGGTGGCGGTAGGTGACCAGTTTCAAAAACTGGGGCTGGAGAAGTCCGATATCTACAACAGCCCGGTGATCCGCACCGCGCAGACAGCCGGCTTCATGTTCAACAAGGTCGGGGTCGGGGAAGACTGGTTGATCAACTGCAAAGGCACCATGCTGCGTGACGCCCTGGCGCACAAAGTGGCGGGTCGCAACCTGATACTGGTGACCCACAGCGAATGCATGTCGCAACTGGAGAAAGACCTCAAGTTGCCGGCCTCGACCTTGGGTTACGGTGCGTCGTTGTTCGTGTCTGCCCAAACCCCTGAACACCCGCGCATGCTCGGTGTTATCGAGGCCTCGGATTGGCGTTCGGTGACCACCGAATGATTTTTTTCATCTTCCCTCTGGATCAGGACACACGATGCTGACTGCTTCGCGCTACCGTTTTTACTGGGTGAATTTTGGTATTCCACTGGCCTGCGCGGCGGTGGTTTTCCTGATGTTCGACATGACCACCATCGACATGGCCTTCAGCAACTTGCTGTTTGACCCGGTGGCGCAGATCTTTCCGCTCGATCACGTTCGCTTCTTTGAGCAACTGACCCACAAGTGGGCGCGGATCATTCCGAACTGGACCGCTGAAATCGCCTTGATCGGGGCAGTGCTGTCCTTTGTCTGGCCATTGGTCAACCCGCAAAAGCACCCGCGCCTCGGCGCTTTTCTGGAACGCTGCAAAGCCGCCCCGGTGCTTCGGTTTGCCCATGCCCATCGCCGGGATTTCCTGTTTGTCGTGTTCGCGTTTGCGATCTGTACCGGTGTGATCCATTTCCTGAAGTCGCACACCAGCGTGTACTGCCCGATTGAAACCACGCTCTACGGCGGGAAAATGCCGCACATCGAGTGGTACAACAACTTCCAGCTGTTCAGGGAAGCGGGCAAGGGCCGTTGCTGGCCAGGCGGACATGCATCGGGTGGTTTCACCATGTTGGCCCTGTATTTTGTGGCTCGCCGTTATCGCTGGCGCTATTCGAAAGCGATCCTGTGGGGCTCGCTGTTGCTCGGCTTCATCTACGGCACGACGCGGGTTCTGCAAGGCTGGCACTACATGTCCCACACCTTCTGGGCCGGGATCTTCGTGTGGGCGGCGTGTTTGGTGACGGCGCTGGCGTTTTATGGCCGGGCGCGGCTGGATGTGCCGGTGTTGAAGAAGGCTGAAAGGCCGGAGTTGGTGGCTCAGCCTGTGATTTGAGATAAATCTTGAATGACGAAACCCGCAATCCGAGTAGGGATTGCGGGTTTTTTGTTGCCTGGGAAATTGCTATCGTCGGATCGCCGCCCGGAGCCGGCTCGCTCCCACATTGGATTGCTTATTCCTGGGGATCGACGTTATCCAAGGCCTGGTTCACCGCCAACTCCGCCAGCATGATGATCTGCGCAATGGCCAGCGCGGTGTTGCGCTGCGAACCGTTCAGGTCGGTGGCCAAATCGCTGGTCATGACACTGGCGGAGGCCAAGGACTCGCAGGCATGGGCGAGGAGGTTTTCGGTGCCGATGTCGGGGAGGATCGTGAAGAAGGGGCTGGGGCGATAGGGTTTGGTAGGTGGGGGATCTGGGATTAGCTTATCCAAAAGACAGTCCTCATCAATTAGGCGCCATCCCTTGCCGTTTCTCACGCGGTAGAAGAGGTGGCAGCTGTGTGCGGAGTGAGAAACCGGGGAGGACAAGTTCCGGCCAGACCGAAGTCCGCCCGCACACAGCCGCCATAACGAAACTGCAGGCAGCGGATAAGCTGGCGGCAATTATGGTGGTTATGGCACTGGATTAACATCGTCCTCCGGGTTCTCACACCCGATCACTGAGTTTTCAGTGACAACCCAAGACTAGAGAGCCCGCTTCCGACCGACAACCTTAAAGTTCTGTGGGCCTTTTCTGCTTTTTGGGTAGGTCATGTCCTGCAATGAAGAAGACATCGTTGTCGTCAATGAGGCCGCCTTCGCGAGCAGGCTCGCTCCTACATTGGAATGCATTCCACTGTGGGAGTGAGCCGGCTCCGGGCGGCGATCCGACGATGAACGATTACTCGGTCTCACTGCCCGACAAAGAAATAATCCTGGCGTCCAACCCGCATCATTTTCAGCACTTTCAACGGAGGCCCCGGTTCCGTGTCAGCGGACATCACCGCCACATGAGTGGGCGAGGCCGCCAGAAACTCATGCAGCTGTTCCTCGGTGTCCAGCCCCTTCAGCTTGCTCTGCGTATAGAACACGCTGGCGCCGCCCACCCGCTCATTGGCCTGGAACATGGCCACTTGCTGACCATTGGCCTGCATCGTTTGAATCTGCTCGGTCAGTGGCAGGAAAGACAGTCTGCGATCCGCATGGGGTAGCGCCCACTGAGCGGCGGCGAGGTAGCTGCCTATCACCACGGCGATGGCCCCCACGGCGAACACCTGTCGATGGCGCGCGATACCGGTGTGACGGGCCTTCAACCGTTCGTACAGCACGCTCGCATATTCGGCGGCAATCACCGCGGCGGCGGGTGTCATCGACATCAGGTAAACGGTGCGTTTGCTCGACGCCAGGGTCAACATCACGAACTGCGCCAGCACCCACAGGGTGAAAAACAACAAGTAACGATTGGCCATCAGGCTTTTGCGGAAATGCCACAGCCCCAGGTACACCAGAATGTTCCAGGGCAAAAATGCCTGGGGCAGTTTGGCCAGGTAGTAATAGAACGGCTCGTAATGCCCGGCGTCGACAAAGGAGCCGCTGAAACGCCCGACGCTGTTGGTCAGCAGCACTTCCGTCACTGCCGAAGTACCGCCGCGCTGATACAGCACCGCCAGCCAGATCATCAGCGGCACCAGGCCCAATAGCGTCAGCACGCCAGGACGCAGCCAGTCCGAGATCTTCAGGCGCTTGTCCATCAGGCTCTCGGCCAGCAGAAACGCGAAGATCACCACCCCCGGCATCGCCAGGCCCAACACGCCTTTACTCAACGTCGCGATGGCGATGCCCAATGCAAACAGCCACGCATTGCCGGTGCTCGCCTGCCGATGGCCCTGAAAAAAGGCCAGCAGCGCCAGGGTCACGCCGAGGGCGAGCAGGGCGTCTTCACCGACGCCGCGCACATTGCTCCAGTAACTGGCCATGGTCGCCAGCAGAATGCCCGCCGTCCAGGCAATCGACTTGGGGCGGCCGAACCGGCGCAGCATCGCGTACAGGATCATCACGCTGAACAACCCGGCAAACGCCGACGCCAGCCGCACCGCCCAAGGCGTGCCACCGAACGCGCGGATCGCACCGGCATCGAGCCACAAACTCAGGGGAGGCTTCTCCAGAAAAGGTTCGCCGAACAACCGGGGGGTGACCCAATCGTTGTCCACGTGCATTTCCATGGCAATCCCGGCCACCCGAGCCTCCGTCGAACCTTGCAGCTGGTGATTGCCCAGGGCGAAGAAAAACAACAGGGCGGCAAGCAAAAACAGTGAACTGGCGGGGCGCGACATGGGCTTTTGCTGACCGAAGGGGAAACGGGGAAGTTTGAGCATACGCGGCGATTACTAAACGAATCGTGAACGAAAGGTGAGTTTTCCGGATACGCGGCGCCAAGGGTTTTGACGGACAAAACGACAGACAAAAAAAAGCCCGCGGGAGGGCGGGCAAACCGTAGTTTCTTGAATGAGCGAGCGCAATGTACCGGTTGGCGCGGGGCGATGGGGTGAAGAAAAATTCATCTGCATGAAGCCCCGCACCCAGCGCAGCTGCACCCTATGGCAAATGATCCGCCGCAAAGTCCGCTTCCGACCGCGCACGCAATTGCCCCTTGCGGCAGGCCAACTGGAAGCGTTCGAAATCGCGCTCGTTCTGGTCGGTGTAGGTTCGCGCATATTTGAACAATGCATCCGCCAGCGCATCGCCCTTGCCGAGGTAACCGCTGATCTGGGCGGCGCAACCGGACGCCTTGGCGTGTGCGCGGGCCAGGGCGCGGCCACAGACGTGTCCATAGGCGGCGAAGGTTTCAGCGTCGAAGTTTTCGAGTTCGGCCGAGACTTTCATGTCGCGCAGCTGACGCACATAAAAGTGACGACCGTTTGGGCCGGTCGCCCATCCGAGGAACAGGTCGCTGGCTGATTGCATCAATCGCTGGCCTTCGACCACGCGCTGACCGTTGTGCCGCACCCGTGATTTGGCTTTCACATAGTGGGTGAGCACCGACGGTCGCGCTTCCTTGAATTGCAGGAACAACGGGAACCCTTGTTCATCGGTCAGCAGGGCCACCAGGCAACGGGTGCCGACACTGCCCACGCCCACCACTTTGAACGCCATGTCATGCACGTGAAAACGCGATAACAGATCACGGCGATCCGCTTGCAGCGTGCTTCGATAGTCGCTCATGAATGTTTTGTAGAGCGGACGCCAGTCCGAGAGACGCAGCCAGTCATCTTCGGCATCCAGCAGCGTTGTGTTTTTGTGCAGGTGGAAGATTTCCGGCAGGTCATCGCGAATGATCAGACGGCCGTGCGCGTCTCGCTCACTGATTTTCGGCAGCAGTTCGGCATGGGTGCGCCGCTCGGCTTTGTCGATGGCGCGCTGCACGTGCTCCAGGGTGTTTTTGCTGGCCTGTTGCAGCAGGTCGTCATAACTGATGGATTCGTACCAGGTCTCCAGCGCACTTTGTTGGGCGCACTCGAGCATGGTCTGCTGGTAGGCGCCGACCACTTGCCGGCAGACCGTTTCTTCCACCGTTTCGCCATGGCGCAGGTCACGGGCGGCCACCACAAAACTCGCCACCAGCCGTTTCAAGTCCCACTCCCAAGGCCCGGGATGGGCTTCGTCGAAATCATTGACGCTGAACAGCAGGTTGCGCTCGGGCGTGGCAAAACCACCAAAATTCATCAGGTGGCTGTCGCCACAGATCGGCGACACCAGGCCCATGTTCTGCGTACCGGCCAGGTCGTGGGCCTGCAACAGTGCGTTGCCACGGTAGAAGGTAAACGGCGAGACCAGCATGCGCCCGTAGCGCAGTTCGACCAGCGACTTGACCCGACCTTCGCTCGACGCCTTGATCAACGGAATCGGGTCGCGATTGATTTTCCCCAAAGACGCCTGCGAACTGCGTGAGCAATTTTTGCGAGCATCCTTGCCTTGCTTCAAGCGTTCTTTGAGGGTGGTCATGGGTTCGTTTGCTCAGTGATAGGGGATGGTGATTGATTGTAGAAGGCGATCCAGCGACTCTGTTCGGCACAGACGAAAATGATCCTGGAACGTACAGAGTCCGACTGGCAAAAATGTCTCGTATAAAGTACATTTAATTGAAAATGTCACGGTAAACGAACATGGATCACGCTCTGCTTGTCTCCCGCCTGGGTCGCCAGATTCGCGAAAAGCGAATAAACCGCGGTCTGACTCAAGCGAGTCTTGCCGATCTCGCCGGGTTGCCGCGACAAAAAGTCGTTGCTGTAGAGAAGGGCGCCCTGACCGTGGGCATGCTCGCTTATGCGCGCATCCTGGGCGCTTTGGAGTGCGAGTTGGCCGTCATTCCGGCAGCCATGCCGACACTTGAAGAGCTTGGGGAATTGTTTGAATGAAAATGGCCTCGCTCGCCGTCAGCACCCCGGAGGGACTCAGCGGCCGGATTTTCACCAGCGCCGAGGATTTCGTTTTCCGCTATCACGAAGAAGCTTTGCCCAACATGGCTGTCAGCCTGTCGATGCCCGTCCGCGCGGAAGAGTTTCGTCGGCGAGAACTGCACCCTGTGTTTCAGATGAATCTGCCCGAAGGGTATGTGTTGGAGCAACTGCGTAATCGTTTGGCTAAAACCGTCAATGTCGATCCGATGCTGTTGCTGGCTCTTTCCGGTAGCAGTTCGCCGATTGGCAGGATTCAAGTGCGCTCCGAAACAGTTGAAGCTTTGCTCGCCGAGCAGCAGTTTCCGGGAGAAAAACTCGAAGAGATTCTGACGTGGGACGGTACGGAAGATATTTTCGCCAGCCTGCTGGATCGATACATCCTGCGGGCGGGTATTTCGGGTGTCCAACCGAAGGTGCTGGTACCCGAACTTCAGGGCATTGGATTGCCACGAGTGACTTCAAAAACTTCGGACTTGATCATTAAAAGTGGCCGGGACGAGTTTCCGGGCCTGGCGATCAACGAATTCCTTTGCATGTCCATTGCCAAAGAGGCAGGCATTCCCGTCCCGGAGTTTTACCTTTCCGACAATGCCAAGCTGTTTGTCATGCGCCGATTCGATCGAGACGATCAGCTCAATCCGATCGGCTTCGAAGACATGGCCGCGTTGATGGGGCTTTCGGCCGATCAGAAGTACAGCAAGAGTTACGCGGCCATCGCCAAGGCCATTCGATTGTTCTGTCCTGTGAAAAATCTGCGGTCTTCGCTTGAGCAGCTATTCGACAGCGTAACGCTGAGCTGCATCGTCGGAAATGGCGACGCCCACCTGAAGAACTTTGGTTTGCTGTATTCCGAGCCTACGCAACGCGATGCTCGCCTGGCGCCGGCATTTGACATCGTCAACACCACGGCTTACATCCCGGAGGATGTTTTGGCGCTGGATCTGGCGGGTAATAAATCAATGTTCGCCTCGCGGCAAGGGTTGCTGGAGTTTGCACTCGCTTGCGAGATCGAACAGCCGAAGGCGCGTATTCAGCGATTGCTTGCGGCACTCGAAGTGGTGCTTCATCGGTATCCTCAACATGGGGAGAGGGCGCCTCATGTAATCAGTGCAATCCAACAAGCGGCGGCGCCCTTTGCACTGACTTTTGGGTAGCGTTCGCGTTGTGCTGAACGTTAGGGGTAGGAGCGAGCTTGCTCGCGAGGGTCGTCAACGATGCTGTTGTAATCCTGACACCGCGCAGCGTTCTCAAGTGCTTCGCGAGCAAGCTCGCTCCTACAGTTTTACCAGCGTTTAGGCGCGAATGACGTTGGCAGCGGGCTCGCGGAATTTGCCGCGGCTGTCGACCAGCAGCTGCGAGTGACGGCCGATCATTGCGTAGTCGAATCGGTCGTGGTCGGTGGCCAGCACCACGGCGTCATAGCTGGCCAGGCTTTCCGGGCTCAGCTCCTGGCTGTCGAGTTGGAACTGGTACTCGCCGTGGCCGTGGAATTCGGCGATGTGCGGGTCGCTGTAGGCGATGTCGCTACCGCGCTGTTGCACCAGTTTCATGATTTCCAGCGCCGGCGACTCGCGCATGTCGTCGATGTTCTTTTTATAGGCGATGCCCAGCACCAGCACTTTGCTGTTCTTCAGGGCCTTGCCTTCGTTGTTCAGGCCTTCTACCAGTTTGCTGACCACGTACTCAGGCATGCCTTGGTTGATTTCCCCCGAGAGCTCGATGAAGCGGGTGTGCAAGCCGTAGGCGCGGGCTTTCCAGGTCAGGTAGAACGGGTCGATTGGAATGCAGTGGCCACCGAGGCCTGGGCCTGGGTAGTAGGGGGTGAAGCCGAAGGGTTTGGTGGACGCGGCATCGACCACTTCAAAGATGTCGATGCCCATTCTGTCGGCCACGATTTTCATTTCGTTGACCAGGCCAATGTTCACGGCGCGGTGGATGTTTTCCAGAAGTTTGGTCAGCTCGGCGGCTTTGGTGGAGCTGACCTGCACGATGCGGTCGATGGCCTGTTCGTACAGTGCGACGCCTACTTCCAGGCAGGCCGGGGTGGTGCCGCCGACGACTTTGGGAATGGTCTGGGTGTCGAAGCGCTGGTTGCCCGGGTCTTCACGCTCCGGGCTGTACACCAGGAAAACGTCCTTGCCGACGGTCAGGCCCTGGTTGCGGATGCGTGGCAACAATTCTTCGTCGGTGGTACCCGGGTAGGTGGTGCTTTCCAGCGAAACGATCTGGCCGGGACGCAGGAATGGCGCAATGTTGTCCGCGGTGCCGACCACGTAGCTCATGTCTGGTTCGCGGTATTCGTTGAGCGGGGTGGGCACGCACAGGATCAGCGCATCGCATTCGCTGACGCGGGCGAAGTTGGCGGTGGCCTCGAAACCTGCGGCGCGGGCCTGGGCGATGCGTTCGCCCTGGATGTGCTCGATGTAGCTCATGCCATCGTTCAGCATGTCGATCTTGTGCTGGTCGATGTCGATGCCCAGCACGCGGTAGCCGGCGGCGGTGTAGCGCAGCATCAGCGGCAGGCCGACATAGCCCAGGCCGACAATGCCGATGATGGCCTCACGACTTTTGAATCGCGCGATCGTGGAGCTCTTGATATCACTCATTGCAGCGTAATCCCGTTAAACAAAATAATTTTTTAGTGCCCATCGACGGGCGGTCGGCCTTGTTCAGTGACAGGCCTGACGTTGGCGCGTGAGGCGGTGCATCAGCCGTTCGAACACGCCGCGCGGTGCGACCTCAACGGCTTTGGCGGGCAACTTGATCACGGCGACGAAGTCCGGAACGCGCAGGGACAGCGCATGGCGGCTGTTGACCAGGTCCAGGCCGTTGCGGGCGATTTGCTCCAGCAGGGCCGGGTCGTTTTGCAGTTGCTGGTATTTGTCGGCCGCTTCTTCCAGCGTGTCGTAGTGCACCACGTTGTGCATGTCGATCAGGCCCAGGGCCTGGTCTTCCGAGGGTTGCCGCTTGGCCAGCAACAGGCAGCCGCAGGCCATGGCTTCGAAATTCTTGGCCATGTATTCGTTGAAGCCGATGTCGGCACTGATGAACACGGCGATGCGATTGAGCAGGTTCAGGTATTCCTGCGGGGTTTCGGTGCGCAGGGTTTGCATGGCGAAACGCTTGGCCATGCTTTCCAGCAGACTGCGTCGCTCGTTGTACACCTGACTCTTGGTGCGGCCGATGAAGGCCAGCGCTATGTCGCGGGGCGTGTCGAGGTTTTTCAGGGTGCTGTCGTCGAAAGCCTTGGGAATGCAGTAGGCATCGATACCCTTGGCGATCAGGTAATCGCGGATGAAGTAGCTGGTGACCACGATGCGCGCATTGCTCAACAAGGCGAAATCTTTGGAGAACTGTTCGGTGTACTTGCTCTCGGCTACGAGTTCCTGGCAAGCATCTTCCTCATAAAAAATCAGGCCCTGGATAGAGCGCAGGGCCTTGCAGGCCGGGCCGATGCGGCGCAGCGGAATGTCGAACAGCACCCGGTCGTACTGCGTCAGGTCCACTCGGGCGAGGTAGGACTTGATGTTGTGCACTTCGGCCTTTTCCAGCTTGTGGATCTCCACGTCGCTGAACTGTGCGCAGAGCCCGGCAAACAGTGTGTCGAAGGAGCGCGCGCGTTGTTGACGCGAGACGATGAGCAGCTTCATTTCAAGGTCTTCCATGAGGTGCGGGTAGCGGATACGCCTGGCTGTCGAGGAGCGTCAGGTAGTAGCGTGTTTCGTTGAGGTCATCGGTGCCATGCAGCCAGTTCTGCTTGCCATGACGCTGGGACAGTTGCTTGCGAATGGTTTCCTTGAGCGCCGCCGCCCCTTCGGGCAGGCGGCATTTGATCAGCAAGGCCGGGGCGCTCAGGGTGTAGTGTTTGGACGCCAGCCAATTGCCGCCGCGGGCCCACCACAGCAGACGCTGTGTTTGCTGCTCGGCCAGTTCGATGTGTTCCACGCTGCCGGCGTGTTGCGCGAGGGCCTCGAGAATGTACGACTCGCATTCGGGGTCGCGGGACTCCTGGCGCGTGACCAGCACGACCAGGTCGTCATCCAGCGCGGCCGTATTTGCAATCGAATCAATCTGTGCGGCTTCATAGCGGTACAGTTCATCGAGCCAGACATCCTGGTCGGGCCAGCGTTTAATCAGGTCGAAGGGCATCGACCACGCCTGGCTCTGCAACCATTGGTGGGCTTCCAGCAGGCTCGACAAAGGCGGCAACGCTACGCCTTCCTTGCGCGCCTCGGCCTGCAGCAGCGCCGGGTAATCCTTTTTCGCCTTCAGACGGCTGGCATCGCTGCTTTCAGGCGACAGGCGCAGGCCGCTGGATTGGCGCTTGTGGTAGGTCAGGTGATACACCAGCGCCGGGATGTACGCGTGAGGCGCAATGCGATACCAACCGCGGGGATCGGCGACGCGCGTGTCCAGCAAGTGCCTGGCACGGATCGGCGGGTAATAGGGCATGCGGCGATAAGACAGGCCGTTGCGCCCGGAGTCGCTGTACAGGTCGAACTTGACCTTGTCGGCCTTTTTGCCAAGGTTGAAGAACGGTACCGCGGCGGCAATGCGTGCCAGGCTGCCGTGTTCCACCAGCAGATCGACGTCGTCGGCCACGCGACGGTCGAGCACTTGGGGCAGTTCGTCGTACCAGCGCAGCACGACGTATTTCACGCCTTGTGCATCGAGGTTCTGCAGAAACTGCGAAGGGTTGCGCACACGCAGGTTGAAGCCGCGATCGGCCTTGAGCTTTTTGCGCCAGCGCATCAGGCGATAGCGCGTCAACAGCTGTTGAAACAGGTTCATGAAAACATCCGATAGCGTTGCGAACGCGACAGCTCACGCTCCTTGCCCAGGTGGAAACTGGCCAGGAGGTCGTCTTTGGTTTCGCTGAAAAGGGCCTGGCGTTGTTCCAGCATCGTGTCGAACCAGTGGTCGAAATCGCTGGAAAGCAGGCTGCTGCGGGCCCACTTCTGCCACAGGTAACCCAGGTAGTAGGCGTACATCGCGCCGGGCTGACGTTGCTGCCAGGCCATGTATTCAAAGTCGATGATGCGCACGTTGTGTCGGGCGTCGAGCATCACGTTGCGGGAATTGAGGTCCAGGTGAAACACACCGTCCTGGGCCATTTTCAGCAGCACGGGCTCAACCGCGTTCAGCGCGGCAAAGGGTGCATGGCCGGCTTCCAGTATTTGTTGCAGGGTGTCGTAGCCTTCGAGGTACGGGTAGGCGACGACCTGACGCGCGCACAGCAACGGGTGGGCGCTTTCCAGGTAGGCGCGAACCGACAGGCCGGGTAGCGCGAGGTCGCCAAAGCGCACCGCATTGGCACGCTCAGCCCATCCATAACGCTGGCCGTAAATCGGGCAGGGAAGTTTCCAGCGGGCGCGCCAGCGTTGCCTCAAGCGATGGATATCGAACACCTTGAACACCAGGGCGCGGTGATTGCCGAGCCACACTTGGGTGTCGGCGTCTGGCTGGCTCAAACAACGCAGGCTGCGGGCATCTTTGATGAAATGCTGGATATCCTGCTGTTCCACAGCGGTGAGCTGCGAAGAGGCATAAATTTGCTTGATCATTGAGTCCATTCATTTTGCAAACACCCCCCCTCACGCCAATTCGATGATGCGAATAGCTCCAGCAGGAGCAGGCGGTGGAGCGTTGTTTTGTTGCGTAAGCCTGGAAGATCTGATTTGTGTAGTGGCATGTGGCCACAATTTGACGCCATTTTGCCGTCAAAAAAATTGATAGCAAGCTTTTTATTTCATGGCGTTTCAGTCATAGGTGGCGGGAGATGTGCATTATGAAATTTTTGTCATCAAGATGTCATGTTCAATCGTGGGAAATTTCCTACATGCGTTGAATATTTTTCGCACGGATTCTCAGAGGGGTACTCGGCGGTAGAACGCCGGAGGGGGTATCTCAGGGGGGGCGGGTGTTATCGACGGCTTTGCCGACGATCAGGAAAAGGCCGTCACACCCTTGCATCCTGCATCGCGCGACTGGCCAGTGTTGTTGATATGACGTCTTTAACGATATTCCTGAACCAAATGGAGCGGCCGTCCATTTGGTCAGTGCGCCTGTACAACATGGAGATTTGCTCCAGTGGTAATTCGAGCGGCGACGCGGTGACCTGAAGGCCATAAAGCGGCGCCAGGCAATAGGCCGTTATCTCGGGAACAGTTGCAATGGCCGGTACTGACAGCAATAACGGCGCAATTGACGCATGCCTTGAAACGCCAGCGACGATGTCGCGCCTGACCCCGGCAGCACTGAGCACACTGTCAAGGTTTGTCGCGCCGTCGCCTTCCGACGAAACGATGACATGTTGAGCCTTCGCGTAGTCATTGATGCTCAGTGGCGATGTCAGGTTTAGCTGCCTGGGGTCATAAAGGCATACAAGACGTTGTTGGAACAGAGGATCGCACAGGTGCCACGACGGTGGATTTTCGTGGACGGAAACGCTGACGTCGTAAGCGCCCTGTTCGAGAAGCTGAACCGAATCTCGCTTTGTCGAAGCCACGGCCAATACACATGAGCGCGGTGCGAGCTCGCGGATTCGTGCCGTGAGCGGCCCAAGAAAGGCCACCTCGAAGTTATCGCACATGCCAATGCGCAATTCACCCTCCCACGCGGCAGGATCGAACACGTCTGGCGCCCGCACCGCACGCTCGATGGTGGACAACGCCCTGGCGATGTCCGGTGCAATCGCGAGCGCCCTTGGTGTGGGCTGCAGGCCCCGCCCAACTCGAACAAACAATTCATCATCCAATGCCTCGCGCAGGCGTCGCAGTGCACCCGAAAGACCGGGTTGACCAATAAAGAGTCGTTCAGCCGCCTTGCTGACACTTTTCTCCTCCATGAGCACGGAAAACACATGCAGGAGATTCAGGTCGAGGTTTCGAAGCGTTTTCGTATTCATCGCTCACAGAGATAGGTGCCATCGCGAGCAGCAATTTGTCAGATATGTATCGATCGGTCAATATCTCGGCGTCGAACCCAGGCACTGGTGGTGGCCGTTGACTTGGGGGGCTTGCGGACCAAATGGCATATAGGAACGTCACGTGATTAAAGTAGCCATTCTTGACGACTACCAAGGTGTAGCGCTCTCCAGTGCGGACTGGTCGCCCGTCGCCGCGCGAGCAGAGATCACCGTATTTCAGGACTCTCTGGCGGATGCCGGCTCGTTGGTGAAGCGGCTTCACCCCTTTGATGTGATTTGCGTCATGCGTGAGCGGACGCCGTTAACGGCTGAGATTTTGAGTCGACTGCCCAATCTCAAATTCATCTGTTCAACCGCTGCGCAAAACGCTTCGATCGATATCGAGGCGGCGTTGCGGCAGGGCATCCTGATCAGTGCCACAGGCGGTCGTACGAATGGCGCGCCGGAACTGACCTGGGCCTTGATTCTGGCTTCGGCGCGGCATTTATCGGCCGAGCAGGGCTCCATTCGCTCAGGCGGATGGCAAACAGGCGTCGGGAACGATCTTCAAGGCAGCACGCTTGGGCTGCTTGGGCTGGGACGCGTGGGTTCGAGCGTCGCTGCGGTCGGCCGGGCATTCGGGATGAAGGTCATTGCGTGGAGCCAACACCTCACCGCAACTGCGGCAGAGGCCGCTGGCGCAACGCTCGTAGACAAAACAACGCTGCTGAAGGAATCGGATTGGCTTTCGCTTCACCTGATTTTGTCCGAGCGAAGCAAGAGCATCATCGGTGCAGCGGAGCTTGCATTGATGAAACCGAGCGCGTGGCTGGTCAATACTTCGCGCGGTCCGCTGGTTGATGAAGCGGCCCTCATTGAAGCGCTCGCCAAGCGTGCGCTGGCGGGCGCCGCGCTCGATGTATTCGATACCGAGCCCTTACCGACTGGCCACCCGTTCCGGACGTTGGACAACGTGCTGTCCACCCCGCATATCGGCTACGTCACTCGAAACACCTACAAGGTTTTTTACGAAGAGACCGTCTGCAATCTGCTTGCATGGATGGACGGCTCTCCCGTCCGCTTGATCTTTCGATGAGGTCTGCAGGTTTCCTTTGGCATTCCTGTCAGCCGCCATAAGCGCTGTTAGCGCAAAAAATACAGTCCCCTGAATTTTTCGTTGTTTGCGGTTTTTCTGCAGGCAATGGCATCTCGTTGCCTGGAGGAACACGTTATGAACGCCCCATCTATAAAGCCCACGCCGCAGACCGAGGGCGCAGGCATGAGCCGGGGGCTGGTACTTCTGCTTGCAGCGGCGACCGGCCTGTCAGTAGGCACCCAGTATTACAACCAGCCTTTGCTTGGGTTGATCGCGGACGGCTTCGGGATCGGTACCCAAGTCAGTCTCGTGGCGATTGCGACACAGATTGGTTATGCCTTGGGCTTGATTCTCCTTGTGCCACTTGGCGACAAGCTGGACCGTCGCCGACTCATACTCTTTCAATGCGTTGGCCTCACCGTCGCGACACTTTGCGCGAGCGTAGCGCCCGAACTGTATAGCCTGGCAATGGCGTCCATCATGATTGGGGTGTTCGCGACGATTGCCCAGCAAATCATCCCGCTCGCATCCGAACTGTCCCCGGCGAGCAGCCGGGAGCGAGTGCTCGCATCAATCACCAGCGCGCTGCTTGTCGGGGTGTTGCTGGCGCGAGTGATTGCCGGGTTTGTGGGGGCCTGCTTCAGCTGGCGTGCGATGTTCCTGGTGGGCGCTGCGCTTTCCCTGATGATGCTGGCCGGGCTCGCGCTGAAACTTCCGCCCAGCCAACCGCAATCACGCGCTTCCTACATTGAGTTGCTTGTTTCATTGTTTGAAGTCGTGCGCGATGGCGCTGAACTTCGAAAGGCGTCACTGGTGCAAAGCCTTGTGTTCTTCGGATTCAGTGCCTTCTGGACGATTCTCACACTCTTGCTGCAAAGCCCGGCGTTTGGACTCAGCAGCGGTACGGCGGGGCTGTTCGGGGTCGTGGCACTCGTCGGTGTGATGCTTGCACCACCAGGGTTGCGCCTTGCAGGCCAGTACGCAGGTCACGTCGGTATCGGTTTGGTCGTGGCGAGTTTTTTCGTAATGATTGCGTTCGTGAATCTGGTGGGGCTTGGCGTCGGCGCCATTCTGATGACGACCGGTTTGCAGATGTCGCTTATCTACAACCAGTCGCGAATCCTTGCTCTCGCTGGCACTGCCCGAGGGCGCTTCAACACCATTTTCATGGCCTCCCAGTTTGCGTTCGGCGCCGCCGGTTCCGCCGCTGGCAGCCTCGGCTGGCAGTCCGGCGGCTGGACCGCGGTGATGGCCATGGCGTTGATCGCTTCAGCGACTGCGTTGCTCGTGCAATTTATCCATCACTCAAAGGCTGGAGCGCAAGCGTGAAGACGCTCGCGGCGAACCTGCCTGGTCAATCTGGAGAATAAAGAAATGATTGAAGAGCACACCATCGGCGAATTCACGCTAGTCACGTTACTGGACGGGATTTTTCTCTGCAGTACCGACATGATCAGCGCAGCGGCGTCCGAGGAAGGTGCCGCATTGTTCGAAAGCGTAGGTCTTCCTGCATCAGGACCCACGCCTGAACCGATCAATGCATTCCTTTTGAAGAAAAATGATGAGCTTTGGCTGATCGATGCCGGGTGTGGTCGCGAGCTGGGGCCTCGCTTCGGAAAAGCATCAGCGGCGTTGCTGTCTGCCGGGTATGCGCTCGACCAGATTCAGGGCGTCATAATTTCTCATATGCATGAGGACCATGTCGGAGGCCTTGTCAAAGAGGACGGCGGTGCGTTGTATCCCAATGCGACGCTCTTTCTTTCGCAAGAGGAGTTGGCGTTCTGGAGCGATCCGGGCTCACCTGAAAAACATCCTCAGATGTCGCAGGCGGGCCTGTTCACATTGGCGAGCTCGGCATTGACAGCCTATGCGCCGCGTATCAAGGCGCTCCCTGCCGACGCACAAATCATCCCTGGCGTCAGCTTGATCCCGCTTCACGGGCATACGCCAGGGCACAGTGGCATTCAGATTGAGAGCGGTGGTCAGCGCGTACTTATCTGGGGTGACGTCATACATTCGACACTGTTGCAGTTGCGCTATCCGCATTGGAGCATCGGTTTTGACATGGACCCGGTCCAGGCCCTCGACACGAGAGTACGATTGCTGGAGCGGCTCGCGAATGAGGACCTGCTGGTGACGGGGCCGCACGTAACAGGCATCGGGCACATCCACGCCTGTTGTGCGGGCGGTTATGAATTGAAGCTGGTCAGTAGGGCCTGATTGTTCGGTTGCATGTCGTGATCAATACGCAAGCTGTCCCATATCCCCATCACTTGAGTCACCGCGGCATCCAGCGTGGCATGTGGAACGCCGTCGCGCGCCAACGTCGACAAGCCCAGAAGGAAACTGTCGAAGACGGCGGCGAGGGGGGCCGGGGTTACCGTTGTCGGCAGTACGCCCTCAGCGATGGCGCGTTCGATACAGGCAACCATGGCTGCGCGGTTCAAGCGCCTTGCCTGCGCAAGAGGCTCGGAAATCGTCTTGCTCTCGTCCGAGCAAGCGCTCATCAAGCCTAGCGCCACCAGGCACCCTTTTGGGTGGTCGGGCTCGCATTGCATTTTCGCTGAGCGGCGAAGGGTGAGTTCGATCGCCTGCCTGGGCGGCAAGGTAGTGTCAAACAGGCTGTCGGTGACCCGCCCATGGGTGGTGAGGTAGCGCTCCATGACCTCATTGAACAAGGCCTGTTTGGAGCCAAACGCGGCGTAAAAGCTCGGCGCGGTAATGCCGCCCCCGATGCTGGCCTTGAGCAGGCTGAGCGAGGTCGCATCGTAGCCATGCTCCCAGAATAAATGCAGTGCCTGCGTGATTGCCACGTCACGGTCAAACGTGCGCGGACGTCCCATCTGTGCCATGTCGGTCCTCCTCTGGAATTATTTAAATACTAATCGATACATATGTCGTTGACCACTTGCTTGTGTCTCCCTATATTTATATCGATCAGTATATTAGTAGGAGGAGAGGGACAAATGGCTACCAATGAACGACAGGGCGACACGCTTCCCTTCGGTGCGCTACTTGCGCTGGCGATGACGGGTTTCATCTGCATTGTGACCGAGACATTGCCAGCGGGCTTGCTGCCCCAGATCGGCAATGGGCTCGGCATTTCGGCGTCCTTGGCTGGGCAGATGGTGACCGTTTACGCGTTGGGATCACTGCTGGCAGCCATTCCGCTGACGATAGCCACACAAAGCTGGCGTCGCAGGACGGTGCTGCTGCTGACAGTTGTCGGCTTCCTGGTATTCAATTCCATCACGGCGCTGTCTTCCTCTTATTGGCTGACGCTGGTTGCGCGGTTTTTTGCTGGTGTTTCAGCGGGGCTGGCCTGGAGCCTCATCGCAGGTTATGCACGACGTATGGTTGCCCCTCAATTGCAGGGGCGCGCGTTGGCGGTAGCGATGGTAGGAACGCCTATCGCGTTGTCGCTGGGCGTGCCTTTGGGAACCTGGCTGGGCGGAATCATAGGCTGGCGCATGGCGTTTGGGGTGATGTCGGCACTGACCCTGGTGTTGATCGCGTGGGTGCTGGTCAAAGTGCCGGATTACCCAGGCCAGTCATCGTCACAACGCATGGCGTTGCGAGAGGTATTTTCCACACCCGGCGTACGTTCGGTGCTGGGCGTCGTCTTCACCTGGATGCTGGCTCACAACATTCTTTACACCTATGTAGCACCCTTTGTGGCCGAGGCTGGCTTGGCCAGTGACGTAGATCTGGTACTGCTGGCATTTGGTGTTGCCGCACTGGCGGGGATCTGGGTAACAGGGCGGCTGGTTGATCGGCATCTTCGAACGACAGTGTTGGCCAGTCTCGCAACCTTCGCCGCCGTTTCGGTTTTCCTGGGCCTGTTTTCTGGCTCCGCCGTGGCGATTTACCTGGGTGTTTTTATCTGGGGGCTGACCTTTGGTGGCGCCGCCACCTTATTGCAAACCGCGCTTGCCGATGTGGCAGGTGAGGGCGCCGACGTTGCTCTTTCCATGAACGTCGTCGTCTGGAATAGCGCTATCGCTGGCGGTGGATTATTGGGTGGTGTGTTGCTCGGTGAATGGGGCGTGAGTTCCTTTCCCTGGGCGTTGTTGATCCTGCTCCTGCTAAGCCTGGCCATCGCGTTTCGAGCCCGGGCTCACGGCTTTGCCCACGGTGGCAGGCAGTCCAGCCAGGTGGTCGCCGGTCATTGATGTGCAGGCAGCATGGCGCTGGGAAAAAGCGGAGGTCGCGACCTGTCGAAAGCCAGCAACGCTTCGAATGTTGCTTTCACGGGCGCTGACCTCCACTGATTAGGCTCGTCGCCTATAGGTTTTTCGCCGCCTTACCAGCTGTGGTAAGCCTCGCTTGTCCAACTACCTGGCGCTTGACTGTACAGCTGCCAGAAATGCTCGGCCGCATTTTCAGGAATCGCTGTCGCATGGTCTACGTGGCCCTCCACCGTCACCATGGCCACGTGAATATTTTGCGCGCGGCACGGGGCATACAGTGCTTGCACCAATGCGCGCAAACCCGCCTTGCCGATGCTGAGCGACAGATAGTCTGGAGACGGGTGATAGGCGAAGCCGCCGCTGGTCAGCAGGATGGTACCGCCGCCTCGCTTGGCCATACCTGGCAGCACGGCCTGGATAGCGGCCAACGCACCTCCGATGTTTACCGCGAGGTCAGGCACGAAGGATTCGGTGGCCTGGCTTGCGATGGTATCGGCGCGCAGTGCGGCGGCGTTGTAGTGGAGTACATCAACTCCAAGTTTGTCGTCCATCTCGCGAACCAACGTCGACACGGCCTGAATATTCGACGCATCCAGCACTGCTGATTCAGCCATGAAGGTTTTATCTCGCAGTGCCTGAACCATCGCGCCGAGCGTACTGCCGGTGCGGGCCGTTAATGTGGTCCGAAACCCTTCGCGGGCGAAGCGTTCGGCAGTCGCCAAACCGATGCCCTTGCCACAACCAATACTCAGAAAATTTTTCATCGGGAACTCCATTGAGGGAGCAGGGAGCTTATCGATCGGTCCTTTAGCGATAATCAGCAGCGTCAGGAATTAACTCATGCAAAATCTGAATCAGCTGCTTGAGGTCTTGAATCTCGAAGAGATGGTGACCTTCCTGGCGGTGGTGGAAGCTAAAAGTTTCGTGGGGGCAAGCCTGTTGGTTTCCAAGAATCCAACCATCGTCTCCCGGCGCATCAGCCAGCTGGAAAAACGCATGGGCGTGAGCCTGCTCACGCGCACGACACGCCGGGTAAACCTGACGGAGGTGGGGCGCAATTATTACCAGCGCGTAAGAACCTTGCTTGACGAACTGGCCAGTGCGGGCGACGAGGCGATGGATCATGCCGCCAGCCCGCAGGGGCTGATCAGGGTCTCGCTTCCCATGGCATTCGGGCATCGCTGCATTGCCCCGTTGTTGCCGGATTTCCTCCAGAAATATCCAAAGATCCGTATCGACGCGCAATACACCGACCAGTACGTCGATGTCGTTTCGGACGGTTTTGATGTCGCCATCCGGCTTGGCGCGTCACTGGCAGACAGCTCGCTGACCGCTCGAAAGATCGCTTCGTACAACACAGGGCTGTATGCCTCGCCGCAGTACCTGGCACAGCATGACGCCATCAACAGGCCCGAAGATCTGGCCGATCATAATTGTTTGGGATTCAGCAGCATCAGTACCTGGCCCAACTGGGTGCTCAAGAATGGCGCGACGGAGTTGACGGTTCGACCAATAGGCTCGTTGGTTTCTGGCAGCTCGGAAGCGCTTTTACCCGCCGCGCTCAATGGCGTGGGAATCATCATGGTTGCAGATTGGCTGGTGGGCGCCGCACTCCAGGAAGGGCGCCTCGTGCGAGTCCTGAAAGGATGGTTCGGCACCCTCGATGGAGGGGTGTATGCCGTGATGCCACCGGGTCGGCTCATTCCCGTCAAAACCCGTGTGTTTGTCGATGAGCTCGCGCTTGCGCTGAGCGGTGGTAATTGATGGATTTCACCTTTGTGTCGAATATTAGACTTATATGATTGACGACGTCATGCACCCGGATCATGATTGATTTCGGCAGGAAGGGAAGGCTTGCCGGGGGCTGATGCCGGCGCCATGCAACGCTTGGGGTTGTCGCAAGCACACAATAAAAAACGGGAGCGCTGTGCCAGTGCTTTGCACCGTATCCACTGGGTCACGCTCCAAACATAAATCCTGAACAAATCCAAAAAAAACAGGATAAGCAGAACATGACAGTTATCTATTCAAAGGTGACATGGGTCGCTGTGCTCATGAGTTTTTCAACCGCCTCTTTCGCTCTCGATCAAAGTGATTCCGCCGGCTTTCTCGAAGACGGCAAGACGAAGCTTCTCAGTCGAAACTTCTACTTCAATCGTGATTTTCGCAGCGACTATGGCCCCACCAATCTGCGCCAGGAGTGGGCGCAAGGCTTCATTCTCGATTACAAGTCGGGCTATACGCAGGGGCTTGTCGGTTTCGGCCTTGATGCCTACGGGATGCTAGGGCTCAAGCTCGATGGCAGTCGTCAGCGCTCACAACTGAATCTGTTGCCGACTGACAGTAAAGGCGAACCGGAAAATGAATGGTCCGAAGGGGGCGGGGCGGTCAAAATGCGATGGTCCGCTACCGAACTGAAATACGGCAATCTGATGCCGCTCAATCCAGTGTTCGCGATGGCTAACGCGCGTCTGTTTCCGTCCAGTGCGCAAGGGTTCCAGCTGTTAAGCAATGACATCCCGCGATTGAGCCTCGACGCCGGGCACTTCACCTCGGGAAACGGGGTGAACTCCACGAACAATGATGGGCCGCTGAGTGCGTTTTATGCCCGAATCGACGCCAAGCGTGTCGATTATTTCGGCGGCTTCTACAAGGCTCCAGATAACGTGAAGCTGGGCGCGTTCGCAGCCAACTATCAGGACATCTGGAATCAGTATTTCGCCAGCGCCGATTACGTTTGGGCCATCGACAATTTGCAGTCCGTCAGTTTGTCGCTGGCCGGTTTTCACACGGAAGACAGCGGCAAAGCCCTTGCGGGAAAAATCGATAACAACACCTGGTCGGCGAGCCTGGCCTACAAGCGCGGCCCGCACAAGTTGACGCTTGGGCGGCAGGTGGTCAACGGTAATCAGCCCTATGACTACCTGGGGTTCGGCACCCAGCCGGGTGATGCCGTTGCCTTTCTCGCCAACAAATCGCAGAACGCCGACTTCAACCTTCCCCACGAACATTCCTGGCAATTGCGTTACGACCTGGACATGGTCGCGTTTGGCATTCCTGGCCTGGCCTTGATGGGGCGTTACCTCACGAGCGATGGTATCGACGGCAGCGGTTATGGCGCAGGCGCCTATTCACGTTACAAGACGATTACCGACGGGAGCCGTTGGGAGCGCGATCTGGAGGTGAAATACGTGGTCCAGAGCGGGCCGGCAAAGGATCTGTCATTCAGGGTCAGGCAGGCTACCCTGCGCTCGGACGCGGCGGTGCAGCGTGCAGATCTACCCAATCTGGACGAAGTGCGGGTGATCATCGAATACCCCTTCACCTTTTAGCGTTCGCTGGTTTTCTGTTGGATAAATAATTGACTAATTAGTCTGATATTAGGCGTTTGTGTTTGTTCTCCATAATTGACACATATGTTTTGTATTTGACATGTGTGTCGATTTGGAGGATTTTAGATCCATGCACATCGTTGCTCGGATGTTTGGAGAAAAATAATGAACAGTCACTCGTCTTCCCAAGCCACTGCCGGATTCCTCAATACCGACTGGAATCCACGGAACGTGCCGGCGGGTACCACCACGACCAACGTGGTTTTGCGTACCGCCGACAAGGCTGCAACTTCCGGTTCGCTGTACCAGCCCGCCACGGCCACCGACACCGTGGTTTGCGTCATGCACCCTCGTGAGTTCATGGCCTGCCATTACCTGATTCCCGACATCGTCGAAGCTGGCTATGCCGCCTGGTCCCAGGCGCCCCGGTCGGTCGGCAATGACCTGCGCCTGGAGCACGAACTGGCTTTGCACGACGTGGCTGCCGGTCTTAATCATCTGCAATCCATCGGCTTCAAACGCATCATCTTGCTGGGCAATTCCGGGGGGGCCGGTTTGTATGCGTTCTACACTGAGCAGGCTTCGCTGCCGAGTGACAAGCGCATCAGCAAAACCCCTGGCGGCCGCCCGACCTTGCTGGCCGGGTTGAACATGCCGCTCCCGGCAGGATTGGTGTTCATCGGTCCGCATCCGGGGCAGGGGGCGTTGTTGATGAACTGTATCGATCCGTCGGTCACCGATGAAAACGATGCGCTGTCAATCGACCCGACGCTCGATCCGCTGAACCCGGGCAACGGGTTTCATGGCCCGAGCGATACCCACTATTCACCGGCGTTCGTTCAGCGTTACCGCGCAGCCCAGCGTGAGCGTGTTGCTCGGCTCGACCAGCGCGCTCGTGAACTGATCCAGCGACGTCAAGCCGCGCGCCAGCGGGTCAAGGAATTGGGCCGCGATGCCAGCATCGAAGATCGCCGCGTTGCCGCCCACACCCCAATCATCAACGTCTGGCGTACCGATGCCGACCTGCGCTGTTTCGACCTGAGCCTGGACCCCTCCGAACGCCGTTTCGGCTCTTTGTGGGGTAGCGACCCCTACATTTCCAACTATGGCGCTGTCGGTTTCGCCCGCCAATGCACCCCCGAAAGCTGGCTCTCCACCTGGTCGGCGTTGTCGTCCAATGCGTCGCTGGCGCGAGCGGCTTATGCCTTGACCCAGCCGACGCTGGTGGTCGAGTACACCGGGGACCAAGCCTGTTTTCCTGGCGATGTGCAAACGATTTTCGATGCACTGGGTTCCGCGGACAAACAGCACCACCGTGTCAGCGGCGACCACCATGGCCGATCTATTCAGCCTGATGGCCCTTTAGGTCGCCGTGAGGCAGGCCAACGCCTGTCGGCCTGGCTGCAGCAGCATTTTGCGCAGTAATCCAACTGCCCCTCAATTCATCCACGCTGGAGGCGTCCATGACCGCTTTGGAACCCACCCCCGCTACATTGCAGCTGCACGGTGTCGATCACACCGCGCGACCGACCTGGAAACTGCGGGAAACCATCGAGTTCTACCGCGACAAGCTCGGCTTGCCGCTGATTCATGTGATTTCTGCAAGAGGTTGGGGACCGGAAACCCACCCCGACTTCCTGCACTTTTTCTTCGACAGCGGAAAGGGCAGCACCATCGCCTTTTTCTACTACCTGGGTTCGGATCAGCCGGACGCACTTGAAGGCCGCAGCGACATGCGTCCGGCGCCGGACGACCATGTGTTCGACGCAACCCATACTGCGTGGGAGGTCCAGAGCGAAGGCGAGTTGCAAGCGTGGAAGCACCGACTGGAAGCTCAAGGTTTGAATGTCTCGGTGGAAACCCGCCATGAAGTCATCGAGTCGATTTACGTGCGTGACCCCAATGGCTATTTCATCGAATTCACCCGCAAGTTGCGGGCCTTGGGAGCGCTGGATGCCAGCGATGGCTTGCTGACGCTGGAGGCCGCGCTGGACGCAGAAGACAAGGCGCGAAACGACGGTCGCCGGGTCACTGAAATCGACGAGGTGTGGGCGCGCAAGGCGCAGCTGATTGAAGCCCGAAACGGCAGTGGCAGCGCGCCGGTTCGGTTGTACATCCCGCAGGTCGAAGAGTTTTCCTCGATCATCAAGGACGCCGCTCACCGCGATGACTGCCGGGTGGTGCCGATGGAGGGCTATGACCGTATCGATGCCGATGCGCCCATCGAGTTTCGCCGCAGCGTGCTGGGGGTCAAACCGGCCATCTGGTACGGACTGTTCACCGGCGGCGTACACGGCACTATCGAGGTATTGGACCGGGATGTTGTGCGGATCGCACCTGCCCTGGCGAATGGATAAAAACGGGATGTCGAGTTGCGCGCCTGGCGTGAACGCAACCCTCCCGAAACTGCCCTGAATGCCGTGCACTTGCATAAAAATAAGTAACCGCTACGGGAAGTTTGTCCCGCAGCAGGAGGCAAGAAGTAAATGAAAGGTATACACAGCCCCATCGCCGGGGTGGTTTATCCCGTGGCGCAACGTGCCACTGAATATTTTGCCAACGACGCCTGGGTCGATGCGACCGTCGGCCAGGTCCTTCGTGAAACGGCCGCGCGTTACCCCGAACGTATTGCATTCGTTTGCGATGATGCCAGCCTGACTTTCGCCGAACTCGACGAGACCAGCGAGCGGCTGGGCGCAGCCCTGTTGGACATGGGACTGAACACGGGTGACCGGGCGATCTTCCAGCTCGGCACCTCGCTGCAAACCGTGATCGTGCTCATGGCCTGCTTCAAGTCTGGCATTGTTCCGGTCTGCTCATTGCCTCAGCACCGTGAAGTCGAAATCGGTCAGCTGGCCACCAAGTCGTCGGCCCGGGGTTACTTCGTTCAGGCGGATTTTGGCCGTGACGATCTGGTGGCATTCGCTCGCGGCATGCTCGCCCAGAGCAGCACCCTCGAGCACCTGATCGTGGTGCGCGGGCAATTCGACGGGTTGGCCAACGTCGAATCCATGATTGCGAACATGCCACTGGACGTCGCTCGCGACCGTCTCGCGCGAGTGAAGCTGGGCAGTGAAGACGTCCTGAGCTTCCAGTTGTCTGGCGGTACTACAGGAACACCGAAAATCATTCCGCGTTTCCACGCCGAATACCTGGGGCATTCTCGGGACCTGGCCAAGCTGTATCAGGTTGATGAGCAGAGCAAGGTCATCTGGTCGTTGCCGTTGTTGCATAACGCCGGGCAGCTCTACGTGCTACTGCCGCCGCTCCTGTTTGGCATGAGCACCATTCTGATGTCCCGGGTCGACATTCCGCTGATGCTCGATCTGATCGAGCGGCACCAGGTGACTCATGCCATCTCCATCGGGCCGGTCGCCCCACAGCTGCTGGCCTATCAGGAGGTGAGCAAGCATGACCTGAGCTCGCTGAAGATGTTCGCCACCATGAGCCGCTCGGAGATTCTCGAAGCTCATTTGAACGTGCCGTGCTCCAACCTCTACGGTTTGACCGAGGGCCTGTTATTCGGCGCCGCCCCGGATGCACCGCAATACGTTCGGCATCAGACCCAGGGCTCGTCGGGCTGCGCCTACGACGAATTGCGGTTGCTCGATCCCGACAGCGAACAACCTGTCGGGGCTGGGCAGATGGGTGAGTTGTGTTTCCGGGGACCCTCGACCCTGAACGGTTATTTCGATGATCCGGCCGCCAATCACGGTGCGTTCACTTCGGACGGTTTCTACCGTTCGGGAGACATGATGACCGCCCATGTGGTTGATGGCGTGACCCATTACACCTTCGAAGGCCGCCTGCGAGACAACATCAACCGCGGCGGCGAGAAGATCGGCTGCGAAGAAGTGGAAAGCTTTGTATGCCGCCATCCGGCGATTGCCGACGCAAAACTGGTGGCAATGCCCGATCCGATCTACGGCGAAAAAGGCTGCATCTTTATCATCCCGCGTACGGGCGCAGTGTTGCCGGATCTCAAAGGGCTCAGTGACTTCCTGGTAGAGCATGGCCTGGCCAGGTTCAAGTCTCCGGAGCGTATCGAATTGATCGACGTCTTCCCGGTGACCAAGGTCGGCAAGCTGGACAAGCCTGCGCTCAAGCGTGTGCTGGCTGAACGCATGGCACTGGAAGAGGCCCGTGCCTCATGAATACCACGGAAGCAGTGATCAGCCAGGTGCCGTTCATTGTTCGGCGCCGGGTAAAGTGGGGCGATTGCGATCCGGCTGGCGTGGTGTATACGCCGGTGTTCGGCGAGTACGTGATTTCCACCGCAGAGTTGTTCTACGAACAGCTGCTGGGCATGTCGCCGCAGCATGCCAAACAGCACCATGGCTTCGGCACGCCGACCCGGGCGCTGGCCTTCGATTTTCGTGGATCGATGCGCCCGGACGACGAGTTCGATACCGAGGTGCAGGTCAGCGAAATCCGTAGCCGCAGCTTCGTGCTGACGTTGACCGCGCGCACTCAGGCCGGCGACATCGTATTCATTGCCACCCACACCCCCGTGTGCGTCGCCCGAGACGAACGCAAAGGGATTGTCATCCCTGACGTCTTCCGCCAAGCCCTGCTCAGTTATCAGAGTAATCATGCACAGGTGCTCAAAGCGCCTGACTCCGAGGTGTCCTCATGAAAATTGCAATCGTCGGCGGCGGGCCTGCCGGCCTGTACTTCGCACTCTTGGCGAAAAAACATAATCCACGCCATGACATCGTGGTCTACGAGCAGAATTCCCGCGACGCAACCTATGGCTGGGGGGTGGTGTTTTCCGATGTCGGGCTGGCCGCGTTTGCCGAAGCGGATCCGGAATTTCACAAGGAATTCATTGCGCACCATGTGGCGTGCGATTTCCTCGAAATCGTTCACCGCGATACGCACGTGCAGGTTCACGGCAATCACTTTTCCCGGACCTCGCGGATCGACATGCTGCACACCCTGCAGAACGCTTGTGAGCGCGCCGGTGTACAGGTCAATTACGGCCAGCGCATTGAAGACTTCGACGCCTTGGCCAGCCAGGTCGATATTCTGGTTGCGGCTGATGGCACCAATAGCCGTGTCCGTACCCATTACGCCGACCACTTCAAACCGAGCTTCGAAGGTCGGCGCAACAAGTTCGCCTGGTACGGCACCCGGCAACGCTTCCATCCGGTGTCACTGATTTTCCGTGAGAGTGAGCACGGCGTGTTCATCGCCCACAGTTATCAGTACAGCCCGCAGTTGAGCACTTTCCTGGTGGAAGTTGACCCCCAGACCTGGCAGCGGGCGGGTCTGGAGCACGCCAGTGAAGAGGAGAGCCGGCGGATTTGCGGTGAGATTTTCGCCGCCGACCTGGGGGGTAACGAGTTGCTGAGCAATCGCTCCCTGTGGTTCGAAGCCAACGTCGTGCGTAACGAACGCTGGACTCACGACAATGTCGTCCTGCTGGGCGATGCCCTGCGCACGGTGCACTTCTCCCTGGGTTCCGGAACACGCATGGCCATGCAGGATGCGATCGCGTTACATCGTGCGCTGGTGGAGCATCCCGCTGATGTGCGCGCCGCATTCGACCTGTTCGAATCGGCGCGACGCGGCGCGTCCACCAGCTTCCAGACCGCCGCGGCACGCAGCCTGGACTGGTACGAAAACGTCGCCGACAAGTTGCACCTGGACCCGGTCAGCTTCGCCTATGACTACATGGGGCGTACCGGCCAGGTCTCTCACGATGACTTGCGCCAACGCGATCCGTACTTTGTCGCTGCCGTGGAAAAGCGTGTTCCGTCGTCGCAGGTGGCGGCGGGTTGAACCCGAGGCAGAAGTGCCGGTCACCCGGCGCGTATCAATCAATAACAACAACAATTGATGCTTGATGGAGCCAATCATGAACACGATCGACGTGGGCGAAGTGATCGACAACAGTCGGCTGAGTCGCTTGCAAGTGCTGGTGCTGGTGATGTGCGGGATTTGCATGATCATTGACGGGTTTGACGTTCAGGCCATGGGCTACGTCGCGCCGGCGATCATTCAGCAATGGGGTATCAACAAGTCGGACCTGGGGCCAGTGTTTGGTGCCGGTCTGATCGGCATGGCCGTGGGGGCGCCGTTGGCGGGGATTCTTGCCGACCGTTTGGGGCGACGACTTATTCTGATCATCGCCCTGATCGGCTTGAGTGCCGGCATGGCGGCCACCGCAACGGCTGACACCGTTCGCGACCTGCTTGTGCTGCGTTTCCTGGCCGGGTTCTGCATGGGGGCCATCGTGCCCAATGCCATGGCCATGGCCGGTGAGTTCAGCCCCTTGCGTAACCGCGTCACCCTGGTGATGTTGACCTCTTGCGGGTTTGTGGTTGGGGGCGCATTGGGCGGGACATTGGCGGTAATGATGATCGAGCCCCTGGGGTGGCAATCCGTCTTTTTGGTCGGTGCGGCGGCGCCTTTGCTGTTGGCTGTCTTGATGCTGATTATCATGCCTGAGTCGATACAGTTTCTGGTGCTGCGTCAGCGCAAGCTGGATCGTGTCAGGGGCTGGCTGCGCCGTATTGATGGCGCGCTGCACCTGCAGCCGGACACCCGATTGCAGGTGAGGGATGCACCGGTTGGCAAGCGCTCCTCCTTGCTTGACCTTGTTCGCGACTCGCGCGGGTTGGGCACCGCGATGCTGTGGATCATCCTGTTTATGAACCTCTTGGGCGCCTATTTTCTCGCGAGCTGGCTACCCGTCATCATGCACGATGCCGGCCACGACACTTCTTCGGCGGTGCTGGCAGGTACATTGCTTTGGACCGGAGGGATCATCGGCAACCTGGTCCTGGGCTGGTTCGTTGACCGCCGGGGCTTCGGGCCCGTCATGGTGTGCATGTTTGCCGTCGCCGCTGTGGCGATAGCAGTGCTGGGTCAAGTGGCCACATCGATGGTCAGCGCCACTATCGTCATCGCGATTGCAGGATTCTGTGTGCTGGGCGGGCAAAGCGCACTTAACGCGCTGGCGACGGTATTTTACCCCGCCACCATGCGCTCCACCGGGGCTGGCTGGGCGTTGGGTGTTGGCCGGTTGGGGTCGATCGTCGGGCCGGTGATCGGGGGCGAGTTGATGCGCCTGGGGTGGACCTCGCAGTCGTTGTTGCTGGCCGCATCCCTGCCCGCATTTCTTGCATTGCTGGCCAGCCTGGTGTTCTGGTTTCAAGGGGGGCTGCCGCGACCGGTGCTGCGCTCCCGCTCTTTAGATGCGGTAACACCTGCATCCCTCACTAAAGTGCAGAGATCATGACCGATCTTGTCCTGTGCCGCTGGCGCTGGCATTCTGCGGCTACTTTGAATGGGATCTACTGCACCTCATGTCCAATACCTCTAAAAACAAAGCGCCGGCCCGTTACGAGCTGGTGATGAACCAGTTGATGGAAGCGGCTGAACGCCTGTTTGCGCAGAAAGGGGTCGCGGGCACATCGCTTCAGGAACTGGCCGAGGCCGTTGGCCTGACACGTACCGGCATCTATCACTACGTCAAGGGCAAGGATGAAATGCTCGAGACGCTGGTGCGTGGTTTCACGTTGGAGACTGCTCGGGACCTGGAACGCCTGGCTGCTGAAGATAGCGCAAGCGCAATGGACCGATTGCGCGAAGGCGTGACCAACATGGCCTGCAAAGTGGCCCAGCATCCGCAACGCTTTCGTTTGCTGCTGACCAGTGAGGGTGCGTTTCCGGAAGCCTTGGCCAAGCAGTACCGAACGGCCCGAAAGCGAACCTTGGCGGCATTGACCGATCTGGTGGCGCAGTCCATCCGTGAAGGGTCCTGTCGCGCTGTGAACGATGAGATGGCTGCATTTTCACTGCTGGGCGTCTGTAATTGGGTGGCCTTCTGGTACCCCCATGGCGAGAAGACCAGCAACTTGACCCCTGAGCAGCTCTCCAGTCAATTGACGGCAATTGCGCTTGAAGGCCTGGTGGCCGGACGCGATGCGTCAGGTGCGGGCGGTGTTGCGCATATGATCGGCCTGTTGCGCGAAGACATTGATCGTCTTGAAGGCATGATCACAGCCGAATGACCCATTGTTTGCGCCCGGTGAGCCGGGCGTAAACGCTCAGGGCAATTCCTGCCGAGCGCTGATTGATTTTTCAGCTGCAGCATTCCATTTCTCTATTGATTGCGTGTTGTGTCGACATGTTTGTTTTGTGTTTGACACTATAGTCAAATTTGGTAGATTAATTTGACAACTACGTCGATAATTTCACGTTTCGGAGAGCTTCATGACACTCGTACGTCCCTTTCGCATTGGCCAGATCGTCCCGAGCTCCAACACCACCATGGAGACTGAGATTCCCGCAATGTTGCATGCGCGGGAAGCCATACTCCCCGAGCGATTTACCTTCCATTCCAGCCGAATGCGCATGCACAAGGTGACTAAGGAAGAGTTAGCCGCCATGAACAAGGAAGCGCTTCGTTGTGCGGCCGAACTGTCGGATGCGCGTGTGGATGTGATGAGCACGGCCTGCCTGGTGGCGATAATGGCCAGTGGCCGTGGGTATCATCGACAAACAGAGCGTGAGCTATTGGACATTGCTCGTGCGAATCATTGCCTGGCGACCGTGATGACGTCTGCCGGTGCGCTGATCGAGGGGCTGAAAATAATGGGTGCGAAGCGCATTTCACTCATGGCGCCTTACATGTGTTCCTTGACCGAGCTGGTTGTCGATTACATCCAGCACGAGGGCATTGAAGTCATTGATTCGATCAGCTTTGAAATTCCAGACAACCTTGAAGTCGGTCTGCGTGACCCCCTGCAGCTTCTAAAGGACGTGAAACGGCTCAATACTCAAGGGGCGGATGTGATCGTGGCGTCGGCATGTGTGCAAATGCCCTCCCTGCCTGCCATTCAGGCGATCGAAGACATGATGGGGATCCCGACAATTTCTACTGCCGTGTGCACCGTCAGGCGCATGCTGGATCATCTGAATCTTGAGGCAATCGTTCCGAACGCCGGTTCGCTGCTCAGTGGGATATATCCAAGAATCGCTTTTGAGTAGATTGCTTAGAAGTGGACGCGTTGGCTCTACTGAATTTCAGGCACAAAAAAAGACGTCCTAGGACGTCTTTTTTGTTGAGTTGGTGGAGCCGGGGGGATTTGAACCCCCGTCCGCCAGTACTCCGCTGTCGGTACTACATGCGTAGCCGTGTCTATTAAGTTAACCCTCAGCGACCCGACGGGCAGGGTGCTTTGGGCGAGTTGTGTAAGTTTTAGCCGCTTCGTCCACAACGTACTGCACGGCGATTCTGTTCTATATGACAATCACTTTGGGTTTACAGACATCCCCTGGTGATTGCTGGACCCGAAGGTACCAGAAGCTCAGGGCTAAGGCTGCTTACGCAGCGAGAGCGAATTCCTGGCCGTAGTTTTCGTCATTGGCAACTATAAGTAGTTGCAACAGTGGATTTACGAGTTCTGTTACCAACTCGGCATGCACCTAAAGTTTCGCAACCGGCGTCGAATCCTAAACGGCCCCGAGCCTGTTGCTCTGTGAATCATGGTGAGCAACAAGCCTGTGCAGTGTACGCCAACCCGCATGAGAAGGCCAACCCGAAGGTTGGCCGCTACGAATTATGGGGTCGGCTGGTTGCGTTGCTGGTCAGCGAGCGCCGATGCCTGGGTGGCCTCGGTGACGCATTTTTTGTCGTCCCCGGAGGCCTGGGAGGCTTCGGCGCTGGACATCAGTCTTTTGATCTCCATTGCGACGTTTCCGGAGGACGCCGGCAGCGAATTCACTTTGCTTTTGAGCTCTTGCAGCTTGCTCGTACAAAGGTTGTTGTCCGCTGCAAATACGGGTGAGGCCAACAGTGCAGCAGCAATGAACAGACCCGCGAGTGGGGCACGTTTCATGAATATCTCCTCGAACGAATAGTCTCGGCATTGCCGTATGAGCGGTTGGCTCGGCCGAGGTCGAAAAAGCCACAATGGATAAAGCCTACCTAAAAGACTGCGAAGCAGCGCAGTAATTCGGTTTCCTCAGTAAGGAGATGGAAAAATTGTTGGCCCCCAGATGCAACAAAACCCGCACGGGGCGGGTTTTGTTTTGCTTCATCTCTGGCGGAACCAGGCGGATCGAATGCTGACCAGCTAATGGGTTACTTCCCGCCTTTACTCGCGTTCTTCAGATCCTGAATGGTTTGCGTAGTCTCGGCGATGCAATCATCAGTCCCTTCCTTGGTACCTTTTGCCTGATCCTCTTTGGCTTGCTTGACGCTGTCCATGACCTGTTCACTCATCTCAGGAGGAATCTGTGCCTTGGCATTCTCGATGGTTTTCAGATTGGTTGCGCAGAGGTCGTCTGCCGCAAACGAGGTGGACGCCATCAGTGAGACAGTAACGAACAGACCTAACAGTACAGAACGTTTCATGTGTATCTCCTTGAACTGAGGGTCCAGGCATCGCTGGCCATCAGGACGGGCTGCCGAGTTTTGGAAAAGCCCGAAATGTACGGGCTTGATCTGTGGACTGCGGCGTCGCGTCAGGGTTCTATTTATTTGCTGTTCAACCTCGCCTGCGTCACCCGGTCCACCAGATAGACTAGCCCGTGATAGTCAATTCCGCCGTGTTGCGTCAGGCCGATCTCGCAAGTGCGACTGGTAGAAATCCCTTCGCTGCAGTGCTGTACCGCGTCCTTTAACGTTCTCAAAGAATGAGCGTTCAACTCCGGCGTAGTGAAGCCTTTGTCACCCGCAAACCCGCAACAGTGAATGCCCTCGGGAATCACCACATGTTTGCTGCACTTGCGCGCCAGATCGATCAACGCCTGGCTTTCGCCCAAATGCTGGGTGCTGCAGGTGACGTGCACCGCAATCGGCGCTTCCTGCGGCGTGAACTCGAGCCGATCCATCAAGTGCGTGCGGATGAAACGCACCGGGTCGTACAGGTCCAGTCGTACATCGCCAAGGTCCTGCACCAGCCGTAATGTGCATGGGCTGGTGTCGCAATAAATCGGATCTAGCCCGCCTCGGCTGGCGTGCAGCAGCGCGCCGATCAGGTCCTGGCGTTTGTGCTCGGCCTGTTCGGCGTAGCCTTTGGAGGCGAATGGCTGGCCGCAGCAAAGAGCGTCCTGATTGTCGGGAAAAACCACCTGATAACCGGCCTTTTCCAGCAGCCCACGGGTTTTGTCGTACAGCGACATCTGCTCTTTATCACCGGCCGCCGGCCCCATCACCCGCGAGACACACGCGGCGAGGTACACCACCCGAGGGCGCTCGTCCGACACGGTCGGGCTGAAGCGAAT
Source organism: Pseudomonas sp. PB120 (assembly GCF_009761815.1). Classification (GTDB taxonomy): domain Bacteria; phylum Pseudomonadota; class Gammaproteobacteria; order Pseudomonadales; family Pseudomonadaceae; genus Aquipseudomonas. The sequence goes on from NZ_RWIN01000045.1 coordinate 37,988, forward strand.
GGCCTTTTCCGGCTGTGGCATGGCGTTGGTCCATTGCGGGACCTGCCCCTTGGACAACTTTGTCAGCGTCGCCGACAGCCTGGCCAGTCGTGGCGCCCCCAGCAGCATCCGCGCGCCATTCGCCACATGCAGGGTGAAACGGGCACCTTGCAGGGCAGTGGCGAAATTGCCTTCCAGCCAGTTGGCGGTTTTCACGTGAGTCGCGTTGCGCCCGCGCAGCTTTTTCACCAGCTCGCCGGTGTTGATGCCTACAGGACAACGTTGCGCGCACAGACCGGTGGCGGCACAGGTGTCGATCCCCTGGTAGTGGTAGGCGGCTTCGAGTTCACCAGTGTCGACACCGGCGCGCTTTTTCGCCTGGATGTCGCGCCAGATCACAATGCGCTGGCGCGGGCTCAGGGTCAGGCCTTTCGACGGGCAGACCGGCTCGCAGAAACCACACTCGATGCACTTATCCACAATTTCGTCGGCGGCCGGCAGCGGTTTCAGGTGCTTGAGGTGGATCTGCGGATCCTCGCTGAGCACCACATCCGGGTTGAGAATACCGTTGGGGTCGAGCAGGCGTTTGAGCTGCCACATCAGCTGATAGGCATCGCTGCCCCATTCCAGCTCAACGAACGGCGCCATGTTGCGACCGGTGCCGTGCTCAGCCTTCAGCGAGCCTCCAAATTCCACCGCGACCAACTGCGCGACGTCGTCCATGAACGCCTGATAGCGTGCGACTTCTTCCGGGTTGTTGAAGCCTTGGGTGAAGACGAAGTGCAGATTACCTTCCAACGCGTGTCCGAAAAGGATCGCTTCGTCGTAGTGATGTTTGTCGAACAGCTCGATCAGGCGGTTCACGCCGATAGCCAGTTGCTCCACCGGGAAGGTCACGTCTTCGATGATCACCGTGGTGCCGGTTTTGCGCACAGCGCCGACGGCGGGGAAGGTGTCCTTGCGAATCGCCCAGAGCCGGGCGTTTTCGACCGGGTCTTCAGTGAAGTCGACTTGCTTCTCTACGGGGAAAGAAGTCAACGACGCCATGATCTGCGCCAGCTGTTCCTGCAGTAAGGTGGATGATGCGGCGCGGGACTCGATGAGTAGCGCGCAGGCATTGTTCGACAAGTGTTGTACGAAAGCCGGCATGCCGGGCTTTTCCTGCACCGAACGCAGGCTGCGACGGTCCAGCAATTCCACCGCTGACACCGGTTGGCTTTTCAGCACGGTAACGGCGTTGCAGCAGGTTTCCACGTTGGGGAAGACGATCAGCGCCGATGCCTTGTTTGGGTGATCGATCACGGTGTCGTAGGTCACGGCGCTGATGAAGCCAAGCGTGCCTTCGGAGCCCACCAGCAAATGGCTCAAGATATCCACAGGCTCGTCGAAATCCACCAGGGCGTTGAGTGACAGGCCGGTGGTATTTTTCAGGCGGTATTTGTGGCGAATTTTTGCCGCCAGTTCGGTATTGGTACGGGTCTCGCGGCCCAACGTCGCCAGGCGTTCAAGCAGCGACGCGTGGCTTTGACGGAACGCCGCCACACTCGCGGCATCCTCGGTATCGACGCGGCTGCCGTCGGCCAGCACCAGGCGGATGCCCGCCAACGTGTGATAGGTATTCTGAGCCGTGCCGCAGCACATGCCGCTGGCGTTGTTGGCGACGATGCCGCCGATTTTGCAGGCGTTGATCGAGGCCGGGTCCGGGCCGATCTTGCGTCCGAACGGTGCCAGCCACGCATTCGCCTGCGCGCCGATTACGCCGGGCTGCAGGCGGATTTGTGTGCCTTGCCCGCGAATTTCGCGGCCGTTCCAGTTATCCCCCAGCACGATCAGCACCGAATCACTGATGGCCTGGCCAGACAGGCTGGTGCCGGCGGCTCGGAAAGTGACCGGGACGTGATCGCGTTGTGCGAGTTTCAGCAGCGCGACCACTTCATCTTCGGACTCCACGCGAATCACCAGTTTCGGAATCAACCGGTAGAAACTGGCATCGGTGCCGAAGGCCAATGTCGACAGCGGATCGTCGAAACGCCGCGATTGAGGGATCAGTTGCGCTGCATCGCGCAGGAACGCCGCCGGAAGAGTCATTGGTCCTCCAGGATCAGCACCACCAGGTCTTTCGGGCCGTGAGCACCGTAGGCCAGGACTTGTTCGATGTCAGCGGTTTTCGACGGGCCGGACACCAACAGCGCATTGGTCGGCATGCCTTGGGCCCAGTTGAATTCCTGTTGCACCTGATAAAAATTGTCGCGAATTTCACTGGCCTTGAGCAGCGCGAAATGCACCGGCGGCACCAGGCTCATCAAGCGCGGTTCTTCCGGCGTCGGCCAGAGAATCAGGCTACCGGTCGCGGCGATTGCTCCGAGGGTGGAGGTCAGGCTGGCCGGCGTATCGTTGAATAGCTCGGCTTTCCATTCTTCGATCGGGCGGTTGTAGGCCTGGAGCGTCGGCAAGCCAGGATTTTTCGCCCAGTGTTGAGTGACACGTTCACCGTAAGGTGTCGTCGGTGCGATCAACAGGCTCGGTAAATGGCGGTCCCGCAGCAATTGCGCGAGCAGTTCCGGCCAACGTTCGCCTGAGGTCAGGTGGATTTCGGTGTGGACCGCTTCCATCAGTTTGCGCAGTTGCGCAATGCGTTGTTCGGGCGTGTAGGTGTAGGGCGCGGTCACCAGTTCGACGTCGAACTCGTCAGGCACTGGTGTGGTACCCGTCAGACTGTTGCGTAACTTGGCGAGGATATTTTGCTTGGCGCTCATCAGCGATCTCCCTGTTTGGCCAAATGCTCGCGAGCCATGTCATGCAGCGAACGGGCAGCGGGTTTCGGCGCGCTGTGGTTTTGCGTCCACGGGCCGACATTGCTCGGCGTGAGGGCGCGCAGGCGCGTGGCGAAAAAGCCGAACAGGCGATACAGCGTCGGAGAGCTGTTGAGCCTGGCCCATGCATTCCAGATGAAGCGTTCCTTGCGTGAATACTTGCTGCCCTGGCCGCGCATGACGTGATGCGGATTGTCGGGTGCCTTGACGTTTTCTTCGCGCAAGCGACGCAGCAGGGCTGGGATCGGAATTTTCACCGGGCAGACTTCGCCGCAGGCGCCGCACAACGACGACGCGCTTGGATGGTCCGGCACCTTCGCCAGGCCGACCATGTGCGGGGTGATGATTTTTCCGATAGGCCCCGGGTAAACCTCCCCATAGGCGTGGCCGCCGATTCGCGTGTAGACCGGGCAATGATTCATACAGGCGCCGCAGCGGATGCAGTTCAGGGTCTGGCGCAATTCGCTGTCGGCAAAGGCTTGGCTGCGACCGTTGTCCAGCAGCACCAGATGCACTTCCTGCGGGCCGTCGAGTTCATGCTCCTTGCGCGGTCCGGAGATCATGTTGACGTAGGTGGTGATCGGGATGCCCAGCGCAGAGCGGGTCAACAGTGATAATAGCGGCACCACGTCGCGCAGGTTTTCCACGACTTTTTCGATGCCGGTAACGGCGATGTGCACCGGTGGCACTGAAGTGGTCATGCGACCGTTGCCTTCGTTCTCCACCAGCAGCAGGGTGCCGGTTTCGGCCACGGCGAAGTTGACACCGGAGACGCCGATGTCCGCTTCGAAGAATTTCTGCCGCAAGACTTTGCGACCGATCTGAATGAGTTGGTCAACGTCCTTGGTGTATTCCACGCCAAGTTTGTCGTGGAACAAGGACGCGACCTGACCGGCATTCTTGTGGATCGCCGGCATAATAATGTGTGAAGGCTTCTCGTGGTCGAGCTGGACGATGTACTCGCCCATGTCCGATTCCAGGCATTCAATGCCCCGATCAGCGAGGAAATGATTCATCTCCATTTCTTCGCTGACCATCGATTTGCCCTTGATCACTTGCCGCCCCTCGTGAGCGCGGATGATCGACAAGACGATGCCATTGGCTTCGTCCACCGTTTCCGCCCAGTGCACTGTCACACCGTTGCGGGTCAGGTTCTGTTCAAGCTGCTCGAGCAAGTCGGGCAACTTGGATAACGCACGGGCGCGGACTGCATTGCCCAGCGCTCGCAGATGTTCTCTTTCATGGGCATCGCTGAAAGACGCTGCCCGTTTGGTCATCAGTGAATCCATCGCCGTGCGAAAGTTGTTTCGCAGTTGCTTGTCACCCAATGCCTTGTGAGCCCGGGTGCGAAAGTCTTCTTCTACGGCAACCGTAGGAATAATCGCGGAAGCGTTCATTGGGCGCCTCCGGTTCGCTGCCAGAGGAAGCTTGCCAGGTGTTGGCCGCGCAATGCTTCTTTCTGTTTTTCCAGCGAGCCGTTGATGTTCATCAGGCATCCGCAGTCGGCACTCAGTACCCTGTGTGCGCCGGATTCCTTCAATGACCGGGTCTTGTCAGCCACCATCGCGCCGGAAATGTCTGGCATACGGACGCTGAATGTCCCACCGAAGCCACAGCATTCGCTTTCGTGATCGTGATTGACCCGCTCCACGTTGTTCAGTTGCGCCAACAATTCGCGACCGTGCAGGTGGGTGTTCATTTCGCGGCGTGCCGAGCACGACGTGTGTAACGCCACTTTCACCGGAGCGCCGCTGTCCTTGAGCTGCACCTTGCAGACAAACAGCAGGAACTCGGCCAACTCATAAGTCCGCGCCGCCAGGGCCTGAACCTGTTTCAACGTCTGCGGCTCGTCCTTGAACAAGTCGGCATAGTGTTCACGCAACATCCCGGCACAGGATCCCGATGGCACCACCACTGGGTAATCCCCGGCGAACAGCGCCAGTTGCGAGCGCGCCACGGTCCTGGCCTGCTCGGTGTAACCCGAGGTGTAGGCCGGTTGTCCGCAGCAGCTTTGCCCTTGCGGGTACTCGACGCGGATGCCTTCGCGTTCCAGCAGGTGGATCGCGTCCATCCCGGCCTCGGGATAGAACAAATCCACCACGCAGGTCCCGAACAGGTAGACCCGTGACGGTTTCTCGCTGGGGTATTGCCGAGGTTCAGGCAGCGGCGGGGCGACACGGGTCGCGTTCGGCACGGCGTTGTAAAAAAGCTCGCTCATCAGGCGTGTCTCCGGGTGGGCCCGGTTATCCGTCCGCTGAGGCTGCTGAATATAGGGCGGGAAGCTTTCAGCAGCCTTACAGACCGGGTGGTGAATAGCGGACGCCGGAATCGTGGTCCGGCGTCGGTTTTTTCTTTATGTCTTGTAGTCCTTAGTGCACCAGCATGCCGGTGAACCAATAGGCCTGAGCCAAGGTGATCAGGCCGACGATCGTTGCAAAGAACAGGCTGTGCTTGAGGGTGAAACGGAACAGGTCCGATTCCTTGCCGACCAGCCCGGTCGCGGCGCAGGCTACGGCGATCGATTGAGGCGAAATCATCTTCCCGGTCACGCCGCCACTGGTGTTCGCCGCGACCAGCAACACATCGTTGACACCGATCTGGTGCGCGGTGGTCGCTTGCAACGAGCTGAACAGCGCGTTGGACGAAGTATCGGAACCGGTCAGGAACACACCCAGCCAGCCGAGGAACGGCGAGAAGAACGGGAAGGCTGCACCCGTGCCTGCCAGAACCAGCGCCATGGTCGACGACATGCCCGAGTAGTTGGTGACGAAGGCGAAGGCCAGCACCATGCCGATGGACAGGATCGGCCAACGCAGCTCGTAGAAGGTCTCTCTCAAAGTGGTCAGACCAGTTTTGATGTTGATCTTCAGCACCAGCATCGAGATCAGCGCGGAGAAGAAAATCGCCGTGCCGGTCGCGGAAATCGGGTCAAGCTTGAACACCGCTGGAATGGCGGTTGGTGCGGTCACGATAGGTGCGACCTTGATCACCATCTGATCCAGGTGCGGGATCGCGAAGTTGAACACCCAGCTGTACATCGATCCGCCGGCAGCGAACATTGCCTTGAAGGGCTTCAAGGTCCAGATGGTGACCAGCACGGTGAGGATGAGGAACGGCGACCAGGCCTTGAAAATCTCCAGGAGGCTGTACGGCGATGCCACGGTTGTACGCTTCTGGCCGAAACCACCGGCACTGGCGGTCACCACGGACGACGAAACAGCGCCGGCGATGTGCTGGCCGGCGGCGCGTTTTGGCTGCCAGACTTTCAGGAACAAGGTCAGGGAAATCAGGCTGACCAGGGCTGAAGTGATGTCCGGCAGTTCCGGGCCAATGAAGTTCGAGGTGAAGTATTGAGTGATGGCAAAGCTCAGGCCGGCCACCAGGGCAGCGGGCCAGGTTTCGCGCACGCCGCGCATGCCGTCCATCATGAACACCAGCCAGAACGGCACGAACAGCGACAGCAATGGCAGTTGGCGGCCGGTCATGGCGCCGATCTTGAACGCGTCGATACCGGTCACTTGGCCAGCCACGATGATCGGAATGCCCAGCGCGCCGAACGCTACCGGTGCGGTGTTGGCGATCAGGCACAGGCCTGCGGCGTACAACGGGTTGAACCCCAGACCGACCAGCAGCGCAGCGGTGATCGCTACCGGCGCACCGAAACCGGCGGCACCTTCAAGGAACGCACCGAAGCAAAAGCCGATCAGCAGCACCTGCAGGCGCTGGTCGTCAGTGATTGACAGTACCGAGCTGCGGATTACTTCGAACTGACCACTCTTGACCGTCAGTTTGTAGAGGAACACCGCCGCCACGATGATCCACGCAATCGGCCACAGCCCGTAAGCGAAGCCATAACCGGCTGCAGCGAAGGCCATGTCGACCGGCATCTGGAACGCGAATATGGCCACTGCAATGGACAGGGCCAGCGTGATGCTGCCCGCCACGTGTCCTTTGAGTCTGAACACGGCCAGCGCGAGGAAGAAAAACACGATGGGGATAACGGCCGCGAGCGCGGACACGCCGAGGCTGCCGAGCGGGGTATAGAGCTGTTGCCAGGTTTGCATATGGGGTGGCCCCTAATTGTTGTTGGTCAGGCACTGTCAGCGTTCTTGGATAATTGGTAATACCAATTTACAATCGCTGTTGGCTAGGGTAAAAGCCTTGTAGGCGGTGTGTCAATTTGTCGCCCTAAAACTTTTGTCGTATGCGTGGGTGTGCGGATCATCTGAACCGCTTGATCAAATGCCGGGTGGCAGGTGCTGGCGCGGCGTCTATAGGCCAGAATAGAGGCCCCGGCGAGCCGTCGGGATGGTGGAGAAATGAGTTATGGGGTTTGATCAAATTCGTCAGCGCCGTTTGTCTGACGATATTGTCGAGCAGCTGGAAGGGATGATCCTCGAAGGCACGCTGAAGGCAGGTGAGCGCTTGCCGGCCGAGCGCGCGCTGGCCGAGCAGTTCGGCGTGTCACGCCCTTCGCTGCGAGAGGCCATTCAGAAGCTGACAGCCAAAGGGCTGCTGGTCAGCCGCCAAGGCGGCGGCAACTATGTGGTGGAGTCGCTGGGCACGACCTTCAGTGATCCGCTGCTGCATTTACTGGAAAGCAATCCTGAAGCCCAGCGCGATCTCCTGGAGTTTCGCCACACCCTGGAAGCGTCCTGCGCCTACTACGCGGCATTGCGTGCCACGGACGTTGATCGTGAGCGGCTGACCACGGCGTTCAACGAGTTGCAGGATTGTTATACGCGCCATGACGAGGTGAGCAGGGCCGAAGAAGGCGCGGCAGATGCGAAATTCCACTTGGCAATCGCCGAAGCCAGCCACAACGCGGTGTTGTTACACACGATTCGCGGGTTGTTTGACCTGCTGAAACGCAACGTAGTGACCAATATTGGCGGGATGTACAAGCAGCGCACTGAGACTCGCGACATGCTGATCACTCAGCACCGGGAGTTGTACACGGCGATTATCGAAGGCAGAGCAGAGCAGGCGCGGGAGGTTTCCAGTCGGCACATTTTGTATGTGCAGGAAGTGCTGGAGGAAGTGCGTCAGGAAGTGCAGCGCATGGCTCGGGCGGAGCGGCGCAAGGGGATGTAATTTGGGCGTTGTGATTATGTGTGGCGAGGGAGCTTGCTCCCGCTGGGCTGCGAAGCAGCCCTAAAACCAGACATTCCAATCAGGTATTCCGGTTTACGACTGCTTCGCAGCCGAGCGGGAGCAAGCTCCCTCGCCACAGGGCTAGGAATTAGTCTTCCTTGCCCTTGTTCCGAACCGCACGCTGCAGTTCGCGACCGGCGTCGCGCTCGCGTTCGGTATCACGCTTGTCGTATTCCTTCTTGCCCTTGCCCAGAGCGATCTCGCACTTGACCATGTGCTTGCTCCAGTACCAGGACAGGCATACGCAGGCGTAACCCTTTTGCTGCACGGACGTGGCCAGCTTGTCCAGCTCGCGCCGGTTGAGCAACAGCTTGCGGGTGCGGGTCGGGTCAGCGATGACATGAGTGCTGGCGGTCATCAGGGGCGTAATGTGACTGCCGAGCAGCCAGGCTTCGCCATCCTTGAGCAGCACATAACTGTCAACCAGCTGCAGCTTGCTTGCCCGCAGGCTTTTTACTTCCCAGCCGGCCAGGACCAGACCAGCCTCGAACTTATGCTCGATGAAGTAATCGTGTCGCGCCTTTTTGTTTTGCGCGATGGTCCCTGTTGGGTGTTTCTTCTGTTTAGCCATAGGGGCGGCATTATAGGGAGTTGCGCGTCAGTCGGCTACGGTATCGCTACGTGCTTGAGCAGGTTGATTGAATCCCGGACAATGCGCCCTCTTTTTGCAATGCTTGGACGTGGTAACGATGTCGACAGAAAAGATTTCTGTCCACGGCAGTTGGGCAAGCCGCTGGGTCTTCATCCTCGCCGCGACCGGTTCGGCCGTGGGGCTGGGTAGCATCTGGAAGTTCCCCTACATGGTCGGCGTTTACGGCGGCGGCGCGTTTGTGCTGATGTTCCTGGTCTGTATCGCGCTGATTGGCGTGCCGGTCATGCTGGCGGAAACCCTGATTGGCCGCCGCGCCCGGCAAAGCCCGGCCAACGCCTTGAAGGTGCTGGCGCTGGAGGCGGGGCATTCGGCGAAGTGGTCCTGGGGCGCATTTGCCGGAATGATTACGGCGTTGCTGATCCTCTCTTTTTATAGTGTGGTCGGAGGCTGGTCGCTGGATTACATCATCGACATGGGGCGCGGCGACTTTCAGGGGGCAACGCCTGAGCAGGTCAACGCGTACTTTGGCAATGTGATTGGCGATCCATGGCGAATGACACTCTGGCACACAATTTTTATGCTGCTGTCCGCTGTCGTCATCGCCCGGGGCGTGGTTGCCGGCCTTGAGCGCAGCCTGCGCATCATGATGCCGCTGCTGTTTGTAATGATCCTGGTGTTGCTGGGCTACAGCATGACCACCGGCCATTTCATGGATGGCGTGCATTTCATGTTCGACTTCCGTCCGGAAAAAGTACTCGACGGCCTCCTGCCCGCCATGGGGCATGCGTTCTTCTCCCTGAGCGTAGGGGTCGGCTCGATCATGATCTACGGCGCTTATATGCCCAAGCATTCGTCGATTTCCGGCACGGTGGTCGGTGTCGCGTTGCTCGATACCTTTGTTTCGCTGGTGGCCGGGCTGGCATTGTTTCCGATTGTGTTCGCTGCCGGTCTGGACCCCAGCGAAGGCCCGGGCCTGATGTTTGTTACCTTGCCCTTTGCCTTTGGCAGCGTGGCGTTCGGCCAGCTGATGGGTGTGGTGTTCTTTGTATTGGTAGCGATTGCGGCCTGGAGTTCGGCGATTTCATTGCTTGAGCCGATGGTGGCTTATCTGGTGGAACGGACGAAAACCAGCCGCGCCTGGATCACTTCCTGGCTGGCATTCATTTGCTGGTTTGTCGGTCTGGGCACTGTGTTTTCCTTCAATATCGGGAAGGAAGCCAAGTTCTTCGTGAACGAAGGCGGGGTATTCCACCTCTACCAATGGGGTGCAAGCAGTGGCCTGCACTTCTTTGGGTTGATCGACTTCTTTACCTCGCGAATCATGTTGCCACTCGGTGGTTTGTGTTTCGTGATGTTTGCCGGCTGGGTGATGGGCCGTGAAACGGTACGCGACGAATTGTCGATCCGCAGCCCGTTGTTATTCACCCTGTCCCTGTTTTTGATGCGCTATGTGGCGCCCATTGGCATTCTCGTAGTGTTTGCCACCCAGCTGTGGAAGTGACGCTGACATGACGACACACATTCAACGTTCTGCCTTGCTGCCGTATCCGGCACAAGCGCTGTATGACCTGGTCAATGATGTGGCGCGCTACCCGGAGTTTCTTCCGTGGTGCGCCTCGGCCGAGGTACTGGAAAGCTCTCCCGAGCACATGCGCGCAAGCGTTGGCGTGGCCAAGGGTGGTCTCAGCCAGCATTTCGTGACCCGCAATACGCTGGTTCCGGGGCAATCGATCGAAATGAACCTCGAGGAAGGCCCGTTTACACAGCTGCATGGCATCTGGGTGTTCAAGGCGTTGACCGACAAGGCCTGCAAGATCAGCCTGGACCTGTCCTTCGATTACGCCGGGCCGATTATTCGCGCGACATTGGGGCCATTGTTCAATCAGGCGGCTAATACACTGGTCGATGCATTCTGCCAGCGCGCCAAGCAAATACATGGTTGAGGTCGAGGTGGTGTATGCCGCCGTGGATCGTCAGGCGCTTCTTCGTGTGGTGGTGCCGGCGGGAACAACAGTGCGGGCTGCTTTGCAGGCATCGGGAGTGGGGCAAGCGTTCCCTGAGCTGGATCTGGCCGGTTGTCCTGTGGGGATATTCGGCAAGGTGGTAGTCGATCCGGATACTCGCGAGGTTCAGCCCGGGGATCGTATCGAGATCTACCGGCCGCTGCTGGCTGATCCGAAAGAGGTTCGCCGGCTGCGCGCCGCCAAGGCTGCCGAGGCGAAAGCGCGGAATCAATAAGGCGATTAAATGCCAGACAATAAAAAACCCGGACATGCCGGGTTTTTTATTGCGTCGCAAATTATTGCGGCGAGGTTTCCAGAGGTTCTGGAGTCGGGACTGGAACGGTTTCTACGCCGTCGACGTCCTTCTGAATCTGATCCAGCAACGAGCCTGGCTTGACCGGTTTTTCCGGTTTCGGCTTCTCGACGTTTTCTGCCGGTGCAGCGACTTGCGTGCCGCTGTCCTTGCCGAGAATGGCTTCGTCGCGGCTCACGCCTGGCATGAAATCGCCAGAGAGGCTGACAAGCTGATCATTTGGGTTGAAGATAACGCTAATGCGTTCCTGTTGGCGTTCACCGCCACCGGGTTGCAGGCTGTACAGATAATCCCAGCGATCGGCATGGAACGTGTCGGTCAGCAGAGGGTTACCCATGATAAACCGTACTTGCTTGCGGGTCATTCCCGGGCGTAACTGGTCTATCATGTCCTGCGTGACGACATTGCCCTGCTGGATGTCGATTTTGTAAACCCCGGGGAATGAACAACCGGCGAGTGCGAGCAGTCCCACAAAGGTGAAACTGGTTAGCAAGAGCTTGGTGTTTTGCATCGGTGGGCGACTTCCACTATCTTGGCTGGGACAACGTAAACGCCGATCATACCCGCATTAAGAGAAGCTGCGAAGCAGCATCGCGAGAAAGCTGACCATGGTTGAAAATAGCGAACTACGCAAAGCCGGCCTCAAAGTGACCCTTCCACGGGTCAAAATTCTGCAAATGCTCGATTCCGCCGAGCAACGCCACATGAGTGCCGAGGATGTTTACAAGGCGCTGATGGAGGCTGGTGAGGACGTCGGTCTGGCCACGGTTTACCGTGTTCTGACCCAGTTCGAGGCAGCTGGCCTTGTGGTGCGGCATAACTTCGACGGAGGCCATGCGGTCTTCGAGCTGGACGACGGCAAGCATCACGACCATATGGTCAACGTCGAAACCAGTGAAGTGATCGAATTCTTCGACGAAGAAATCGAGCGCCTGCAGAAAGCCATCGTCGATAAGTATGGTTTCGAGATGGTTGACCACAACCTTGTGCTGTACGTACGCAAGAAAAAGTAAGCATGTCGCGCGAACTCAAGGTTCGCGAAACGAACGAAGGCGACCCTAGGGTCGCCTTCGTGCTTTCTGCCATTCCTAGATTTTTGCGGTGACGACCATTTTCCTTGCGTGAGCCAGGGATTCCTTGGTCAGGTCAATGCCTCCGAGCATCCGTGCCACTTCCTCGACTCGATCATTCTTGCTCAGCTTGGACACCGCCGTGTGCGTCGCATCCTCTCCTCGCACTTTGTGCACGAATAAATGCTGATGCCCTTGCGCCGCCACTTGCGGCAAGTGAGTGACCGTCAGCACCTGCCCGCGTTCCCCTAGGCGGCGCAGCAACTGCCCGACAATCTCGGCGGTCGGACCGCCAATACCCACGTCCACTTCGTCGAATACCAGCGTCGGCACGCGTGAGGTCTGTGCGGTAATCACCTGGATCGCGAGGCTGATCCGCGACAGCTCACCGCCCGAGGCCACTTTGGCCAGTGCTTTCAAAGGCTGACCCGGGTTGGCGCTTACCAGCAGTTCTACCTGTTCAAGCCCGTTAGGCAGCAATTCGTCGCTGCCGTTGGGGCGCAATTCAATAGTGAAACGGCCGCCAGGCATCCCGAGTCGCTGGATTTCCTGCTCCACCGCACTGGCCAGGCTGTTTGATGCCTGATGACGCAAATCGCTCAGCTCTCGAGCCTTCTCCTGATAATGACGAGCATAGGAGGACAGTTCATCGCTCAGGCGCTCGATGGATTCATCGTTGGCATTCAGGGTTTCGATTTCATCCAGCAGGCGCTGCTGCAGCTCCGCCACTTCGGTCGGCTGGATGCGGTGTTTGCGCGCCATGGTGTAGATCGCGTCGAGGCGTTCTTCCAGGTACTGCAGGCGTGCTGGATCGGCGTCAAAGTTATCGAGGAAGCGATTCAGCTCGCCCACCGCTTCTTCAACCTGGATCTGTGCACTGGTCAGCAAGCTGCTGGCTTCACCCAATGCTCCAATGGAGTTGTTCACGCTGGACAGGCGATTGAGGCTGGCGGTCAGGGCGTTCAAGACATTACCGGAATCACTTTCGCTGCATTGCTCCACCACTTGCCGGCAAATACCCAGCAGGGTTTCCGCGTTGGTCAGGTTCTTGTGTTCCTGCTCCAGCTGCTCCAGTTCGTTATCACCGAGACCGAGGTTTTCCAGCTCTTCAAGTTGATAGCTGAGCAGCTGGTGACGGGCACGCTGTTCATCGCCGGAGTTGGAGAGGCGCTCCAGCTCCTGGCGGGTCTGGCGCCAGCGTTGGGCGGCCAGGTGCACCTGACGGGCAAGATCGGTGGCGCCGGCGTACTCATCGAGCAGTCGGCGGTGGGTGTCGGTCTTGAGCAGGGATTGGTGTTCATGCTGGCTGTGGATGTCGATCAGCAATTCGCCCAAGGCCTTGAGATCGCCCAGCGGGCAGGGCGTGCCATTGATATAGCCGCGCGAGCGTCCCTCGGCGGTGATCACCCGGCGCAGGATGCACGGGCCGTCGCTTTCGAGATCGCGCTCGGCCAGCCAGGCGCTGGCCTCCGGAATGTCGACCAGGTCGAAAGTTGCCAGGATATCGGCCTTGTCGGCGCCGGGGCGGACCACGCCGCTGTCGGCGCGATCGCCCAGGGTCAGGCCGAGGGCGTCGAGCATAATCGACTTGCCGGCGCCGGTTTCCCCTGTGATCACGCTCATCCCGCGATCAAGTTCGAGATCGAGATGTTCAACGATTGCGTAGTTATGTACGGACAGGTGCACCAGCATAAAGGCCGCTCCCAGGCATTAGGTCTGGTTATTTATACAGTGTTTTATTTGTGACTGACAATGCCCCTGCCCAGGTCGATTTGCCTGGCCTGACGAAATGCCTGTTACATCGCGTCATGACAATGCAGCGTTTTTTGTAGGGTTAATCGCAAACCGCCCCTTGAAGCTGATTTTTGCGGCCCCATATAGCTGGGCAGACGCGCGAGTTGAGCTCGCGGACGATATTGAAAGGAGAAATCTATGGCTGACGAACAGACAGTGGATACGCAAAATCAAGATGCCAACCAGGGCTCCGCGGCTTCGGGTGAAGACCTGGCGGCTCGTGTACAAGTGCTCGAAGAGCAACTGGCAGGCGCGCAGGATCAGGCTTTGCGTGTTGCCGCCGATCTGCAGAACGTCCGCCGTCGCGCTGAGCAGGATGTAGAAAAGGCTCACAAATTCGCTCTGGAAAAATTTGCCGGTGATCTGCTGCCGATCATCGACAGCCTTGAGCGTGGTCTGGAGTTGTCCAACCCGGACGACGAAAGCATCCGCCCAATGCGCGAAGGCATCGAACTGACCCTGAAAATGTTCCAGGACACCCTGAAGCGTTATCAGCTGGAAGCGATCGATCCGCACGGCGAACCGTTCAACGCAGTCCTGCATCAGGCAATGGCCATGCAGGAAAGCGCCGACGTCGAGCCGAACAGCGTGCTCAAGGTGTTCCAGAAGGGCTACCAGCTCAATGGTCGCCTGCTGCGCCCGGCCATGGTCGTGGTCAGCAAGGCCCCGGCGCCAGTTTCGCCTTCGATTGACGAGCAGGCTTGAAATTGGCCGCAAGGCCCCCATTTATAAGTCAAGCGTTTAAGTGCTACCGCAGTCAGCCACCACTGCTGCGGCAACCAAATCCAAAGTTTCGGGAGAGTGAACATGGGCAAAATTATCGGTATCGACCTGGGGACTACCAACTCCTGCGTCTCCGTGCTTGAAAACGGCGTAGCCAAAGTTATTGAAAACGCTGAAGGCGCGCGTACCACGCCGTCGATCATCGCTTACGCCAACGATGGCGAAATCCTCGTTGGTCAGTCGGCCAAGCGTCAGGCTGTGACCAATCCGCACAACACCCTGTATGCGGTGAAGCGTCTGATCGGTCGTAAGTTCGACGAAGAAGTCGTACAGAAAGACATCAAGATGGTCCCTTACAAAATCGCCAAGGCTGACAACGGCGACGCGTGGGTAGAAGTGAACGGCCAGAAAATGTCGCCGCCACAAATCTCGGCTGAAATTCTGAAGAAAATGAAGAAGACCGCCGAAGACTACCTCGGCGAGCCAGTGACCGAGGCGGTGATCACCGTTCCGGCCTACTTCAACGACAGCCAGCGCCAGGCGACCAAAGACGCCGGCCGCATCGCGGGCCTGGACGTTAAACGTATCATCAACGAACCAACCGCAGCCGCTCTGGCCTACGGTATGGACAAGGCGAAAGGCGATCACACCGTGATCGTTTACGACCTGGGCGGCGGTACTTTCGACGTTTCCGTGATCGAAATCGCTGAAGTCGATGGCGAGCACCAGTTCGAAGTACTGGCCACCAACGGTGACACGTTCCTGGGCGGTGAAGACTTTGACATTCGTCTGATCGACTACCTCGTCGACGAATTCAAGAAAGAAAGCGGCATGAACCTCAAAGGTGACCCGCTGGCCATGCAGCGCCTGAAAGAAGCCGCTGAAAAAGCCAAGATCGAGCTGTCTTCTGCTTTGTCGACCGACGTGAACCTGCCGTACATCACTGCAGACGCTACCGGTCCTAAGCACTTGAACGTGAAAATCTCCCGCGCCAAGCTGGAAGCGCTGGTAGAAGACCTGGTTCAGCGCACCATCGAACCTTGCCGCATCGCTCTGAAAGACTCCGGTATCGACGTTGGCGCGATCAACGACGTGATCCTGGTAGGCGGTCAGACCCGTATGCCACTGGTTCAGAAGCTGGTCACCGAATTCTTCGGTAAAGAAGCACGTAAAGACGTGAACCCGGACGAAGCGGTTGCCATGGGTGCTGCCATCCAGGGCGCGGTATTGGCCGGCGACGTGAAAGACGTGCTGCTGCTGGACGTCAGCCCGCTGACCCTGGGTATCGAAACCATGGGCGGCGTGATGACTGCGCTGATCGAGAAAAACACCACGATTCCTACCAAGAAATCGCAAGTGTTCTCGACGGCCGATGACAACCAGGGCGCTGTGACCATTCACGTGCTGCAAGGTGAGCGTAAGCAAGCCGCCCAGAACAAGTCCCTGGGCAAGTTCGACCTGGCCGAGATTCCACCAGCACCACGTGGCGTGCCACAAATCGAAGTGACCTTCGACATCGACGCCAACGGCATCCTGCACGTAGGCGCCAAAGACAAGGCCACCGGCAAGACTCAGTCGATCGTGATCAAGGCTAACTCGGGTCTGTCCGAGGAAGAAATTCAGCAAATGATCCGTGATGCTGAAACCAACGCCGACGCCGATCGTCAGTTCGAAGAACTGGCTGCTGCCCGCAACCAGGGCGACGCACTGGTTCACTCGACGCGCAAAATGGTCGCTGATGCCGGCGATAAAGTGTCTGCTGAAGAGAAGACTGCAATCGAAGCGGCCGTGGTTGCCCTGGAAGCCGCCGTCAAAGGCGACGACAAGGCTGCCATCGAAGCCAAGGTTGAAGAGCTGTCGAAAGTCTCCGCTCCAGTAGCGCAGAAGATGTACGCCGAACAGGCCCAGCCTGCTGAAGGCGCGGCACCGCACGACGAAAAAGCTGAAAAGGCTGACGACGTTGTCGATGCCGAGTTCGAAGAAGTCAAAGACCACAAGTAAGTTGTTGGTCGCCCGGTTGACTGCCTTGCGGCGGTGACTGGTAGGATGTCGCCGCGCGGGAGCTTGCTCCCGCGTTGGCGTGTCTGGAGCACGCGAATTTTTACAGCATGCGACAGCGTTCGTGTGCTGCTGGTATGGCCGAAGATGCTCCTGCTTTTCGAGCCGAAAGTACCGTACCGAATCAAAGACCAGGATCGTTGAATTGACGTGAGTTGGGTCCGGGCCTGTATTGGGGCTCAACGAGTTTGGCGGGGCTCAGGAGAGTCTTGCCGAACGTCCTCAAGAGAAAAGACTTATGGCAAAGCGTGACTATTACGAAGTGTTGGGTGTTGAGCGTGGCTCAAGCGAAGCGGACCTGAAAAAGGCCTACCGTCGCCTGGCGATGAAGCACCACCCGGACCGTAATCCCGATGACAAAGCGTCGGAAGAGATGTTCAAGGAGGCCAACGAGGCCTACGAAGTGCTGTCCGATTCCAGCAAGCGCGCGGCGTACGACCAATACGGTCATGCCGGCGTCGACCCAAGCATGGGTGGCGGCGGTGCCGGGTTTGGCGGTCAGAATTTCTCCGACATCTTTGGCGATGTCTTCAGTGATTTCTTCGGCGGTGGTCGCGGTGGTTCTCGTGGCGGCGCCCAGCGCGGCAGTGACCTGCGTTACACCCTGGAACTGAATCTGGAAGAAGCGGTGCGCGGCACGACCGTGAATATCCGCGTTCCGACACTGGTCAACTGCAAGCCGTGCGATGGCTCGGGCGCCAAGAAAGGCTCGTCGCCGATCACTTGCACGACCTGCGGCGGTATCGGTCAGGTCCGGATGCAGCAAGGTTTCTTCTCGGTGCAACAGACTTGCCCACGCTGCCATGGCCAGGGCAAGGTCATTTCTGATCCGTGCACCTCGTGCAATGGCGAAGGCCGGGTCGAAGAGTACAAAACCCTTTCCGTGAAAGTGCCGGCCGGTGTTGATACCGGTGACCGCATTCGCCTGTCGGGCGAAGGCGAGGCGGGCGCTCAGGGTGGGCCGACTGGCGATCTGTATGTGGTGATCAACGTGCGCGAGCACGCGATCTTCCAGCGCGATGGCAAGCACCTGTTCTGTGAAGTGCCAATCAGCTTCGTCGATGCGGCGCTGGGTGGTGAGCTGGAGATCCCGACCCTCGATGGTCGCGTCAAACTGAAGATCCCTGAAGGCACTCAGACCGGCAAGCAGTTCCGTGTTCGCGGCAAAGGCGTTGCGCCTGTGCGTGGCGGCGGTGCTGGTGACTTGATGTGCCGTGTGGCGGTCGAAACTCCGGTCAACCTGGGTCGTCGTCAGCGCGAATTGCTGGAAGAGTTCCGCAGCTCGTTGGCAGACGACAACAGTCATTCCCCGAAAACCACCGGTTGGTTCGAAGGCGTGAAGCGCTTCTTCGGCGATCTGTAAGGAGTGAGCATGCGACGTATAGCTGTGATGGGCGCTGCTGGCCGCATGGGCAAGATTCTGGTCGAGGCGGTGCAGCAACGCGCTCCGCTGACCGGTCTGACGGCGGCCATCGTGCGCCCCGGCAGCACGCTGATCGGCGTGGATGCCGGTGAGTTGGCTTCGCTCGGGCGTATCGGCGTGCCGTTGTCCGGTCACGTCGAGGCGGTGGCTGAAGAATTCGATGTGTTGATCGATTTCACGCTTCCGGAAGTCATGCTGAAAAACCTGGCGTTCTGCCGTAAGGCGGGTAAAGCCATGGTGATCGGCACCACGGGGCTGGAGGCTGCTCAGAAGCAGTTGCTGGTCGAGGCGGGCAAGGACATTCCGATCGTGTTCGCGGCCAATTTCAGTGTCGGCGTGAACCTGTCGCTGAAGTTGCTCGACATGGCGGCACGTGTCCTCGGCGATGAGGCTGATATCGAAATCATCGAGGCTCATCACCGGCACAAAATCGACGCGCCTTCGGGTACAGCCCTGCGTATGGGGGAGGTGATTGCCAGTGCGTTGGATCGTGATCTGCAAAAGGTCGCGGTCTACGGGCGTGAAGGCCACACCGGTGTACGTGAGCGTGAAACGATCGGCTTTGCCACCGTTCGCGGCGGTGATGTGGTCGGCGATCATACGGTGCTGTTCGCCTGTGAAGGCGAGCGCCTGGAAATCACTCACAAGGCATCCAGCCGCATGACCTTCGCAAAGGGCGCGGTGCGTGCGGCGTTGTGGCTGGACGATCGTGAGCCTGGCCTGTACGACATGCAAGACGTGCTCGACCTGCGTTAAGAAACAGCCGAAACCGGGTTTCAACATTGCGTTTGAGCCCGGTTTTGTTACGCCAAGCGACGTCCTGTCGCATTCTCCAGCCTTTAGGGCTCATTGGCGGTAGACCAAAAAGGCCTTTTTCTGTAAGCTACAGCTTTAGTGTGTTCACTAAAAGCGCGCAGAATAATTCAGTGAATGAGCGGGGTGACGTGTCCATACGTCACTCCGCTTTTTTACACCTGCGATCGCCCTTTCAGGCTTTATTTACGGGAGGTCTTCTTGACTAAGCCAGCCATACTCGCCCTTGCTGATGGCAGCATTTTTCGCGGCGAAGCAATTGGAGCCGACGGTCAAACCGTTGGAGAGGTGGTGTTCAACACCGCCATGACCGGCTATCAGGAAATCCTTACCGATCCTTCCTACGCCCAACAGATCGTTACCCTGACTTACCCGCACATCGGCAACACCGGCACCACGCCGGAAGACGCCGAGTCCGACCGCGTATGGTCCGCCGGCCTGGTCATCCGTGACCTGCCCCTGGTTGCGAGCAACTGGCGTAACACGATGTCCCTGTCCGACTACCTCAAAGCCAACAACGTTGTGGCCATTGCCGGTATCGACACCCGCCGCCTGACACGCATCCTGCGTGAGAAAGGCGCACAGAACGGCTGCATCATGGCCGGTGACAACATCTCCGAAGAAGCCGCCATCGCCGCCGCCCAGGGTTTCCCGGGCCTCAAAGGCATGGACCTGGCAAAAGTCGTCAGCACTAAAGAGCAATACGAGTGGCGCTCGACTGTCTGGGACCTGAAAACCGACAGCCACGCGACCATCGAAGCCTCCGAGCTGCCGTACCACGTGGTTGCCTACGACTACGGCGTCAAGCTGAACATCCTGCGCATGCTGGTCGAGCGCGGTTGCCGCGTGACCGTGGTGCCGGCACAGACGCCAGCCGCCGATGTGCTGGCGATGAAGCCGGACGGTGTGTTCCTGTCCAACGGCCCTGGTGATCCGGAGCCTTGCGACTACGCGATTCAGGCGATCAAGGACGTGCTGGAAACCGAGGTCCCGGTGTTCGGCATCTGCCTCGGTCACCAACTGCTGGCCCTGGCTTCCGGCGCCAAGACCCTGAAAATGGGCCACGGCCACCACGGTGCCAACCACCCGGTCCAGGACCTGGACAGCGGTGTGGTGATGATCACCAGCCAGAACCACGGTTTTGCGGTAGACGAAACCACCTTGCCTGCCAACGTTCGTGCGATTCACAAATCGCTGTTCGACGGCACCCTGCAAGGCATCGAGCGTACCGACAAGAGCGCCTTCAGCTTCCAGGGTCACCCGGAAGCCAGCCCTGGCCCGAACGACGTAGCGCCATTGTTTGATCGCTTCATCAACGAGATGGCCAAGCGACGCTGATCGCTCGCCTTGATGCAGCAAAGCTTGAGGGCGGTCCCGACACCGGCGGCCCCCTCAAGGCTTCAAAGATTGAACAAGACGGCTTGCCGACTGACCTGCGGATTTGAGTGACAAACCCATGCCAAAACGTACAGACATTAAAAGCATCCTGATTCTCGGCGCTGGCCCGATCGTTATCGGCCAGGCTTGCGAATTCGACTACTCCGGCGCCCAGGCCTGCAAAGCCCTGCGCGAAGAGGGTTACCGCGTCATCCTGGTGAACTCCAACCCAGCGACCATCATGACCGACCCGGACATGGCCGACGCCACCTACATCGAACCGATCAAGTGGCAGACCGTTGCCAAGATCATCGAGAAAGAGCGTCCGGACGCGCTACTGCCAACCATGGGTGGCCAGACCGCTCTGAACTGCGCACTGGACCTGGAGCGCGAAGGCGTTCTGGAGAAGTTCGGCGTAGAGATGATCGGCGCCAACGCTGACACCATCGACAAGGCTGAAGACCGTTCGCGCTTCGACAAGGCGATGAAATCCATCGGCCTGGACTGCCCGCGTTCGGGCATCGCCCACAGCATGGAAGAAGCCAACGCCGTGCTCGAGAAGCTTGGCTTCCCGTGCATCATCCGTCCGTCCTTCACCATGGGCGGCACCGGTGGCGGTATTGCTTACAACCGTGAAGAGTTCGAAGAAATCTGCGCTCGTGGTCTGGACCTGTCGCCGACCAAAGAGCTGCTGATCGACGAATCCCTGATCGGCTGGAAAGAGTACGAGATGGAGGTTGTCCGCGATAAGAAGGACAACTGCATCATCGTCTGCTCCATTGAAAACTTTGACCCGATGGGCGTGCACACCGGTGACTCGATCACCGTTGCGCCGGCACAGACCCTGACGGACAAGGAATACCAGATCATGCGTAACGCCTCTCTGGCGGTACTGCGCGAGATCGGCGTGGAAACCGGTGGTTCCAACGTCCAGTTCGGCATCTGCCCGGACACAGGTCGTATGGTGGTCATCGAGATGAACCCGCGGGTATCCCGTTCGTCGGCCCTGGCCTCGAAAGCTACCGGTTTCCCGATTGCGCGTATCGCTGCCAAGCTGGCGATCGGCTACACCCTTGACGAACTGCAGAACGAAATCACCGGCGGCGCTACTCCGGCGTCCTTCGAGCCGTCGATCGACTACGTCGTCACCAAGCTGCCACGTTTCGCCTTCGAGAAATTCCCGAAAGCCGACGCCCGCCTGACCACTCAAATGAAGTCGGTTGGTGAGGTCATGGCCATCGGCCGGACCTTCCAGGAGTCCCTGCAGAAAGCCCTGCGCGGTCTGGAAGTGGGCGTTTGCGGTCTGGACGAGAAGCTCGACCTGAGCAACCCGGAAAGCATGAGCATCCTCAAGCGCGAACTGACCGTGCCGGGCGCCGAGCGCATCTGGTACGTGGCTGACGCTTTCCGCGCCGGCCTGTCGGTCGAAGACATCTTCGGCATGAACATGATCGATCCGTGGTTCCTGGTGCAGATCGAAGATCTGATCAAGGAAGAAGAGAAGGTCAAGACCCTGGGTCTGGCCAGCATCGACCGCGACCTGATGTTCAAGCTCAAGCGCAAAGGCTTCTCCGACATGCGTCTGGCCAAGCTGCTGGGCGTGACCGAGAAGGCTCTGCGTCGCCACCGTCACAAGCTGGAGATCTTCCCGGTCTACAAGCGCGTTGACACCTGCGCGGCCGAGTTCGCCACCGACACCGCCTACATGTACTCGACTTACGAGGAAGAGTGCGAAGCCGCGCCGTCGGGCCGCGACAAGATCATGATCCTCGGCGGCGGTCCAAACCGTATCGGCCAGGGCATCGAGTTCGACTATTGCTGCGTACACGCGGCACTGGCCCTGCGCGAAGACGGTTACGAGACCATCATGGTCAACTGCAACCCGGAAACCGTTTCCACCGACTACGACACCTCTGATCGCCTGTACTTCGAACCAGTGACCCTGGAAGACGTGCTGGAAATCTGCCGGGTCGAGAAGCCCAAAGGCGTGATCGTCCAGTACGGCGGCCAAACCCCGCTGAAACTGGCTCGCGCCCTTGAAGAGGCCGGCGTGCCGATCATCGGCACCAGCCCTGATGCCATCGACCGTGCCGAAGACCGTGAGCGTTTCCAGCAAATGGTTGAGCGTCTGAACCTGCGTCAGCCGCCGAATGCTACCGTTCGCAGCGAAGACGAAGCGATTCGTGCCGCTGCCAAGATCGGTTACCCGCTGGTGGTTCGCCCGTCCTACGTACTGGGCGGTCGCGCGATGGAAATCGTCTACGAAGAAGAAGAGCTCAAGCGCTACCTGCGTGACGCGGTGAAAGTGTCCAACGACAGCCCGGTGCTGCTTGACCACTTCCTCAACTGCGCCATCGAAATGGACGTGGATGCGGTCTGCGACGGCACCGACGTGGTGATCGGCGCGATCATGCAGCACATCGAGCAGGCTGGCGTTCACTCCGGTGACTCGGCGTGCTCCCTGCCTCCGTACTCGCTGCCTGTACACATCCAGGACGAGATGCGCGAACAGGTCAAGAAAATGGCCCTGGAGCTGGGCGTTGTCGGCCTGATGAACGTTCAGTTGGCGCTGCAAGGCGAAGACATCTACGTCATCGAAGTCAACCCGCGCGCTTCCCGTACCGTACCGTTCGTGTCGAAGTGCATCGGTGTTTCCCTAGCCATGATCGCGGCTCGCGTGATGGCAGGTAAAACCCTGAAAGAAATCGGCTTCACCAAGGAAATCATTCCTAACTTCTACAGCGTGAAAGAGGCGGTTTTCCCATTCGCCAAATTCCCTGGTGTGGACCCGATCCTGGGCCCAGAGATGAAGTCCACCGGTGAAGTGATGGGCGTGGGCGACACCTTCGGCGAAGCGTTCGCCAAGGCTCAGATGGGCGCCAGCGAAGTGCTGCCGACCGGCGGTACTGCGTTCATCAGCGTGCGTGACGACGACAAGCCACTGGTTGCAGGCGTAGCTCGTGATCTGATCAACTTGGGCTTCGAAGTGGTTGCGACTGCCGGTACTGCCAAGCTGATCGAGGCTGCAGGCCTGAAAGTGCGCCGTGTGAACAAGGTGACCGAAGGTCGTCCGCACGTGGTCGACATGATCAAGAATGACGAAGTCACGCTGATCATCAACACCACCGAAGGTCGTCAGTCGATCGCTGACTCGTACTCTATTCGTCGCAATGCCTTGCAGCACAAAATCTACTGCACCACCACGATTGCTGCTGGCGAAGCCATCTGCGAAGCGCTGAAGTTCGGTCCCGAGAAGACCGTACGCCGCTTGCAGGATCTACACGCAGGGTTGAAGGCATGATCAAGTACCCAATGACTGTCCAGGGCGCTAAAGCCCTGGAAGAGGAACACGCTCACCTGACCAAGGTCGTCCGCCCGAAGCTCAGCCAGGACATCGGTACGGCCCGCGAACTGGGTGACTTGAAGGAAAACGCCGAATACCACGCTGCTCGCGAGCAGCAAGGTATGGTCGAGGCGCGGATTCGTGACATCGAGGGCCGGATTCAGAATCAGGTCATCATCGACGTCACGTCCATCCCTCACACCGGCAAAGTGATTTTCGGCACCACCGTTGAAATCGCCAACGTCGAGACGGATGAGCGCGTCACTTACCACATCGTGGGTGAGGATGAAGCTGACTTCAAACTCGGCAAGATTTCCGTAGGATCGCCACTGGCCCGTGCTTTGATTGCCAAGGAAGAGGGTGACGTGGTTGCCGTGAAAACGCCAAGCGGCGTGATCGAGTACGAGATTGTCGAAGTCCGCCACATCTGAAAGAAGGCGCCCGCTACGTGCGGGCGCCTTGCTTTGGCAGCTGACCCAGATGTTATGGGTGGGTGGCCTGTGGCTGTTACATATCGGTCTGTTGCCGGCGCTGGGCCAGATCGGCCTGGCGCCGCTGCTGATCGACGAAATTGCAGGCATGATGAATGCGCTGGTGGTGGGTTTCGCCACGGCGTGTGTGATATTCCAGGCTTTGGTGCTGGTTCAGGCCGACGGCCTTGCCAGTCTATGGCGCGATATTCGTGGGCAACTGCTGTTGATGGCGCTGTATGCGTGTGCGATGTTCTTCGCGATGCGTATGTTTTGGCCGGATGCGGAGCGTTGGCAGGTGTTCAGTTATCTTGTTCTGGGCTTTTCCGGGCTGGTGCTGGTGATGCAGCCGGTACCGGGGTGGAGCGGCAGGGTGCGCGAAGCACACCCTTGACCCTTGCCATCACTTGAAGCGATGGACGTTCGACAGCTGCTTGTTGACGCTGAAGTTCTTGCGGTAAATCAGTGCCATCTTGCCGATGACCTGAACCAGGTCCGCTTTGCCGACCTTGCAGAGTTCTGCAATGGACGCCAGGCGTGATTCGCGATCGAGGATGTTGAGCTTGATTTTGATCAGCTCGTGATCCGCCAAAGCACGTTCAAGTTCGGCTAACACACCTTCAGTCAAACCGTTGTCAGCCACAATCAAAACCGGTTTCAGATGGTGGCCAATGGATTTGTACTGTTTCTTCTGCTCTTGAGTGAGCGGCATAATCTGACCCTTTCGTCTGGATTCTGTAAAATGGCGGCCATTTTACCCGAGGGCTCGTGGATCCGCCCAACTAATCACGACCCTTATCAACGAGGTGCCCAATGGCGCGTTCCAAGACAAGCCTTGGTTGGCTGAAAAGACATGTCAACGATCCCTATGTGAAGCAGGCGCAGAAGGATGGTTATCGCTCGCGTGCGAGTTACAAGCTTCTGGAGGTCCAGGAGAAATACAAGCTGATCCGTCCGGGTATGAGCGTTGTCGACCTGGGCGCGGCGCCCGGCGGCTGGTCGCAGGTCACCAGTCGGCTGATCGGTGGTCAGGGACGCCTGATCGCCTCGGACATCCTGGAAATGGACAGCATTCCGGACGTGACTTTCATCCAGGGTGACTTCACCGAGGACGCAGTGCTCGCTCAGATCCTTGAAGCCGTGGGTAATTCGCAGGTGGACCTTGTGATTTCCGATATGGCCCCCAATATGAGTGGTACGCCTGAAGTGGACATGCCGAAAGCCATGTTTCTATGTGAACTGGCGCTTGATCTGGCGGCTCGGATACTCAAGCCGGGTGGTAATTTCGTGATCAAGGTGTTTCAGGGTGAAGGGTTTGATGCTTACGTGAAGGACGCCCGTAAAAAATTCGACAAGGTCCAGATGATCAAGCCGGACTCTTCCCGTGGCAGTTCCCGTGAGCAATACATGCTGGCTTGGGGCTACCGCGGCGGTAATGAGTAAAACGAGGTTTTTTGGCGGGGCGATAGGTTTTTAGTATTTCGCCCCGTGAGCTTTAGCGAATATTGTGTAGAAAGTGTTTCACAAAGGGTTACAGACGGCGCCTGCCAGAGCCGTACGTAATGTAGTAAGTTAGGCCGGTGAATATCATGCGAAGCGCGCGCCATTAGCGGAGCTTGCTTCAGAGGGTAGTTAATTGAACGATATGGCAAAGAATCTGATCCTGTGGTTGATCATCGCGGCTGTCCTGGTGACAGTGATGAACAACTTCTCCAGTCCTAACGAGCCGCAGACCCTCAACTATTCCGACTTCATCCAGCAGGTCAAGGATGGCAAGGTCGAACGCGTAGCGGTTGACGGCTACGTGATTACCGGCAAACGCAACGATGGCGACAGCTTCAAGACCATTCGTCCGGCAATCCAGGACAACGGTCTGATCGGCGACCTCGTGGACAACCATGTAGTGGTCGAAGGCAAGCAGCCTGAGCAGCAAAGCATCTGGACTCAACTCCTGGTCGCAAGCTTTCCGATCCTGGTGATCATCGCCGTCTTCATGTTCTTCATGCGGCAGATGCAGGGCGGTGCGGGCGGCAAGGGCGGGCCGATGAGCTTCGGCAAGAGCAAGGCACGCCTGCTCTCCGAGGATCAGGTGAAAACTACGTTGGCTGACGTTGCCGGTTGCGACGAAGCCAAGGAAGAAGTGGGCGAGCTGGTTGAGTTCCTCCGCGATCCGGGCAAGTTCCAGCGTCTGGGCGGTCGCATTCCACGCGGCGTGCTGATGGTCGGACCTCCGGGTACCGGTAAAACCTTGCTGGCCAAGGCGATTGCTGGCGAAGCGAAAGTGCCGTTCTTCACCATTTCCGGTTCCGATTTCGTCGAAATGTTTGTCGGTGTCGGTGCCAGCCGTGTTCGCGATATGTTTGAACAGGCCAAGAAACACGCCCCCTGCATCATCTTCATCGATGAAATCGACGCCGTTGGTCGCCATCGTGGTGCCGGCATGGGCGGTGGTCACGATGAGCGCGAGCAGACTCTCAACCAGTTGCTGGTAGAGATGGACGGCTTCGAAATGAATGATGGCATCATCGTCATCGCTGCAACCAACCGTCCGGACGTACTGGACCCTGCGTTGCTGCGTCCAGGTCGTTTCGACCGTCAGGTCGTGGTCGGTCTGCCGGACATTCGTGGTCGCGAGCAGATTCTCAAGGTCCACATGCGCAAAGTGCCAATGGGTGACGACGTTGCCCCGGCGGTGATCGCTCGTGGTACCCCAGGCTTCTCCGGTGCCGATCTGGCCAACCTGGTAAACGAGGCGTCGTTGTTTGCCGCTCGTGCAGGCAAGCGCATCGTCGAGATGAAAGAGTTCGAATTGGCGAAAGACAAGATCATGATGGGCGCCGAGCGCAAATCCATGGTCATGTCCGAGAAAGAAAAGCAGAACACCGCTTATCACGAAGCAGGCCACGCTATCGTTGGGCGCGTCGTGCCCGAGCATGATCCGGTCTACAAGGTGTCGATCATTCCGCGCGGTCGTGCGCTGGGTGTGACCATGTTCCTGCCCGAAGAAGATCGCTACAGCCTGTCCAAGCGCGCGTTGATCAGTCAGATCTGCTCGCTGTACGGCGGCCGTATCGCTGAAGAAATGACCCTGGGCTTCGATGGTGTGACCACCGGTGCGTCCAACGACATCATGCGTGCCAGTCAGATTGCACGGAACATGGTGACCAAGTGGGGCTTGTCGGAGAAACTCGGTCCGTTGATGTACGCCGAAGAAGAGGGTGAAGTGTTCCTCGGTCGCGGCGGCGGTGGTCAAAGTGCAAGCTTCTCGGGCGAGACCGCCAAGCTGATCGACTCCGAAGTGCGCAGCATCATTGACCAGTGCTACGGCACGGCCAAACAGATCCTCACGGATAACCGTGACAAGCTCGACGCCATGGCTGATGCATTGATGAAGTACGAAACGATCGATGCTGATCAGATCGACGACATCATGGCGGGGCGTGCGCCTCGTGAGCCGCGTGACTGGTCGGGCGGTACCGGCACTTCCGGAACACCTCCGGTCGTGCAGGATGAGCGTCCGGAAGCACCGATCGGCGGTCCAGCTGCTGACGTTTAAGGTTTGAAATGACTTCTGTACTGTCCTCGACCCGGTTGCCTTGCGGCAACCGGGTTCTTGATTTGGCCCAGACGCATGTCATGGGTATTCTCAATGTCACTCCCGATTCTTTTTCCGATGGTGGCCAGTTCAGTCAGCTCGACGCGGCCTTGCGCCACGCTGAAGCTATGGTGGCGGCCGGCGCGACGCTTATCGATGTTGGTGGCGAGTCGACCCGACCTGGCGCCAGGGCGGTTTCGCCACTGGAGGAGCTGGAACGCGTAGCGCCCATCGTCGAGCGCATTCATCGTGAACTGGATGTGATCATCTCGGTTGATACATCTACCCCGGCAGTTATGCGCGAAACCGCGCGACTCGGGGCGGGGCTGATTAATGATGTTCGTGCGCTGCGGCGCGATGGCGCTCCGGATGCCGCTGCGGCTACCGGCCTGCCGGTCTGCCTGATGCATATGCTCGGTGAGCCGGGTGACATGCAGGACAATCCGCAGTACCGGAACGTTACCGAAGAGGTGGGCGAGTTTCTCGCCGAGCGCATGGCTCAATGCGCTTCTGTGGGGATTCCAGCTGAACGGATCATTCTTGATCCGGGCTTCGGCTTCGCCAAAACGTTGCAGCACAATCTAAGCTTGTTCAAGCACATGGAGGCGTTGCATGCCTTGGGGCGGCCCTTGTTGGTTGGGGTGTCGCGCAAGAGCATGATTGGCCAGGCGCTGAGTCGTCCGGTCGGAGAACGGCTCTATGGCGGTCTTGCGCTCGCAGCGCTGGCATCGTCCAAGGGGGCGCGTATATTGCGCGTCCATGATGTTGCCGAAACAGTTGATGTAGTGCGGATGATTGCCGCAGTGGAATCAGCCGAATAAGAATGATGGAGCACTTATGACTAGGAAATACTTTGGTACTGACGGCATTCGTGGTCGGGTTGGCGAATACCCGATTACTCCTGACTTCATGCTCAAGCTCGGTTGGGCAGCAGGCATGGCGTTCCGCAAAATGGGCGCCTGCAAGGTGCTCGTTGGCAAGGACACGCGGATTTCCGGTTACATGTTCGAATCGGCGCTTGAGGCCGGACTGACGTCGGCGGGCGCTGACGTGATGCTCCTGGGTCCAATGCCGACGCCGGCCATCGCCTATCTTACGCGTACATTCCATGCCGAAGCCGGCATCGTGATCAGTGCTTCGCACAATCCGCATGACGACAATGGCATCAAGTTTTTCTCCGGGAAGGGCACCAAGCTTCCTGATGAAATCGAGTTGATGATCGAAGAATTGCTCGACACGCCAATGACCGTGGTTGAGTCGAGCAAGATCGGCAAGGTTTCGCGAATCAACGACGCGTCGGGTCGCTACATAGAATTTTGCAAGAGCAGCGTGCCGACAGGCACCAGCTTTGCCGGTTTGAAAATCGTGATCGATTGCGCCCATGGCGCAGTCTACAAGGTCGCCCCAAGCGTTTTTCGCGAGCTGGGCGCTGATGTTGTCGTGCTGTCCGCGGCGCCGAATGGCCTGAACATCAACGAAAATTGCGGCTCGACCCATATGGGTCAGTTGCAGGCTGCCGTGTTGGCTGAGCATGCCGACCTGGGTATCGCTTTCGATGGTGATGGCGACCGGGTGCTGATGGTCGATCACACCGGCGCTGTCGTCGATGGTGACGAGCTGTTGTTCATCATTGCTCGCGATCTGCACGAGCGTGGCAAATTGCAGGGCGGCGTGGTGGGCACGCTCATGAGTAACCTGGGGCTTGAGTTGGCCCTGGCGGATCTGTCGATTCCATTTGTGCGCGCCAATGTCGGCGACCGTTATGTGATCGCGGAGCTGCTGGAGCGTAACTGGGTGGTCGGTGGCGAAAACTCGGGGCACATCGTCTGCTTCCATTACACCACGACTGGCGATGCGATCATTGCGGCACTGCAAGTGCTGATGGCGCTGAAGACTCGTTCTCAAGGTATGGCGCAGGCGCGTCAAGCGTTGCGCAAGTGCCCTCAGGTATTGATCAATGTGCGCTTTGCCGGTGGTGCGAGCCCGCTCGATCACCCGTCCGTCAAAGAGGCCAGTGAGCGTGTGACCAAGGCTATGGCCGGTCGCGGTCGCGTGTTGCTGCGCAAGTCCGGGACCGAGCCTTTGGTGCGCGTCATGGTCGAAGGCGAGGACGAAACACAGGTTCGTGGTTACGCCGAAGAGCTGGCAAAACTCGTTGCTGAAGTTTCTGTCTGAATTCGGCTTGCCAGCCATGATTGTGTTGGGTAACATCTGCGCCCACTTTGACCGACGAGGTACAGCATGCGTCGCCCTATGGTAGCTGGTAACTGGAAGATGCACGGTACCCGCGCCAGCGTCGCTGAGCTGATCAACGGCCTTAGTCATTTGGCCTTGCCGAGCGGTGTTGATGTAGCGGTATTCCCGCCTAGCCTGCATATCAATCAAGTGATTGATGGCTTGAAAGGAAAGTCGATTCAGGTCGGCGCGCAGAACTCTGCGGTGGAAGCCATGCAAGGTGCATTGACTGGTGAAGTTGCGCCGAGTCAGTTGGTGGATGCAGGTTGTTCCCTGGTGCTTGTTGGGCACTCCGAACGCCGCCAGATTATCGGCGAGCAGGACGAAGTGCTGATTCGCAAGTTCGCAGCGGCACAGGCATGCGGCTTGATTCCGGTGTTGTGCATAGGGGAAACCCTTGAGCAGCGCGAAGCCGGTAAAACTCTTGAGGTTGTCTCGCGTCAGCTGGGCAGTATCATAGAGAAGCTGGGTGTTGATGTATTTGCAAAGGCAGTAATCGCTTACGAGCCGGTCTGGGCTATTGGCACCGGGCTGACTGCTTCACCGCAACAAGCGCAGGATGTGCATGCAGCCATCCGCGGTCAGTTGGCGGAAAAGAATTCTGAGGTCGCACAAGGTGTGCGGCTTCTATACGGCGGCAGCGTGAAGGCGGCCAATGCGGTCGAACTGTTCGGCATGCCGGATATCGATGGGGGGCTCATTGGTGGAGCTTCCCTGAATGCAGATGAGTTCGGTGCGATTTGTCGCGCCGCGGGAAACTGAAAAAATGCTGGAAACAGTCGTAGTCGTTTTTCATCTGCTGGGCGCATTGGGCGTAGTTGCTCTGGTATTGCTGCAGCAGGGTAAAGGTGCGGATGCTGGCGCGTCTTTCGGAGCAGGTGCTTCAAATACTGTGTTCGGAAGCCAAGGTTCCTCTACCTTTCTTAGTAAGTTTACTGCTATACTTGCCGCCGGTTTCTTCATAACCAGCTTAGGGTTAGGTTACTTTGCTAAAGAGAAGGCTCACCAGCTGACTCAAGTAGGTTTGCCAAACCCGGCAGTGTTGGAAGTTCCAAAGCAACAACCGGCTTCTGATGATGTACCGGTGCTTCAAGAGCAAAAGTCGGCTACTCCAGCGACTGACGTACCTCCAGCTCAAGAGCAAAAGTAAGAAGGGTTTCAAACGTAGTATTGCCGAGGTGGTGGAATTGGTAGACACGCAACCTTGAGGTGGTTGTGCCCATAGGGTGTAGGGGTTCGAGTCCCCTTCTCGGTACCAATTATCAGGAGAGCCCGCTGTTGCGGGCTTTCTTGTAGGTGGAAGGTTACATTGACCCTGTCAGGGATCGGTCGTATACTTCCGCCCCAGCTTTGTCGCGGGGTGGAGCAGTCTGGTAGCTCGTCGGGCTCATAACCCGAAGGTCGTCGGTTCAAATCCGGCCCCCGCAACCAGTTTAAGGAGCCCCTTTTAAGGGGCTTTTTGTTAGCTGGACACTTTCAACGCCGCTATTCAACGGCGTTTCAAGGATGGGCGTTTCGCCCATTTTTTTATTTTGCACAGCATGCACATACATGCACGAGGGGGTTCAGGTGTCGAGCAAGCTAGAAGAGTTGCAGGCCTTGCTGGCCCCGGTGGTCGTGGCCCTAGGCTATGAATGCTGGGGTATTGAGTTTTCGGCTCAAGGTCGCCACTCAATGTTGCGCGTTTATATTGATAAAGAAGGCGGAGTGCTGGTGGACGATTGTGCCATCGTCAGCCGTCAGATCAGCGGTGTTCTGGATGTTGAAGATCCAATCTCCGTTGAATACACCCTTGAAGTTTCCTCGCCTGGCATGGAACGCCCGCTGTTCACTATTGAGCAGTTTGCAAAATTTGCCGGTGAACAAGTGAAGATCAAGCTGCGCTCGCCTTTTGAAGGACGACGCAACTTTCAGGGCCTTCTGCGCGGTGTAGAAGAGCAGGACGTCGTGGTGCAGGTTGAAGACCACGAGTTCCTGTTGCCGATCGATATGATCGACAAGGCCAACATTATTCCCAGTTTTGACTGAGACGCGGATCCCGCGGATCCAATGGCTTGCGAAAGGCGAGGCGTACGATGAGCAAAGAAGTACTGCTGGTTGTTGAGTCGGTATCCAATGAAAAGGGCGTACCGGCAAACGTGATTTTTGAAGCGCTGGAGCTGGCTCTGGCCACTGCTACCAAAAAACGTTTCGAGGACGAAGTCGATCTGCGTGTGGAAATCAATCGCCACACCGGTGCTTACGAGACATTCCGTCGCTGGACGGTCGTCGAAGAAGCAGATCTGGACGATCCGGCCATCGAAACCTGGCCAAGCAAGGTTGCCGAAACGCATCCTGGTGCCCAGGTTGGCGATGTAGTCGAAGAAAAAATCGAATCCATCGAGTTCGGCCGCATCGCTGCACAGACTGCCAAGCAAGTCATCGTGCAGAAAGTTCGCGAAGCCGAGCGCGCTCAAGTCGTTGATGCCTACCGCGAGCGCCTGGGGGAAATCATCTCCGGCACCGTGAAAAAAGTGACTCGCGACAACGTGATCGTAGACCTGGGCAACAACGCTGAAGCGTTGCTGGCTCGGGAAGACATCATTTCTCGCGAAACCTTCCGGGTTGGCGTGCGTCTGCGTGCGCTGCTCAAGGAAATCCGCACCGAGAACCGCGGCCCGCAGCTGATCCTGTCGCGTACCGCGCCGGAAATGCTGATCGAGTTGTTCCGCATCGAAGTGCCGGAAATCGCTGAAGGCCTGATCGAAGTCATGGCTGCGTCCCGCGACCCGGGTTCGCGCGCCAAGATCGCCGTTCGTTCCAAAGACAAACGCATTGATCCGCAAGGCGCTTGCATCGGTATGCGCGGTTCGCGCGTCCAGGCAGTGTCGGGCGAGTTGGGCGGTGAGCGTGTGGACATCGTCCTGTGGGACGACAACCCGGCTCAGTTCGTGATCAATGCAATGTCGCCGGCTGAAGTGGCGGCAATTATCGTTGACGAAGATGCCCATGCAATGGACATCGCCGTTGGCGCAGACAATCTGGCTCAGGCCATCGGTCGCGGTGGTCAGAACGTACGTCTGGCTAGCCAGTTGACTGGCTGGACCCTGAACGTGATGACCGAATCGGACATCCAGGCTAAGCAGCAAGCAGAAACCGGCGACATCCTGCGCAACTTCATCGACGAGCTGGAAGTCGACGAAGACCTGGCACAGGTGCTGGTAGATGAAGGCTTTACCAGCCTGGAAGAGATTGCCTACGTACCGTTGGAAGAAATGCTCAACATCGACGGCTTTGACGAAGAAACCGTCAACGAGCTTCGTGCTCGTGCCAAGGATCGTTTGTTGACCAAAGCCATCGCTACTGAGGAAAAGCTGGCAGACGCCCATCCGGCCGAAGACCTGCTCTCGCTTGAGGGTATGGACAAGGATTTGGCGATGGAACTGGCGGTGCGCGGCGTAATTACCCGCGAAGACCTGGCCGAGCAGTCTATTGACGACCTGCTCGACATCGACGGCATTGACGATGATCGTGCCGGCAAGTTGATCATGGCCGCCCGAGCCCACTGGTTCGAGTAATTAGGCGCGGCCTGAGGAGAGAAGTGCATGACGCAAGTCACGGTGAAACAACTGGCCGATGAGGTCAAAACACCGGTAGAGCGCCTGTTGCAGCAGATGCGTGAGGCAGGTCTGCCGCACACCGCCGCCGAAGAAAGTGTGACTGACAGTGAGAAGCAATCGTTGCTGACTCACTTGAAAAGCAGCCACAAGGCGAAAGTGGAAGAACCACGCAAGATCACGCTGCAGCGTAAAACCACCAGCACCCTGCGTGTTGCTGGCAGCAAAAGCATCAGCGTTGAAGTACGCAAGAAGAAAGTCTTCGTACAACGCAGCCCGGAAGAAATCGAAGCCGAGCGCAAACGCGAACTGGATGAACGTCGCGCAGTAGAAAATGCTGCCCGTCAGAAGGCTGAAGAAGAAGCCAAGCGTCGCGCCGAAGAAGAAGCGCGTCGCCAGCCTGCTGCTGCGCAAACCGCTACTACTGACGCTGTCGCAGCGCCTGCTGCGGTTGCTGAACCAGTGCGTGAAAGCGCTCCGGTTGTGGCTGCTGCCCCAGCACCTGCTGCCGACGCTCGCAAGCAGAACGAACAGCGCCGCCCGGATAAACCACGTGCCGACGATAACAATCGTCGCAGCGGTGGTGGCGATGGCGAGCGCAAAAACGCTCCGCATCGTGCTTCGGTCAAAGAGAAAGCGCCTGCTCCACGGGTTGCGCCACGTACTACCGACGAAGAAAGCGATGGCTTCCGTCGTGGTGGTCGCGGCAAGGCCAAGCTGAAGAAACGCAACGCTCACGGTTTCCAGAGCCCGACCGGCCCTGTAGTGCGCGAAGTGAAGATCGGCGAGACCATCACTGTTGGCGATCTCGCTCAGCAGATGTCGGTCAAGGCTGCTGAAATCATCAAGTTCATGTTCAAACTGGGTACACCGGCGACCATCAACCAGGTACTGGACCAGGAAACTGCCCAGCTGGTGGCTGAAGAACTGGGCCACAAAGTGACCCTGGTCAGCGACACCGCCCTGGAAGATTCCCTGGCCGAGTCCCTGAAGTTTGAAGGTGAGTCGTTCTCCCGTGCACCAGTCGTGACCGTAATGGGCCACGTTGACCACGGTAAGACGTCCCTGCTCGACTACATCCGTCGTGCCAAGGTAGCGGCTGGCGAAGCCGGCGGTATCACCCAGCACATCGGTGCTTACCACGTTGAAACTGATCGCGGCATGGTCACTTTCCTCGACACCCCTGGTCACGCCGCGTTTACCGCGATGCGTGCCCGTGGTGCCAAGGCGACCGACATCGTGATTCTGGTAGTTGCAGCGGACGACGGCGTGATGCCGCAGACCGTTGAAGCTGTTCAGCACGCAAAAGCTGCTGGTGTTCCGCTGGTTGTTGCAGTGAACAAAATCGACAAGCCGGGCGCCGATCTCGATCGCATCCGTAGCGAACTGTCGGTTCACGGCGTGACCTCGGAAGAGTGGGGCGGCGACACCCCGTTCGTATCGGTTTCGGCGAAAGTCGGTACGGGTGTGGACGAGTTGCTCGAAGCTGTCCTGCTGCAAGCTGAAGTTCTGGAACTGAAAGCAACCCCATCGGCCCCAGGTCGCGGTGTTGTGGTTGAATCGCGTCTCGACAAAGGTCGTGGCCCGGTTGCAACCGTTCTGGTTCAAGACGGTACCCTGCGCCAAGGCGACATGGTCCTGGTCGGTTCGAACTATGGCCGTGTACGTGCCATGCTCGACGAGAACGGCAAGCCAATCAAGGAAGCCGGTCCATCCATCCCTGTCGAGATCCTCGGCCTGGACGGTACCCCGGATGCTGGCGACGAGATGAGCGTGGTTGCCGACGAGAAGAAAGCCCGTGAAGTGGCTCTGTTCCGTCAAGGCAAGTTCCGCGAAGTCAAACTGGCCCGTGCTCACGCCGGCAAGCTTGAAAATATCTTCGAAAACATGGGTCAGGAAGAGAAGAAGACGCTCAACATCGTCCTCAAATCCGACGTCCGTGGTTCGCTGGAAGCGTTGAACGGTGCCTTGAACGGCCTGGGTAACGACGAAGTGCAAGTGCGTGTTGTGGGCGGCGGCGTTGGTGGTATCACCGAGTCCGACGCTAACCTGGCACTGGCCTCCAACGCTGTACTGTTCGGCTTCAACGTGCGTGCCGATGCTGGCGCTCGCAAGATCGTCGAGCAGGAAGGCCTGGATATGCGTTACTACAACGTGATCTACGACATCATCGAAGACGTCAAGAAAGCCCTCACCGGTATGCTGGGCAGCGATGTTCGCGAGAACATCCTGGGTATCGCTGAAGTGCGTGATGTGTTCCGTTCGCCGAAGTTTGGCGCGATCGCCGGTTGCATGGTGCTCGAAGGTGTTGTTCACCGTAACCGTCCAATCCGTGTACTGCGTGAAGACATCGTTATCTTCGAAGGCGAGCTGGAATCCCTGCGCCGCTTCAAGGATGACGCTTCCGAAGTACGTGCCGGCATGGAATGCGGTATCGGCGTCAAGAGCTACAACGACGTCAAAGTCGGTGACAAGATCGAAGTTTTCGAGAAGGTTCAGGTTGCTCGCAGCCTCTAACTCGCGCACTTCAAGGGCCACGGTGAGCCACCGCATGCAGATGCGCGGCACAGCGTCAGGACTCTAAACGCAACGCCCGGTCTGGCTTTTGTCAGGCCGGGCGTTTGCCGCTTTCAGACCCCTCGGGTTTCACCGTGGGGCAGTAACAGGTAACAAGACATGGCAAAAGAATACAGCCGTACCCAACGTATCGGCGATCAGATGCAGCGTGAGCTGGCACAGCTGATCCGTCGTGAAGTCAAAGACCCGCGCGTCGGCCTGGTCACCATTACCGCTGTTGAAGTCAGCCGTGACGTTGGTCACGCCAAGATTTTCATCACCGTGATGGGTCAGGACAACGCCGAAGACATCGCGCAAAGCATCAAGGTGCTCAACTCCGCCGCCGGCTTCCTGCGTATGCAGTTGGCCCGTGAAATGAAGTTGCGCAGCGTTCCGCAGTTGCACTTCCACTACGACGAAAGCGTCGTGCGTGGTGCGCACCTGTCGGCCCTGATCGAGCGTGCGGTGGCTGAAGACAATCAGCATCCGGTTGCGGCAGAAGCCGAAGACACCAAGGAGTAAATCGGTGGCTCAGGTCAAACGTATCCGTCGTAACGTCAGCGGCATCATCCTGCTCGACAAGCCGTTGGGGTTCACCTCCAACGCGGCGTTGCAGAAGGTTCGCTGGTTGCTGAACGCCGAGAAAGCCGGGCACACCGGCAGTCTCGACCCGCTGGCCTCCGGTGTACTGCCGTTGTGCTTCGGTGAGGCCACCAAGTTTTCGCAATACCTGCTCGACTCCGACAAGGCTTATGAAACCCTGGCGCAACTGGGCAAGACCACCACCACGGCGGATGCCGAGGGCGAGGTTTTGCAGGAGCGTCCGGTGACCGTTGGTCGCGCCGATGTCGAAGCGGTATTGCCGAAATTTCGTGGGCAAATCAGTCAGATACCGCCGATGTACTCGGCGCTCAAGCGTGATGGCCAACCGCTGTACAAGCTGGCCCGTGCAGGCGAAGTAGTGGAGCGCGAACCGCGTTCTGTTACTATTGCGCGCTTGGAATTGCTGGCCTTCGAAGGTGATACTGCGCGGCTTGCGGTGGATTGCAGTAAAGGCACCTATATCCGCACCCTGGTGGAGGATATCGGTGAGCAACTCGGTTGTGGCGCTTACGTTGCTGAATTGCGACGTACCCAGGCCGGGCCTTTCACGCTGGCCCAGACGGTCACTCTGGAAGAGTTGGAAGCGGTACATGCCGAAGGCGGCAACGAAGCGGTCGACCGCTTCCTGATGCCATCGGACAGCGGCTTGCTGGATTGGCCACTGTTGCAGTTCTCGGAGCACAGCTCGTTCTACTGGCTAAACGGCCAACCGGTACGAGCCCCGGATGCGCCGAAGTTTGGCATGGTACGCGTACAGGATCATAACGGTCGCTTCATCGGTATCGGTGAAGTGAGCGAAGACGGGCGCATCGCGCCGCGTAGACTGATTCGGTCAGAATGACCGAACGAGGGTGGCTGTTAACAGGCACGGTCACTACTCATTTTTAGATACAGGGATTTGTCCCTGGCCTGTTGAAACTGTTTTTCTGAAACAGTTTCCTGATAAAAGGATTGCCTCATGGCTCTCGACGTTCAAGAAAAAGCTCAAATCGTAGCTGACTACCAGCAAGCTGTTGGTGACACTGGTTCGCCAGAAGTGCAAGTTGCACTGCTGACCCACAACATCAACAAGCTGCAAGGTCACTTCAAGGCCAACGGTAAAGATCACCACTCCCGTCGTGGTCTGATCCGCATGGTAAACCAGCGCCGTAAGCTGCTGGACTACCTGAAAGGCAAGGATCTGGGTCGTTATCAGACTCTGATCGGTCGCCTGGGTCTGCGTCGCTAATAAGCGATTGCGCTAGAGGTTGGTTGTTTGCCGCGCGTCAGTGGGTTTCCCGCTGGCGCATGGCAGGCTCCCAGCCTCAAGTTTTATCTGGATACACCGTTTTACCCTGGACAGGCGTTGGGCCGATTCCCGACATTGCCCAAGAATTTCGCAAGAAGACAAGTTCCCCAAGAGCCACAAAAGAAGGTAGGACACCGTGAACCCGGTAATCAAAAAATTCCAGTTCGGTCAGTCGACCGTTACCCTCGAGACTGGCCGTATCGCCCGTCAGGCCTCCGGCGCAGTATTGGTCACCGTTGACGACGACGTCAGCGTATTGGTGACCGTAGTCGGTGCCAAACAAGCCGATCCAGGCAAGGGCTTCTTCCCTCTGTCCGTTCACTACCAGGAAAAGACTTACGCTGCCGGTAAGATCCCTGGCGGTTTCTTCAAGCGCGAAGGCCGTCCTTCCGAGAAAGAAACCCTGACTTCCCGACTGATCGACCGCCCGATCCGTCCGCTGTTCCCAGAAGGCTTCATGAACGAAGTGCAGGTTGTCTGCACCGTCGTTTCCACCAGCAAGAAGACCGATCCGGACATCGCTGCGATGATCGGTACCTCGGCTGCCCTGGCAATCTCCGGCATTCCTTTCGATGGCCCGATCGGCGCTGCCCGCGTTGCGTTCCACGAAAGCACCGGCTACCTGCTGAACCCGACTTACGAACAACAGAAAGCTTCGAGCCTGGACATGGTCGTTGCCGGTACTTCGGAAGCCGTGTTGATGGTTGAATCGGAAGCCAAAGAGCTGACCGAAGACCAGATGCTGGGCGCTGTACTGTTTGCTCACGACGAGTTCCAGGTGGTGATCAACGCCGTTAAAGAACTGGCTGCCGAAGCTGCCAAGCCGACCTGGACCTGGGCTCCACAGCCAGAAGCCACTGCTCTGCTGGGCGCTATCCGTGCCGAGTTCGGCGACGCGATCTCCCAGGCTTACACCATCACCATCAAGGCTGACCGTTACGCTCGTCTGGGCGAACTGAAAGACCAGGTTGTGGCCAAGCTCTCCGGTGAAGAAGGCCAGCCTTCTTCCAGCGAAGTCAAAGCTGCTTTCGGTGAAATCGAATACCGCACCGTTCGCGAAAACATCGTGAACGGCAAGCCACGTATCGACGGACGCGACACCAAGACCGTACGTCCGTTGAACATCGAAGTCGGCGTTCTGCCAAAGACCCACGGTTCGGCGCTGTTCACCCGTGGCGAAACCCAGGCTCTGGTCGTTGCAACACTGGGTACTGCCCGTGATGCACAACTGCTGGACACCCTGGAAGGCGAGAAAAAAGACCCGTTCATGCTGCACTACAACTTCCCTCCGTTCTCGGTAGGTGAGTGTGGTCGCATGGGTGGCGCTGGTCGTCGCGAAATCGGTCACGGCCGTCTGGCCCGTCGCTCGATTTCCGCCATGCTGCCTGCCGCTGACGTGTTCCCGTACACCATCCGTGTGGTATCGGAAATCACCGAATCCAACGGTTCGAGCTCGATGGCTTCCGTTTGCGGTGCTTCCCTGGCCCTGATGGACGCTGGTGTTCCGATGAAGGCACCGGTTGCCGGTATCGCCATGGGTCTGGTTAAAGAAGGCGAGAAGTTCGCCATCCTGACCGACATCCTGGGTGACGAAGACCACCTCGGCGACATGGACTTCAAAGTAGCCGGTACCGCCAAAGGTGTTACCGCGCTGCAGATGGACATCAAGATCAAAGGCATCACCGAAGAAATCATGGAGATCGCTCTGGGCCAAGCCCTGGAAGCGCGCCTGAACATCCTCGGTCAGATGAACCAGATCATTGGCCAGTCGCGTACCGAGCTGTCGGAAAACGCTCCGACCATGATCGCGATGAAAATCGACACCGACAAAATCCGTGATGTCATCGGTAAAGGCGGCGCGACCATTCGTGCGATCTGTGAAGAAACCAAGGCTTCGATCGACATCGAAGACGACGGTTCGATCAAGATCTTCGGCGAAACCAAGGAAGCGGCTGAAGCAGCACGTCAGCGCGTTCTGGGCATCACCGCTGAGGCTGAAATCGGCAAGATCTACGTCGGTAAGGTTGAGCGCATCGTCGACTTCGGCGCATTCGTCAACATCCTGCCGGGCAAGGACGGTCTGGTTCACATCTCGATGCTGAGCGACGCTCGCGTTGAGAAAGTGACCGACATCCTGAAAGAAGGCCAGGAAGTGGAAGTTCTGGTACTGGACGTGGACAACCGCGGCCGTATCAAGCTGTCCATCAAAGACGTAGCAGCAGCCAAGGCTTCGGGCGTTTAATCACCCGCCCCGTCTGACCGCTTCAACGTTGTAGAAATGCCCCGCAGTGAAAGCTGCGGGGTATTTTTTTGCCTGCAAGAAATTGAGACGACTTGTGAAGTTGCCTGACCCTAAAGTCAGTGCTAGGTTTAGCCCACCGCCCGTGTAGCTCAGTTGGTAGAGCAGCGCACTCGTAACGCGAAGGTCGCAGGTTCAATTCCTGTCTCGGGCACCAGCAACACCTTGTTTTCAGATGATCCCGAATGGTTCTGAAGGCCAGATAAACCAGGTTTCAAACGGTTTTTTTGCGTCAGAGAGATCCTTGATGATCCAGATCCATCTTCCATTCCCCAGATCAAAGAGAACGCCATGACCGTTAAAGAATTGACCCAAGAAGCCAGACACGAAGAAGCGCTGAAAAAGTACTTGCTGGATTCGCCCCAGCTCGCTGAAGAGATCAAGGACCTGAGTGCCGATGATCAGAAAGACCAGATCCAGTGGGCATTCGAGGACGAAGCCGAATCCCAGGGCCTGCAGTCGTGGGAGCTGACGCTCAAGTACACCTCGACCCCGGAAGAATTTGAGGCCAAGCGCCTGGAATTGCACAAAGAGGCGGCCGAGGTCCTCGGCGTCGACTGGGAAGAGTACTGCGAGATGAACAATCTGGTGGTCTGACAAAAACGCCAGCCTCAAAGAGGCTGGCGTTTTTCATTGCGCGTTCGTGTGATCAGAGGCTCAACCGCATCGACAGGTCCACTGCCTTCACGTCCTTGGTCATTGCACCGATCGAAATGTAATCCACCCCGGTTTCCGCAATCGGCAGCAGCGTACTTTCGTTGATACCGCCGCTGGCCTCCAGTTTCGCTTTGCCTGCGTTCAGGCGAACGGCTTCGCGCATGTCATCCAGGCTCAGTTCGTCGAGCATGATGATGTCGGCACCGGCTGCCAGCGCCTCTTTCAGCTCCGCCAGGCTTTCCACTTCAATCTCGACCGGTTTGCCCGGAGCAATCTTGTGCGCGGCCGCGATCGCCTCAGGGATGCCGCCACAGGCCGCGATATGGTTTTCCTTGATCAGGAAGGCGTCATACAGGCCGATGCGGTGATTGTGGCAACCGCCGCAGGTCACGGCGTATTTCTGGGCCAGGCGCAAGCCCGGAAGGGTTTTGCGAGTGTCGAGCAACTTGACCTGCGTCTGGGCAACAAAATCCGCCAGGTATTGCGCGCGCGTGGCCACGCCGGAAAGCAATTGCAGGAAATTCAGTGCCGAGCGCTCACCGGTCAGGAGCGAGCGTGCCGGGCCTTCGAGATGAAACAGCGCCTGATTGGGTTTCACCCGTTCGCCGTCCCGCACCTGCCAGTGCACGGCGACGCGTGGGTCCAGTTGCCGAAACACGGTATCGACCCAGGCGGTGCCGGAGATGACAGCGGCGTCGCGGGTGATGATGGTGGCTTTGGCCAGACGTTCGGCCGGGATCAGCTGCGCGGTGATGTCGCCGCTGCCGACGTCTTCGAGTAACGCACGGCGCACGTTGGCTTCGATTTCGGCGGTCAGATCGGCGAGACGTAGATTCGGCATAACGGACTCCACAAACAAAGTGGTCCGATTATAGGGCCATGGCGCGGACCAACCCAAGGCATCAGAGCGGTCCGGATCGTTCCGATGCCTGCATTTGGTCGATTCCCCGGGGCAAAGTCCCGCTGGACTCAGCCATTCGCAAGCGCCTATTTCAAGGGGAGAGCAGAGTCTGCTGGTACAAGAGGCACTTTTTACAAGATAATTCGCCTTATGTTTGACGTCATGACTTTGACGTTCTTTGCTTTACGAACTGAAGACGGACCGTTTCAGGAGGCTGGATGCACAATGACGGGAATGTAGTGCCTTTGCACAAGGCGGCTACCGACAGAGCGATTCACTCGCCGCTCGCCCGCCTGCCTGTGATTCTGCTTCAGGTTCGCGACAAGGCTGCCCAACAGCTCCGGCGGGGTTTGCAGGAGCTGTTCGATAATG
Source organism: Pseudomonas sp. PB120 (assembly GCF_009761815.1). Lineage (GTDB taxonomy): Bacteria > Pseudomonadota > Gammaproteobacteria > Pseudomonadales > Pseudomonadaceae > Aquipseudomonas. The sequence continues at coordinate 80,015 of NZ_RWIN01000045.1, forward strand.
CCGACGATACTCTGTTCGAAATGGCTGACCGGGCACGCAATGGTGAAGAGCAACATCTCTTTTTCGAAGCCATGCGCGACTTGCGCCTCAAGCGCAAAAGCATCGAGCGGGTTTTTCTCGAGCACTTTTTCGAGGCGTTTGTCAGCCTCACTCCCAATGACATCACACCCGCAGACTTACATCAGGCGTTGGTCGTCCACGCCCAAGCGCCATCCTCCGATGATGATCTGGAGCGCAGTGTGGCGGTGGAAGCCATGGTCGGCAAAGTGCTGAACCGCGACGGTTTTGCCCTTGATCAGCTGAAGGCGCGATTCAGCGCACTGCTGGGCAAGCCGCTGGCCGATCAACGCAATCCCTTGGGGCCGGCAATGCTTTGCGAGTACTTCTTGCGGGCCGGCAGGAACCTGGGGATGGAGATCAAGGTCAAGCTGATCATTCTCAAGTTGTTCGAACGTTATGTGCTCAGCAATGCCGATCAGCTTTACGGCGAAGCCAATCAGCTGCTGATCGCCACCGGTGTGCTGCCCGACCTCAAGCCTGTGCCGGCACGCAGGACCAACGGCCGTGTTGCCTCCAGCGTCCCGGCCGATACGGCGCGAACCGGCGCAACCGCAACCCGGGCCGACGACGGCGTGCATGAGGTTTTCGCTGCATTACAGGAATTGCTTGTGCGCGTGCGCGGCAGCGTTGCACCGACGCCCGAAGCCAGTACCCTGGCCCAGCCGATATCCACCCGCGACCTGTTGCGCCTGCTCTCGCACTTGCAGCAATACGTGCCCGCCCCGGCGGCTCAGGACGATTTAGATCTGCGAAATCAGCTGGAACAGTTGCTGGCACGGGGCAGTGTCAAAAGCGGCAAGTCGCGGGTTGTCGGCGTGGCTGACGAAGACGTGATCAACCTGATCGCCATGCTTTTCGAATGCATCCTTGATGATCGCAACCTGCCGGACTCGCTCAAGGCGTTGATCGGTCGATTGCAGATTCCGATGCTGAAAGTCGCGGTGCTGGACAAGAGCTTCTTTAGCCGCAGCAATCACCCCGCCCGGCGTCTGCTCAATGAGATAGCCGCTGCCGCCGTGGGTTGGGGCGAGTGCGATGACCATGAGCGCGACAGCCTGTACCTGCGCATCGAGCAGGTGGTGCAGCGCCTGTTGAACGACTTTGTCGACGACCCGGCGATTTTTTCCGAATTGCTCGCAGATTTTCTCGCCTTCACCAGCGACGAGCGACGTCGTAGCGAGTTGCTGGAGCAACGAACCCGTGACGCCGAAGAAGGTCGCGCCAGGACTGAGCTGGCCCGGAAACGGGTCGAACAGGCGTTGAATCAGGCATTGCTGGGCAAAGTCCTGCCGCAAGGTGTCGCGGTGTTTGTTCAGGAGGCCTGGAGCAAAGTGTTGCTGTTGACCTGCCTTAAACACGGCGACCATTCGGCCGAGTGGCGCGCAGATGTGCACACCATGGAGCAATTGATCTGGAGCGTGCAGCGCCATGATGAACCCGACGCGAGTTTGCGCCTGTTGGCACTGGTGCCGGGGTTGCTCAAGTCATTGCGTGATGGGTTGATCAGCTCAGCGTTCGATCCGTTCGCCACGGGTGAATTTTTCAGTGAGCTGGAAAGTTTGCACGTTCAGTTGTTCGAACGCCCGGGGCCGATGGCTGAGCCATCTGGCAACGAACCGGTGATGATCGAAGTGCAGAAAGAAGTCGTCTTGCGAACCGCCGACGAAGGTCCGGTCGAGGCGCGTTTGCCGGAAGATGACCAGTGTTTGCTGCAGGTCGATCAGTTGCGCGTGGGCCGCTGGGTGGAATTTCAGGAAGACGAGGAAAATACCCTGCGTTGCAAGCTGGCGGCGATTATCGACGCCACGGGCAAATATATTTTCGTCGACCGCACCGGGATGAAAGTGCTGGAACGCAGCCGCACGGGGCTGGCCCTGGAGTTTCGCCGGGGTGCGGTGCGCGCCCTCGACGATACACTGCTGTTCGATCGGGCACTGGAGTCGGTGATCGACAACTTGCGGCGCCTCAATCACGGCAAGTGATCGCGCCCCGAGGGTCTATCACGGCATACTGAGCACCTACACAGTGGTCGTTGAAGGAATCTGTATGCAGTTGGACCCCGCGAGCGGATGGTGTCAGGGCGTGAGCATATGCCCGTCACCCAACTTCAATGCGCGCCCCGGCGGCGAAATTTCCCTGCTGGTGATCCACAACATCAGCCTGCCGCCGGCGCAGTTTGCCACTGGAAAAGTGCAGGAGTTTTTCCAGAATCGTCTGGATGTCACGGAGCATCCCTACTTTGAAGGGATTGCGGACCTGCGGGTTTCTGCACATTTTCTGATCGAGCGTGACGGTGCCGTCACTCAGTTTGTCTCCTGTCTTGAGCGTGCCTGGCATGCCGGCGTCTCGAATTTCGAGGGGCGGGAAACCTGTAACGATTTTTCCGTGGGCATCGAGCTTGAGGGCACCGATGATCTGCCGTTCACCGACGCGCAGTATCAAGCGTTGACGGCTTTGACCCGGCAGTTGCAAGGCACCTTCACGGCCATCACCGCTCAGCGCATCTGCGGGCATAGCGACATCGCTCCGGGGCGCAAAACCGACCCGGGACCGGCGTTCGACTGGGCACGTTATCGCGCCGCCCTGGCAAAAGAGGAACAACAATGAGTTTTCTGGTGTTGCTGTTGGCGGTCTGGATCGAGAAGTTCTCGGGCCTGCGCCATCGGGTTCAACGTGACGGCGGTTGGGTGCGCGAGCTGCACAAACTTGAGTCCAGCCCGCGCCTGGCGCAGCGTCCATGGCTGGTCCTGGTAGTTCTGGTGCTGTTGCCGGTGGCGTTGCTGGGATTGCTGCTGGTGGTGCTCGACCCGGTTGCCTACGGACTGCTGGCGTTGCCGGTGCATTTGCTGGTGGTGATTTACAGTCTGGGTCGCGGTGATCTGTTGGCCGGCCTCGGTCCTTTTCGCGATGCCTGGCGCCGGGAAGACCTGCAAGCCGCCGCCCATGTGGCAAACCGTGATTTGGGTATCTGCGCCGAAAGCGGTGAACAACTGCTGGAACGCGTCGAAGGGCACTTACTCTGGGAGGCCTACCAAAGCTTTTTCGCCGTGATTTTCTGGTACTTCCTGCTGGGGCCGGTGGCGGCGTTGAGCTATCGCCTGTTGGCCCTGGCCGAAGAGCACGGACAGAATCGCGCCGTGGTCGAGCGCGCCGCACAACTGCGTCATGCGTTCGATTGGGTGCCGGTGCGACTGCTGGCGGCGAGTTTTGCGTTGGTGGGCAACTTTGTTGCAGTTGGCCGGGTGATGTTGCACGAACTGCTCAACTGGAACATCAGCGCCGCTCAATTGATCGAAAAGGTCGGGCTGGTGGCCGGTGAAATCCCGGCGCCGGTGGTCGGGCCTGATGGCATCAACAACCTGGACCGGATCTGGGAACTGCTGCTGCGAGCGGCCGTGCTCTGGTACGCCGGGTTTGCGTTGTGGACCGTGCTTCCCTAGCTCGCCCGCCATCTGATTTGCACTAACTTTGTGGCGAGGGAGCTTGCTCCCGCTGGGGTGCGAAGCGCCCCCAAATGGCGTCACGGACATACCGTTCGATTGATTTGCGCCTGCTCCGCAGTCGAGCGGGAGCAAGCTCCCTCGCCACAAGATGAGTCAACAACCTCGCGTCGTTAACCTTAAGTTACAAAACCTCCCGCCGATTTAAGTTATACAGAGTTAGCGCCGAATAGTGGCTATCTGCTCTCGACCCGCGCCTGCCAATAAAAATAAGAAATCCAAGGGAGACTTCCAGTGAAGAGCTTGCTCTATCCCGCCGTTGCGCTAATGAATCGCCTGAGCTTTGGTATGAAGTTCAGCCTGATCAGCGTTCTGTTCCTGGTGCCGATGCTGGTTACCAACTTCTATCTGGTGCGCGATTCCTATCGTGAATTTCAGGGCACTCAGGTCGAATTGCAGAGCCTTGACCTCCTGGGCAGCAGCCTGTCGTTGCGGCGCGACCTGGAAACCCTGAACAACCTGGTGCAGATCAACGTCACCCTGGGGCAGTCCGGCAAGGCGGGTAATGTCGAGACGCAGATCAGTAGTGTGGGGCAAAGTGTGCTGGCCAGGCTTCAAGGGCTGACGGCCATGACCACGGATCCGGAGCAAATCGCTGTTTTCAATACCAAACGCGATGAAATGATCGCCGCTTTCAAGGCCCAGCAAGCGGAAAACTCCCTGCAAAGCAAAAGCGGGATGATCGTCAAATTGCTCGGCAATGCGCAGATTTTCAGCCAGATCGTCGCCAGCCAGGCAGGGCTCAGTCGCGACACTCAGAGCGACATGCGTCAGCTGAGCGAACTCATCACCAACGTCACCCCGCCGGTCACCCAGCTGCTGGGCGAAGGTCGGGCGATGGGCTCCTTTTCCCTGGGACAGGGCTTTCTCAACTCGGCATCCAGTACCCGTTTCGATGAACTGTTGGCACAAATCGAAAAGCTGCAGGGCGAATACGGGCTGAAATTGCAGGACGCATTGGGCTCGAGCAAAGCGGCGCGGGAAGCCCTGTCGGCGCTGGCCGACAACAGCAAGGTGTCGTTGAAGAAGGCCAGTGAACTGTTCGAAGAACAGGTGGTGATGGCGGACACGCTCGATGCGCCGTGGCAGGGTTTTTACGATCAGGTCACGGGCCTGATGGACCGGACTTACCAGCTCAATGACGCCGCCTTGAAGTTTCTCGGCACGCAGTTGCAGCAGCGGCTGGACCAGAACCGCACCCACATGATTTTGCAGGCCGTGGCGCTGTCGGTGGTGTTTGTGTTGATCTTCTACCTCTACGGCGCCTTCTACGCCTCGACCCGCACAACCCTCAAACGCCTTGGCGCGATGATGGACAAGGTGGCGGCTGGCGACATGACCGTGACTTTCAACGCAAACAGTCGCGATGAACTGGGTGAACTGGGCGAAGTGTTCAACGGCACCGTGAAGAAAATCCATGACCTGATCGAGCGGGTGGGGCAGACCGTCGGCGAAGTGGAGCGCCAGGCCGGGCAGGTGGAGAACGTTTCCGCGCAGAGCAACCAGGCCGTGGCGGGGCAGCGTTCCCAGATCGAGCAGGTGGCGACGGCCATGAACCAGATGTCGGCCACTTCCCTTGAGGTGGCGCGCAGTGCCGCGGCAGCGGTCAGCAGCGCCCATAGCGTCAACGACGAGACCATCAGCGGCCGTGGGCTGGTGGAATCGCAACAGGGCAGCATCGCGCAATTGGCCAGTGAAATCGATCAGTCGGTGCTGGTGATCAACCAATTGGCAACTGACAGCCAGTCCATCAGCCGGGTGCTGGAGGTGATCAAGAGCATCGCCGAACAGACCAACCTGTTGGCCCTCAACGCGGCGATCGAAGCGGCGCGAGCGGGCGAGCAAGGGCGTGGTTTTGCGGTGGTGGCGGACGAGGTCCGGACCCTGGCCAAGCGCACCCAGCAGTCCACCGAAGAAATCGAGCAAATGATCGCCAAGCTCCATGGCGGTGTCGGCGCGGCGGTCAAGGCGATGGGCATCAGCCATCAGGTGGCCAACGGCACCGTCGGGCAGTCGGAAAAGGTCCAGCAAGCGCTGGAAAATATTCTGGGTGCCGTCGGCATGATCGTCGACCAGAACCAGCAGATCGCCGCTGCGGTGGAGCAGCAGACCGCCGTGGCTCACGACATTGACCAGAACATTGTCGAGATCAACCGCGCGGGCGAGCGCACTGCCGAAGGTGCACACCAGACCGAGGATGCCAGCCGTGCGTTGTCGGCTCAGGTGGTGGAGCTCAAGCAGCTGATCAGCGCGTTCCGGGTCTGAGTCACTGTAGGAGCGAGCCTACTCGATCCTACAGGTTCGTAATGCAATCTGTAGTACAAATCCCCTTTTCACGTAGGCGATTTCCTGTTTTCCTCAGTCCTTTGGCAATTGGACTTCAATGAAGGAAGATCCATATCCCTGACCTGCCCTGAGGAGGCTCGGTAATGTCTGCTGCAACGAATGGAATCCTGGGGCATTGTGCACATTGCGGAAATACGCTTGCACTCGAATCGTGGCAACTCAATGCCATTTCGATCAATGAAGCGTTTGCCTGTTCCCACTGCCACAAAGCCTTGCAACTGAACGATCCGAAACAGATCAAGCGCTTCAAGTCGATTGATTCGCTGGCCATGCTGCGGGCGAGCACGTTGGTGATGGTGTGCACCACGCTGCTGGTGGCGTTAGTGATGGAGTGGTTGGGCATGCTCAGCGTGATCGAGCAGCTGAATTTCTCACTGGTGGCGATTCTGATTTATTTTCTGGTCGTTCGATTTGCCCGGCATCGGCAACACATGACGTTGATTCTTGAAGCCGCCAAGGCTCACACCGACTGATTACCAGTCAAACAGCTCACAGGCATTGGCGGTACTGGCAGCCGCCAATTGCTCGGGGTTGATGGCCATGATGCCGGCCAGCGCCGAGCAGATTGCCGGCAAGTGGGCCGGGCTGTTGCGTTGCCCGGGGAACATGGCGGGCGCCATGTCCGGTGAGTCGGTTTCCAAGACCACCGAATCCAGTGGCAACTCGGCGAGTACGCGGTGCATGCGCAGGGCCTGGGGCCAGGTCGCGGCGCCGCCGAGGCCGAGTTTGAAACCGAGTTTGATGTACTCGCGGGCCTCTTCCTTGCTGCCGGCGAAAGCATGGATGATCCCCGCACGTTTCAACCGAAAGCGCTTGAGCGTGGCGATCACCGCCGCATGGCTGCGCCGCACATGAATCAGCGCCGGCAGATTGAAGTCCACCGCCAATTGCAACTGGGCGTCGAACAGCATCTGCTGGCGCTCGCGGTCCAGGGTTTCGATGAAGTAATCCAGACCGATCTCACCCACCGCACACAACTGTCGATGGCCGGCCAGCCGGGTCAGCCATTCGCCGAGTTCGCGTAAGTCTTCGGGCCGATGGTCATCCAGATACACCGGGTGCAAACCGAACGCAGCATGCAGGTCGGGATCGCTTGTCACCAGATCCCAGACCCGCTGCCAATTGCCCTGATAAACCCCCAACACCACCATCCGCTTTACGCCAAGGGCGCGGCTTTCGGCCAGCAGCGCCGCGCGATCCTCGTCGAAATCCGGAAAATCCAGATGAGTGTGGGTGTCAATCAGCTTCACGGTTCAGTCCTGGCGGATGCGCTGCTTGAAGGTGCGCGGGATGGCCTGTACGCCGGGCTGGTAATCGGATTGCTCGATGGCGGCCAGCGCCAGTGCCAGGGCTTTATCGGCGATCAGTTGATGCTGCTGCGCCATGGCATTGACCGGCAAGGGCAGGAAATCCAGCAGTTGCGTGTCGCCGAAGGTACCGAGGCGAATCGGGCGGTTCTTCAGCGGGTAATCGTGCAAGGCATCGAACACGCCCTGAAGCAGCACGTAGGACGTGGTCACCAGGGCTTCCGGCAAATGGCCCAGACGCTGCAGGAGTTCGTCCATCAACTGTTTGCCGCACTCTCGGCTGAACGACTCGCCGTGCTCAATCAGCACTTCGCCCTTGAACCCGGCCAGGGCTTCCTTGAATCCGGCGGCCCGTTCCTGGCTGATGCTCAATTCAGGGCGGGCACCGATCAGCACGATCTGCTTGGGCAGCGGGTCCAGTAGACTGCGGGTCAGTTGCAGGCTGGCCTCGCGGTCGTCGCTGATGACGGAGCAGAAATGCTCAGGCTCCATGACCCGGTCGATGGCGATGATCGGAATGCCCTTGGCCTGCAACTGACGATAGCTTTCATCGCCGGCGGGCAGGCAACTGGCAACGATCAGCGCATCGCAACGTCGGGCACGGAACAGCTGCAGCAATTGGCGTTCGCTGTCCGGTGCATCGTCGGAGCTGGCGATCAGCAGTTGATAACCCCGGGCCCGGGCGCCTTGTTCCAGCAATTTGGCGATCCGCGCGTAACTGGGGTTTTCCAGATCCGGCAGAATGAAACCCAGGGTGCGGGTGTGCCGACTGCGCAGGCCGGCGGCTTGCGGGTTGGGCGTGAAGCCATGTTGTTCGACCACCGCACGTACGCGCTCAACGGTGGCACTGCTGATGCGTTGCTGTTCGGCCTTGCCATTGATGACATAGCTGGCGGTGGTCACGGACACACCGGCCAATTGGGCGATATCACTGAGTTTCAACTCGGGAGTTCCTTGATTTTCAGCCGACATTTTCCTCAATCCTACCCGATTCAGGCCGGCGACCCATGCAGCAACGTATCCGACAAGTTGGGCTTCAAGGATGGGACATAATCGAGTAACGTGCCAAGCATTCTAGATTAAACGTTTCAGCAGGCGTATTTTCTACGTTATAGGCGCCTTTGGCTGGTTCTGCCGTGAAACCGCCAAATGTGATGATTAAGCGCCTAAGCTGACTCAATTCAAAACAATACCTGGCGCCAACAGACGCCAAAAAGGAGAAAGCATGCTCGAGCTCACCATAGAGCAGATATCCATGGGCCAGTCGGCTGTGGATAAGTCCGCAGCGCTGCAATTGCTGGCTCGGCATCTGGTCGCCGATGGCCTGGTGGCCGAGGGTTATCTGGCCGGCTTGCAGGCTCGCGAAGCCCAGGGCTCGACCTTTCTCGGTCAAGGTATTGCCATTCCCCACGGCACCCCGGAAACCCGCGATCAGGTGTTTTCCACCGGTGTGCGGTTAATGCAATTTCCGGAAGGCGTGGATTGGGGCAACGGCCAGATCGTCTACCTGGCGATCGGTATTGCGGCCAAATCCGATGAACACTTGCGTCTGCTGCAATTGTTGACTCGCGCCCTCGGCGAGACCGATCTTGGCCAGGCACTGCGTCGTGCCAGTTCTGCCGAAGCCTTGCTGAAATTGCTGCAAGGCGCGCCGCAAGAACTGGCGCTGGACGCGCAAATGATCGGCCTTGGCGTCTCCGCCGACGACTTTGAAGAACTTGTCTGGCGCGGTGCGCGTTTGTTGCGTCAGGCCGATTGCGTGAGCAACGGTTTCTCCGCCGTGCTGCAACAGGTCGAAGCGCTGCCCCTGGGCGATGGCTTGTGGTGGCTGCACAGTGAGCAAACGGTTAAACGTCCGGGCCTGGCGTTTGTCACCCCGGACAAACCGATGCGTTATCTCGGCCAGCCCCTCAGTGGCCTGTTTTGCCTGGCCAGTCTGGGCGAGGCGCATCAGGCCTTGCTCGAACGCCTGTGCGCGTTGCTGATCGAGGGTCGCGGCCATGAATTGGGCCGCGCCACCAGCAGCCGCAAAGTACTCGAAGTGTTGGGCGGTGAGCTGCCGGCGGACTGGCCGAGCGCTCGCATCGCCCTGGCCAACGCTCACGGTTTGCATGCCCGCCCGGCGAAAATCCTCGCGCAACTGGCGAAGAGTTTCGAGGGCGAGATTCGCGTGCGCATCGTCGATGGCCAGGACAGCGCCGTGTCGGTGAAGAGTTTGAGCAAGTTGCTCAGCCTTGGCGCCCGTCGTGGCCAGGTGCTGGAGTTCATTGCCGAGCCAGGCATCGCCGCCGATGCGTTGCCGGCCCTGTTGGCTGCCATCGAAGAAGGCCTGGGTGAGGAAGTGGAACCCTTGCCGGCCGTGAGCCAACAACGCGAAGTGATCAGCGACGTGGCCGAAGTGCTGCTTGCGCCGGCATCCGGCAGCCTGGTTCAAGCCATCGCCGCTGCCCCGGGCATCGCCATCGGCCCGGCGCACATCCAGGTGCTGCAAACCATCGAATACCCGCTGCGCGGTGAGTCCGCTGCCATTGAGCGCGAGCGTCTCAAGCAAGCCTTGGCCGACGTGCGTCGCGACATCCAGGGCCTGATCGAGCGCAGCAAATCCAAGGCGATTCGCGAGATTTTCATCACCCATCAAGAGATGCTCGACGACCCGGAATTGACCGATGAGGTCGAGACCCGACTCAAGCAAGGTGAAAGCGCCGAAGCGGCGTGGATGGCGGTGATTGAAGCGGCGGCCAAGCAACAGGAATCCTTGCAGGACGCCTTGCTCGCGGAACGTGCTGCCGACTTGCGCGACATCGGTCGTCGAGTGCTGGCGCAACTCTGCGGCGTCGTCACCCCGAGTGAACCCGATCAACCGTACATCCTGGTGATGGATGAAGTCGGTCCATCCGACGTTGCCCGTCTCGATCCGGCCCGTGTCGCCGGCATTCTCACCGCCCGGGGTGGCGCTACGGCACACAGCGCCATCGTCGCCCGCGCCCTCGGTATTCCGGCGCTGGTCGGTGCCGGCGCGGCGGTGTTGCTGCTGGCACCGGGCACGCCGTTGTTGCTCGATGGCCAGCGTGGTCGCTTGCACGTGGACGCCGACGCCGCGACGTTGCAGCGCGCCACCGCAGAACGCGACACCCGCGAGCAACGCCTCAAAGCCGCCGCCGAACAACGTCATCAACCGGCACTGACCACCGACGGTCACGCCGTGGAGGTGTTCGCCAATATCGGCGAAAGCGCGGGGGTCATCAGCGCAGTGGAGCAGGGCGCCGAAGGCATTGGGCTGCTGCGCACCGAGCTGATTTTCATGGCGCATTCGCAAGCACCGGATGAGGCCACTCAGGAAGCGGAATACCGTCGCGTGCTCGATGGTCTGGCGGGGCGGCCGCTGGTGGTGCGTACCCTTGACGTCGGCGGCGACAAACCGCTGCCGTATTGGCCCATCGCCAAAGAAGAAAACCCGTTCCTTGGCGTGCGGGGCATTCGCCTGACCCTGCAGCGCCCGGCGATCATGGAAGCGCAGTTGCGCGCCTTGCTGCGCGCTGCCGACAACCGCCCGCTGCGGATCATGTTTCCCATGGTCGGCTGCGTCGAAGAGTGGCGTCAGGCGCGGGACATGACCGAACGCCTGCGCCTGGAAATCCCGGTGGCGGACCTGCAACTGGGAATCATGATTGAAGTGCCATCGGCGGCCTTGCTCGCACCGGTGCTGGCCAAGGAGGTCGATTTCTTCAGCGTCGGCACCAACGACCTCACGCAATACACCTTGGCCATCGACCGTGGACATCCCACGTTGTCGGCGCAGGCTGACGGCTTGCACCCAGCGGTCCTGCAATTGATCGACATCACCGTGCGCGCGGCGCATGCCAACGGCAAATGGGTCGGCGTGTGCGGTGAGCTGGCGGCGGACCCGCTGGCGGTGCCAGTGCTGGTCGGTCTTGGCGTGGATGAGCTCAGCGTATCGGGGCGCAGCATTGCCGAGGTCAAGGCCCGGATCCGCGAGCTGAGCCTTGATCAGGCCCAGACCCTGGCCCAACAGGCGCTGGCCGTGGGCAGCGCGAATGAAGTGCGCGCATTAGTGGAGGCTTTGTAATGGCCAGGATTTTAACCCTGACCCTCAACCCGGCGCTGGACCTGACAGTGCAGTTGCCGCGCCTTGAGCCCGGCCAGGTCAACCGTAGCGACGCGATGCACACCCATGCCGCCGGCAAGGGCGTGAACGTCGCTCAGGTGCTTGCCGACCTGGGGCATCAACTGACCGTGAGCGGATTCCTCGGCGAAGACAATCCCCAAGCGTTCGAAACCCTGTTCGCCAAACGCGGTTTTACCGATGCGTTCATCCGCGTTCCCGGCGAGACCCGCAGCAACATCAAACTCGCGGAAAGCGATGGGCGCATCACCGACATCAACGGCCCGGGGCCGCTGGTCAACGAGGCGGCGCAACAAGCGCTGCTGGATCGGCTGGACCGGATTGCGCCGGGGCATGACGCGGTTGTCGTGGCAGGTAGCCTGCCCCAGGGTATCAGTCCCCAATGGTTGAAAGGATTGGTCCTTCGCTTGAAAAACCTCGGGTTGAACGTCGCCCTCGACACCAGCGGCGAAGCGTTGCGCGCAGCGCTCAAGGCCGGTCCCTGGCTGATCAAACCCAACACCGAAGAGCTGGCGGATGCGCTGGGCTGCGACGTGATCTCAGTGGCTGCTCAAGCCGAAGCCGCGAGCCAGTTGCACGCTCAGGGCATCGAGCACGTGGTGATTTCCCACGGAGCGGACGGCGTGAACTGGTTCAGCGTCGGCTCTGCCCTGCACGCCACGCCGCCCAAGGTCAGCGTCGCCAGCACGGTCGGTGCCGGGGATTCATTGCTGGCCGGGATGCTCCACGGTTTACTCAGCGCCGACACGCCTGAACAGACCTTGCGAACCGCCACGGCGATTGCCGCGATGGCGGTCACCCAGATTGGCTTTGGCATGGGCGACGCCACGCAGTTGGCGCGGCTCGAACAGGGTGTGCGCGTGCGCGCCCTGACAGAACAATAAGAGGGGTTGTCATGAAGTTAGCCATTGTTACGGCTTGCCCGAACGGCATGGTCACCAGTGTGCTGTGCGCACGTTTGCTCGACGCGGCAGCCCAGCGTCAGGGCTGGAGCACCAGCGTTGAAGTCACCGATGCCGCGCACCCGGAACGTCAATTGTCGGCGGCCACGATCGAGGCGGCCGAATGGGTGTTGCTGGTGACCAGCGCACCGGTGGATCTGTCGCGATTCGTCGGTAAACGGGTTTTTCGCAGCACGCCGGCGCAAGCCTTGCAGGATGTCGAGGCGGTATTGCGACGAGGCGCGCAGGAGGCCGAAGTCTACGTCGCGCCTGTAGCGGAAGCCGTCGTTCAAAACACTCCGCGCCTGGTGGCGATCACCGCGTGCCCGACCGGCGTTGCTCACACGTTCATGGCCGCTGAAGCCTTGCAGCAAGCGGCCAAGCGCCTGGGCTACGATCTGCAAATCGAAACCCAGGGCTCGGTGGGCGCGCGAAATCCGTTGAGTGCGCAGGCGATCGCCGAGGCTGACGTGGTCTTGTTGGCCTGCGATATCGAGGTCGCGACCGACCGTTTCGCGGGCAAGAAAATCTATCGTTGCGGCACCGGGATCGCCTTGAAACAAGCCGAGGCGACGCTGAACAAAGCGCTGGCCGAAGGTCAACAGGAAAGTGCCGCCACCGGCGCGAAAGGCCCGGCCAAGCAGGAGAAAACCGGCGTCTACAAACACCTGCTGACCGGCGTGTCGTTCATGTTGCCGATGGTGGTGGCGGGCGGCTTGATGATTGCGTTGTCGTTCGTGTTCGGGATTACCGCCTTCAAAGAACCGGGCACCCTGGCCGCCGCGCTGATGCAGATCGGTGGCGAGACCGCGTTCAAGCTGATGGTGCCGCTGCTGGCGGGCTACATTGCCTACTCGATCGCCGACCGCCCAGGCCTGGCGCCGGGGATGATCGGCGGCCTGCTGGCCAGCACCCTGGGCGCTGGTTTTATCGGCGGGATCATTGCCGGTTTTATCGCCGGTTACGCCGCACAGGCGATCAATCGTTATGCCCGTTTACCGCAAAGCCTTGAAGCGCTGAAGCCGATCCTGATCATCCCGTTGCTGGCGAGTCTGTTCACCGGGCTGGTGATGATTTACGTGGTCGGCAAACCAGTGGCCGGGATGCTCGCAGGGCTCACGCACTTCCTCGACAGCATGGGTACCACCAACGCGATTCTGCTGGGCGTGTTGTTGGGCGGGATGATGTGTGTCGACCTGGGCGGGCCGATCAACAAAGCGGCCTATGCGTTTTCGGTCGGGCTGCTGGCGTCCCAGAGTTATGCGCCGATGGCGGCGACCATGGCGGCCGGCATGGTGCCGCCGATTGGCTTGGGCATTGCCACGTTTATCGCGCGGCGCAAGTTCGCCCAGACCGAGCGCGAAGCCGGTAAAGCGGCGTTGGTGCTGGGGCTGTGTTTTATTTCCGAAGGCGCGATCCCGTTTGCCGCGAAGGACCCGCTGCGGGTGATTCCGGCGAGCATCGCCGGTGGTGCGCTGACCGGTGCGCTGTCGATGTATTTCGGCTGCAAGTTGATGGCGCCCCACGGCGGTTTGTTTGTGTTGGCGATCCCGAATGCGATCAACCATGCGTTGTTGTATCTGCTGGCGATTGTGGCGGGGAGTTTGCTGACGGCGGTGGCGTATGCGGTACTCAAAAGGCCTGAGGTGGTCGAGTTGGCAGTCGAGCCCGTCAACGCCTGACGCAAAAACCTGTAGGTGCCGAGCAAAAGCGGTCTCTTGGTCAGCATCGTTGTTGAATGTTAGATCGTCATCGCGGGCTTGCCCGCGAAGTCGTCAGCGGCAACACGATCAAACAGTTGTCTTGTACGCGAATCCGGCACACCCCGACCGGCCAAGGTCGTTCATCGCGGGCTCTCACAGGGTTTGTGGTGTCACAAATGTCGAGTTCACAAATAACTGCTGATATACAGCCTCAGGTTCCTGGGGAATTTGATCATTGCGAGACGTTCAATTGCCGAAATCTGCCTGGCGGTTAGAAGCTGGCTCGCCATTGCATGCTCTCCCTCATGCCAAGCCATTATCGGCATCAGGACATCCGTGGTGACGGGCGGGGGTAAATCGATTTCGAATACAGCCAGGTCGCTGTCCTCATCAATTCCGTAGATCTGAAACTTCAATTCATATTTCATGGGGCAACCTTCCTGGTTATGTTTGCCGGCGTGTTTACGCCGCGATCTTTGTAGTGAAACTACCGGGGTCGCGTAGGCACTGGCCTTAGGAAGTTTCCCAATTGCGGCGCTGAAATTTCCTATTTATTGATGGGCTGTGAACCAAACACCTCGCCGTTTGCCGGTTTTCAGTTTTTTGGCGAAGTGAACATTGACGGGCAGACGGGGGCGCTGAGCGTGGTGTTGCGGGACCTGGATGGGGTGAGTGTTTTTGAGCAGAAGCTGCAACCTGCGGACACCTAAAACCCTGTAGGAGCGAGCCTGCTCGCGATGGTCGCCAACGAGAACGCGGGGAGTCTGGCACCCCGTGGCGTTCTCAGGTCCATCGCGAGCGAGCTCGCTCCTACAGGTAATGCAGTGCGTCAGTAGACGTCGCGGCGGTAGCGGCCTTGTTCGATCAGGCGGTCAACGGCTTCAATGCCAAGCAGCTCGTTGAGCACGTGGTCCACTCCTGATGCCATTCCTTGCAAGCTGCCGCAGATGTAAATCACCGCACCGTCGGCCAGCCATTTTTTCAACTCGTCCGCCGATTCACGCAAGCGATCCTGCACATAGATCTTCTCGGCCTGATCCCGCGAGAACGCCAGGTCCAGTCGCTCCAGGTCCCCGGACGTCCGCCATTCCTCAAGCTCATCGCGACACAGGTAATCGTGCTCACGATTGCGCTCGCCAAACAGCAGCCAATGCCGCTGTTGCCCATCGGCAATCCGCGCCTTGAGCAGGCTACGCAGCCCGGCCAGCCCGGTGCCGTTGCCCAGCAGAATCATCGGCACGGGTTCGGTCGGCAGGTGGAAACCGCTGTTGCGTCGAACCCGCAGGCTGATGGCACTTCCCAGAGGGGCATGTTCGGTCAGCCAGCCGGAGCCGACACCGAGGCGGCCGTCGGCATGCAATTCCTGGCGCACGATCAGTTCGAGAATGCCATCGGCAGCAATCGAAGCGATCGAGTATTCGCGCATGGCCAGCGGCACCAACGCATCAATCAACGCCTGGGCATGCAGGCCGACCAGATGCGCGCGGTTTTCGGGCATTTGGCGGCTGGCAAGCGCGTGCTCCAGCGGTTGCGGCAGGTCCTCGACAATCACCGTGGCCCGCCCGTCGATGCCCAGGCCATCAAGGAAATGCTCGATGGCCCACGGGCAATTGCGCGGCAACACTTCGACCAGATCGCCCGCCAGCCAGCTACGGGCAGTGGGCGCGGTCAGGCCCAGCAGGTACACCGGCGAACCGCTGCTGTCCGGGTTGAGCAATTCGCGGCGGGTCAGCGTCCAGTTTTCGTAGCTGGGTGCTTGCCAGGTATCGACGGGGGCCTGCCCGGTCAACAAACCGAGTTGCTGTTGCCAGTGGCGCAAGGCGTAAGGGTCGCCGCTGTCGACCTCTACGGGTGCAAACAAGGTCTTGCCGCCATGCTCGCCCAGCCAGCTGTGCAAGCGACGGGCAAACCCACAGAAGTGCTGATATTGCCGGTCACCCAGACCCAGCACCGCATAGTTCAGGCTGTCGAAGCTCAAGGCCCGGCCCAGCACTTTACGTTCGAACCCGCGAGCGCTGTCCGGTGCTTCGCCGTCGCCGAAGGTACTGACCACAAACAGCGCGTTGCTGGAATCGCGCAGGTCCTGCTCGCTGACATTCGCCAGCGGCTGGACTTTCACCGGCAAACCGGCGGCCTGCAATTGCCCGGCGGTCTGCCAGGCCAGCTGCTCGGCAAAGCCGCTCTGGCTGGCGAAACCGATCAGCCACGCCGGAGTATGACTGCCCGGTTGCGAAAGGCCTTTGCGCGCATCCTTGATCTGCTTTTTCTTGCGACGACGATCCAGATACAGCAACCAACCGGTGACAAAAAACAGCGGCATCGTCAGCGCGGTGACGGTCAGGATGATTCGCCCGACAACCCCGAAATAACTGCCCACGTGCAGCGCATAAATGCTGGTCAGCAATTGCGCCTTGAAGCTTTTGTCGCTGTACCGGTCATGCTGTTTGACGATGCCGGTCGCCGGATCGAGGGTGATCTGGTTCAGCGCCCGGTCGTGGGGCGAGGTGTTCAACAGGTAGTACACGGTGGCCGGCTGGCCCGCCACGGGCGGCATGCGGATGTTGTAGGCGCTGAGTGCCGGACCCGCTGCGCTGTAGATGCTGCTCCACATTGCCGCGTAATCGGCGGTCGGTGCCGGGCCGCTTGGCGCAGGGCCGCGACCACCGCGAACGCGTTCGTTTTGCGGCGCGTCTGACAGCAGGCGGGTCAGGCCCTTGTTGTACCACTCATAGGACCAGGACAACCCGGTCAGTGCCGCCAGGAGGTAGAACACCAGGCACCAGGTGCCGGCCACCGAATGCAAATCCCAGTTGAAGCTGCGGCCTTTTTTCTTCCAGTCCAGGGTCAGCCAGGCGCGCCAGCTGTTCCACTGGCGTGGCCAGCGCAAGTAAAGGCCGGAGAGGCAGAAGAACACAAGAATCAGGGTGCAGGCGCCGGTGATCTGCCGACCGGTGTCGCCCATCGCGAGGAAACGGTGCAGTTGCAGCATGAAGCCGAAGAAGTCCTGCCCGGCGGCATCGCCCATGAACTCGGCGGTGTACGGGTCGAAGTAGCGCATCTGCCCACGGCGTTCGCCCGGTGGCGGGGTGAAGAACACCTTGGCTGCATTGCCGCTGTCGGTCTCGACGCTCAGCATCGAGACTTTCTTGCCGGACGCCGCTTCGATGCGCTCGACCAGTTCGGCGGGCGGCAGGACGCCAGCGACCTGCTTCTGGACCTGCAACACGGACGGGTTCAGTACGCTCAGGATTTCATCCTGAAACGATACCGTCGCACCAGTGATGCCCATCAGGGCCAGGACCAGCCCGGCGCTGATGCCGAAAAACCAGTGCAACTGGAACAGGGTTTTCTTCAACACGTCACTCGCCTTGTTCGTTCAAAAATTATCATCACGGCGTGCATTATGCCGTGGGTTGTCGAGAAACATTCTTTTTTACGCACAAAAGCCCCGTTCACGAATGAACGGGGCCTGGCGCTGAATCAAAACTTCTATTTCTTCTGTAGGAGCGAGCTTGCTCGCGAAAAACTCAAGACCGACGTGGGCTGTCAGATTGACCACGTCCGCGTTGACGACCATCGCGAGCAAGTGCTGCCGATCAGAAGTGGAAGTTGGTGCTCAGCAACGCGGTACGGCCTGCCGCCTGGTTGGCGAAGTGGGTCGAGAACGCCTTGTCGTAGTAGGTGACGTCGGTCAGGTTCTGCACGTTCAGCTGCAGGTCGATGTTCTTGGTCAGCTTGTAAGCGGCCATGGCGTCGTAACGCACATAGTCATTGACCATGGTGGTGTTGGCCACGCTGCCAAAGACGTCGTCGACATAGAACGCACCGCCACCGATGGTCAGCTTCGGCGTGACTTGATAAGTCGTCCACAGGCTGGCGCTGTTCTTCGGTGTGTTAGGCAGTTCGTTGCCGTTGTTGGCTTTGTTGGCCGGCAGGTCGCCGCCATCGACTTGTTCGCTGTCCATGTAGGCGTAGCCGGCGAACACTTGCCATTTGTCGGTCAGCTTGCCGGTGGCCGACAACTCGAAACCTTGAACGCGGGTTTTGCCGGCGTTTTCGTACGAGGTGGTGTCGACTTGAACGCGAGCGTTCTCTTTCTCGGTGCGGAAGATATCGGCGGTCAGGGACAGGCGATCATTCAAGAAGTCCCACTTGGTACCGATTTCGTAGTTCTTGGTGGTTTCCGGCTCCATGTCGCTGCTCAGCAGGTTGCCGCTGCGATCAGGGGTGCCGCCCAACGGGTTGCCATCCATGCCTTCACCGAGCGTAGCGCCGGGTGGCGTGGCGGACGTTGCGTAGGACGCATAGATGCTGCCGTTCTCAGCCGGTTTGTAGACGATACCGAACTGACCGGTAACGAACTCGCTGATGTCATCACCTTTGGCGGTGGTGGTGCCGGCGGCGTTGTAGGTTTTGTAGTCGGTGTCGAAGTGGTCGTAGCGCAGGCCCATGTTCACCAGCCACTGCTCGTTCAACTCCAGGGTGTCGAACACGTACAGTGCGTAGGTGTTGGCCTTGGTGTCGGTGCCGGCGTAGTTGCGGGTGATCGAACCGTTCCATGGATCGTTCGGGTTCGGGTTCGACAGCGAGGTGCAGTTGTAACCGCTCCGAACACCGATCGTCGCCGGGGTGCATTGGGTGCCTGGATCCCTTGTTGTAACGGGAGTCCCCGGCGTGGAGTCCGTGTCGACGGTATACGAGGATTTTTGGCTTTCTTCGCGGCTCAACTCGATGCCCGTGGAGAAGCTGTTCTTGAACCCGGCGATGTAGACGTCACCAAACAGGTCGGTCTGGTTGGTGGTGGTTTCAGTGTTGCTGACGCGGGTGTTGGCCCGGCGCCAGACGCTGCCATTGTTGACGTTGCCCTTGCTGTCGTCTGGCTGGGTCAGGATGTAATCCTGCATGCTGGTGCCGTGACGCAGGGTGTTCTTGATGGTCAGCGCGTCGCTCAGGTCGTGCTCGATGGCGAAGGTCGCGGTGTCGGTGCGGCCCTTGCGGAAGTCACGGTCGTTGAGGCCGTAGAAGTTGCTGCTGTCGCCGCCGGAATAAGGCTTGTCCGGGTTGGACTTGGTACGGTCGGCCGTTTTACCTGAGGCTGGAACGGTGTATGGAATACCCGAATCTGGCGTGTCGTTGCTTTCCAGATGGTAGTAGTCGAGGTTGACGCGGGTGTCGGTGCCCAGGCCGAAGGCCAGGGAAGGCGCGACGCCCCAGCGATCGTAATCGACGCTGTCACGACCGGCGACGTTGCTTTCGTGGCTCATCAGGTTCAGACGGCCGGCAGCGGTATCGGTGAACTGGTAGTTGCCGTCAAAGGTGTAACGCTGGGTCTGGTCCGAACCCCAGGTGAAACCACCGTCCAGGGAATCGCCCAGGTGGGCCTTTTTGCTCACCAGGTTGATGGTACCGCCGGCAGCGCCACGGCCGCCGATGGCCGAGTTAGGGCCCTTGCTGACTTCGATCGATTCAACGGCGAAAATCTCGCGGCTCTGCGAACCGGTGTCGCGCACGCCGTCCAGGTAGGTGTCGCCCTGGGCGTCGAAGCCGCGAATGAACGGACGGTCGCCCTGTGGGTTGCCGCCTTCACCGGCACCGAAGGTGATGCCTGGAACGGTGCGCAACGCGTCCTGCATGTTCAGGGCGCCGGTGTCCTTGAGGACCTGTTGCGGAATGACGGTGACCGAGCGCGGCGTGTCGACCAGCGGCGCGGTGTACTTGGGCGAGGAGGCTTTTTCGACGTTGTAGGACGTCGCGTCCTGAGCTTCGCCAGTGATAGCGGTCGCGCCCAGGGAAATCACGTTGCTTGGTGCTTTTTCGTCGGTCTTTTCGGCCGCGAAAACCATTTGGCCCGCAGAACCGGCAGTAATCGCGACACCAATCGCAGAAGCAAGCAATCGCGGTGAGCTGACAGGTAATTGTGGTTGTTGACGTGACATTTGAATTCCCCTCCCCAAGGATTTGAGGCCGCGGAATATAGGGTAAACAGGTATGTGTATCAATTGCGAAACTTTACTATTTGCACTGAATTTACATTCTTTACAATTTGTCCTTACGGTTTTTGCTGATTCGTTCGTCATGGGGGTTTTACACAGACAATAAGAATCAATACCATTGGCGCCCCTTTGCTTTCTGGTGTCTGCCCCATGCTGCTGCACATTCCCGGCGTGTTCGCGAAAGAAGAAGTGCAGCGCATTCGCGACGCTCTGGAGCAGGCCGATTGGGCGGATGGCAAGATCACCGCGGGTTACCAGTCGGCCAAAGCCAAGCACAATCTGCAACTGCCCGAAGGTCATCCGCTGGCCAAGGAAGTCGGCGCGGCGATGCTTGAGCGGCTGTGGAAGAACCCACTGTTCATGTCGGCGGCGTTACCGCACAAGGTCTTCCCACCGTTGCTGAACTGTTACACGGCGGGCGGCAGTTTCGACTTTCATATCGACAACGCTGTGCGGCAGCCCCAGGGCAGCATTGAGCGCGTACGCACCGATCTGTCGGCAACGCTGTTCTTTAGCGAACCGGAGGATTACGACGGCGGTGAACTGGAAATCCAGGACACCTTCGGCACCCAGCGGGTGAAGTTGCCCGCCGGCGACATGGTCCTGTATCCCGGCACCAGCCTGCATAAAGTCAATGCCGTGACACGCGGCACGCGATACGCCTCGTTCTTCTGGACTCAAAGCCTGGTGCGTGAGGACAGCCAGCGTGCGTTGCTATTCGAGATGGACGGGGCGATTCAGCAATTGACCCGGGACATGCCCGATCATCCTTCGCTGATCCGCCTCACGGGCACCTATCACAACCTGCTGCGTCGCTGGGTCGAGGTATGACCTTTCAATTGCGCCGCGAGGAAATCCTCGACGGTGAACGCCTTAGAGCCATGCTTGAAGAAAGCCCCGCACGCGCCGCGCAAGCCATCCTGATCGCCGCCCGCGAAGGCCTGCTCGACGCACAGGCCTTGCTGGGGCAAATCCTGCTGGATGGGCAGGGCATCGAACAGGATCAGCCGCTGGCCTTGCGCTGGTTCGAAATCGCGGCACGGGGCGGGCACCTGATGGCGCGCAACATGCTCGGCCGCTGTCATGAACATGGTTGGGGGTGCGAGGCCGATACTTCAGTCGCCGCTCATCACTATCGTATCGCCGCCGACGCCGGGCTGGATTGGGCGATGTACAACTATGCCAATCTGCTGGCCACCGGGCGCGGAGTCGTCGCGGACCAGTCGCAAGCGCTGGACCTCTATCGCCTCGCTGCAGGGCTCGGCCATGCGAAATCGATGAACCTGCTGGGACGGTACCTGGAAGAAGGGCAGTTTTGCCCGGCAGATCCGCAAGCTGCGCGTGAGTGGTATCGACGTTCGGCCGAGGCCGGCGATTTTCGCGGGCAGTTCAGTCATGGCGCTGTATTGGTGGAGCAGGGCCGGCTTGACGAAGGGCTGGTCTGGTTGCGCCTGGCGATGGTCAATGGCAATCAGCGCTTCCTGCAGGTCAGTGCTCAACGCTTGCGCGAAGCGTCTGACCCCGCGCTCAAGTGTTTGGCAGAAGAATATGCGCGTCACGAACAAACACTTTTCGGTTAAGCCTGAACGACGCTTCATATGAAAATGAAGTGGTTGGCTTTGCAGGTTTGTATTCTTTTAATATATATCCCTGCCAGGGTTTCTTTGACAGCGTTTTTGCAATTGATTTAGTCTTTTGTTCGGCGCTATTAAATTGAATGCGTCGTTACAATCTGCTTTAAGTTATTTAAATTAAATTCCTGCCTGTAATTAATGGAGTAATTATGAGCAATAACACGTTGTGGGAGCACTCTTTACAGGGGGCTGACTACGAGACGATAACCAGGTTTGCAACCGAAGTTCCAAAGACCCTGTCCGATGCATCCAAAGCAGATGCGGACAAAGTGGCGCGTGAAACCGGTTTGTTGCTGACAAAAAGCCAGGTCATTGATCTGCGCAAGTACGAAGCCGCCGGCTTGGCCCTTCCGTATACCTTGAAGGATGTGAACGACTACCTGCGCTTCGGTGCCGGCCAGGATGGCGGAGACGGTCTCAGGGCCGCCGATTTTCTGAAGACGTTCGTCGAAACTCGTGATCACGCCCGGCGCTGGTCACCGCTACGCGAGCGCATCATGATCACCGGCACCGAACTCAAGCTGTTCGGCGCTAGCATGCAGCGCTACGGCGAAGACATGGAAGAGGTTTACCTCGATCTCAAGTCCGGTCCATTGCTTGAAAAGCACAATGTCAAAACTCTGGAGCAACTGAAAAAGTTGCAGCTTGAACTGGGTGGCAAGTTTCCCGGTATAGAACTTGACGTCGATACAATTCCGGACATGAAATATTATCTGGGTAAAATACTCGATAGAGTTGCATCCAATCAGGTGAGTGTTCGGGATATAAAAACCGATCTGGACAAGTTTGGCTACGACCTGCGCGAAAAAGTAATTCCGGGTATCAAGTTGCGAGTGGCATTGATTCAAACCAATGCCTATCCCGCCGAAGTCAGGAAACTCGATGAAGTCATCGCCCGGCGTGCCGCAGAGATCGTAGAAAAAAATACCCAGTACCAGGCGCTGGTCGACAAAGCGCTGGGTTCGGCCGCCGGTTTGAATCTTTTTGGCTTGGGAATGGCTGTTTACTACGGAGTGGAAGCGGAGGCCGTACGAGCGGTGCGCAAGGAGCTGAACGCGGCGCAGGACAAGGATATTGAAGTCCTGAGCAATATGAACCAGACACTCGGTTCGTTGAAGCGTGTCGAGCAGCGCTTGCAAAATCTGACGGTCATTGCCATCGACGCTGATATGGCCACGCAGAATCTCATGCACGTCTGGAATGTGATGCATCGGTATGTCGAGGAGTCGTCGACCGCCATGTTGGGTATCGACGATGCGCTGAGCTTGAGGCGCTTCATGTCGTCATTTCGAGAGGTCGTCGGCCCTTGGGTGCAAATCCACCAAGATGCAGACCTCTTGATTGAAGTCTTCAGGGAAGCCGATCGGGAATACAACCAGGACCAAGGAAGGGCGAAACCCAGAATGACAACTTTTTCTATCAGACAGAACTACCCGGCGCCGAATCTTCAGGTCCTGAAGGACAGTCATCACGCGATGCGTGACAGTGCTGTCTCGGCCGAAGCCCTTTTTATCCGGCTCAATTACTTGCCGGGCGTGTTTGATCGTTTCCATCGATTGCTCGGCAATGTCAATGCCGCCGCCCGGGATCTGCGTGAGTCGAGCCTCAACAGCAAGATGGACCTGGAGTCCAAGGTTCGTAAGTTAGTGGCGCTTGAGAAGGAACTGTCCGGTGCGGTGCAGGGTTCCGAGGAGTTTGACGAGATTGAAGAAGATCTCATCGCCGCATTGAAAAAAATGCTCGCCATCACGCGCAACGAGGCGAGCAAAGTGAGTATTCGCCTGGATAACATCAGCGACGGGTATGACCGACGCACCACATTGGGCTATATCGCTGGCCTGGAAAAAGACCAAATCGATGCCAAGGAGTCCAAGCAAGCGTTGGTCGAGACTCAGGCCAGGCTTCAGCGTGAGCTCACGTTTTTGTCCGACGCAATCGGCGCTATTGAAAAGGCCGGCATCGAGAAAATCGGCAAAGACATTGCGTTGACCATCGATAAGCTCAAAGAACTGGGCATGGCGCCACCGCAAGCTCAGATCGTGATGTTTGCGATCGACGAACTGAAGAAGGCCATGGCCGATATCAATGCCGGCATCACCTTTATCAACATGGTCCAGGAAAGCAATACGCTTCAGGATAAGGTCAATGAGCTGGGGCGAAAGATTGCGCTCAAAGACAAGGATGTTGATCAGGCGGTGCGCAAGATCGAGTTTATTCAGCTGATTCATGCGCTGGAGGACCAACGTCAGCGATATGTGGGCGAGTACAAGCAGGCTGTCGTTGCATTCGATCAATTCCTGGCGATCATGGAGGGCAACCAGGGGGGTGATGGCAGAGCGCGCAGTGCCCGGGCTATAGACGAAGTGAATCGGTTTCTGGGCTTTCTGAAGCCGGTGTCCATGCCGTAACGCCACCCTTCGCGGAGGCCGGGGCGGCTTTCATCGAGCATCGCTGCCCTTGCCGACGTGACGGTTTTCTACGCTGGCCTTCGTCAGTGTCATCGGATTACTTGCCATGTATGAGTTTCTGCTTGCGCAAACGCATTTCGTTGCGCTGAAAAAATATTTCAATTTTCTGCGGGTACTTCCCGCCACGCTGGATCAGCTGAAAAGCCACTCAGACAATGTGCAGCGTCAGGGGCATGTGCCGACGACAACCCCTGATGCTGAGCGACTTAAAGTGCTGGCTTCATTCAGCACCGGTTATCTGGAACGGCTTGAGGCGGATATTTCTGCATTGGGTAAAGTCTTTGATGAACACTTGCACGCCATCGCGCTGTTTACCTCTGAGTGCCGTGTAATCGCCAAACTGTCGCACAAACACGGCCGCTCTTTCAGTATCAGTACCATGAATTACAAACTGTTCAGCCTGTCCCGATCGCAGGGGTGGATCTGGTTTCCTCCCAAGAATGTCGCGGGTCTGGCTTTCGAGCTTTCTCTGCGCTTGGGTCGTGCCCAGTCTGCGCTGGTGGACTTCAAGGCGGTACCGAAGGAGTTGCACAACGATATCGAGAACGTGTTTGAGCGGTTTTTCCGCTCATTGACGTTGAATGTCTGTGAGTGCCACGCACGTTATTCCCGACTTGAAACCTGGTATATGGACGGCGGATCCGGGCTGCCTGGCTTGAATGGTATTGTCAGCCTGGATCAGTCTGCGCACGCGCGTCAGGCCCTGGCGAACGAGCATCTGCGCGAGCTGTTTACGATCAAGACAGACGCTTGTTCAGCCATTCACAATTTGAGCGACTTCCTCTTCGCACTGGAACATTTTCTGTCGACGGCAGAGCGTGAGTTACGAAACGTCAGGCCGACCATCAAACTCTCCCAATTGAACTGTGCCTTGGCGCAGATCGAGCATGTGATGAGTGAGGTCAAGTCGATGACTGACCGAATGCGGCAATGGTCCCGGGCATAAAAAAAGGTCCATGACATGTCATGGACCTTTTGTTGTTACGGCGAGCCGGATTACACGTAGAACGACTTCAGCGGCGGAAAGCCATTGAATTCAACGGCGCTGTAGCTGGTGGTGTACGCACCGGTCGACAACCAGTACAAACGATCACCGATCGCCAGGTTCAGCGGCAAACCGTACTTGTAGTTTTCGTACATGATGTCGGCGCTGTCGCACGTCGGGCCGGCGATGACCACTTCTTCCATCTCGCCTTTCTTCTCGGTCCAGATCGGGAACTTGATGGCTTCGTCCATGGTTTCGATCAGACCGGAGAACTTGCCCACATCCGTGTACACCCATCGCTCAACAGCGGTACGGGATTTGCGCGCAACCAGCACGACTTCACTGACCAGGATGCCGGCGTTGGCGATCAGCGAACGGCCGGGTTCCAGAATGATTTCCGGCAGGTCGTCACCGAAGTCTTCCTTGAGGAAACGGATGATTTCTTCAGCGTAGGTTTCCAGGCTGTTGGTGCGGGTGATGTAGTTGGCCGGGAAGCCGCCGCCCATGTTGATCAGCTT
The DNA here is from genome assembly GCF_009761815.1 of Pseudomonas sp. PB120. GTDB lineage: Bacteria > Pseudomonadota > Gammaproteobacteria > Pseudomonadales > Pseudomonadaceae > Aquipseudomonas. The sequence continues at coordinate 105,614 of NZ_RWIN01000045.1, forward strand.
GAGGTGGATGCCGTCTTCTTCTTTCAGGCGCTCGAAGATCACTTTGACCTTGGCGATCGCTGCGTCCCAGACGCTGATGTCGCGCTGTTGCGAGCCGACGTGGAACGAGATGCCGTAAGGCACCAGGCCCAGGTCACGGGCGAGGATCAGCAGGTCCATGGCCATGTCGGTCTGGCAGCCGAATTTGCGCGACAACGGCCAGTCAGCGGTGGTCGAGCCTTCGGTGAGGATGCGCACATAAACTTTCGAACCCGGTGCAGCCTTGGCGATGTTGCGCAGGTCGGCTTCGGAGTCGGTGGCATACAGACGCACGCCCTTGTCGTAGAAGTAGCGAATGTCCTTGGATTTCTTGATGGTGTTGCCGTAGCTGATGCGATCCGGGCCAACGCCCTGGTTCATCACTTTGTCGAGCTCGTAGATCGAGGCGATGTCGAAGTTCGAGCCTTTCTCTTTGAGCAGGTCGATGATTTCGACAGCCGGGTTGGCCTTGACCGCGTAGTAGACCTTGGCGAATTCGAAACCGGCGCGCAGGTCATCATAGGCCTGGCTGATCATCGCGGTGTCGATCACCACGAACGGGGTTTCTTGTTTGTCGGCGAACGCCTTCATTTTCTGAAAGGTATCGCGCGCGAAATAGTCTTCGACGTTGATCGACATGCTGGGAACTCCTACTGGCAAACTGAAATTAACAATGGGTGCAAATGAACGTCCTCCGTATCCCCACTTTGGTTCGCCTACTTCCCAAGGCATGTCGCCGAAAGCAAAAAGGCCATGGGAAGAGCGGTGCTTTCCCTTGGCCTTGCTGTCTCGTCGTCAGTACTTGAGCCGGATGGATCGTTTCCAGCATGGACGTTCGGCGCGAACTTTAGGGCGTGAGGGGCTTGAGATCAACAAAAAATGTCGCGTTTTTGCACTTGTCTGACGCACGTCGCGGGCATCACTTGTTGTAACCGACCCAGATGACAGAAGGATGTTCCCGAAGAATTCTGCAGTGTTAAAAATACCTGCACGTTCGACGCTTTTGCCTGCTAACTCAAAGATAACTGTGATGGCGTCAACATCGGCGACGATGGCAGCGAAAAGTGGGAGTGGGCGGGGTTTTGGTCGTTTAGCCAGTCCTTTTCGGCGGTTCCTTACAAGCGTAGGTGTTGATATTTTTTTCCGGTGTATGAGCTTGTTAAAAATCTCTGTGGCGAGGGAGCTTGCTCCCGCTGGACTGCGCAGCAGTCCCCTTCTTTTTTGAAAAGAGGGCCGCTTCGCGCCCCAGCGGGAGCAAGCTCCCTCGCCACAGGTTCAGTGTTTGACTCAATTGCCACTTTTATTGATCAGACGACAGCCTCGGCCGGCGAAACAATGCTGGTCTTGCCGCCACGGGACTTGCCGGAGCTCAAATACTCGGCAATCGATTCCTGCGTCACTTCCCCGAGGAACACCCGCTCGGCATCCATCACCGGCAACCACGAGCGGTTGAACTCGTACATCCGCGACAGCAGGATGCGCAAATGCTCGTCATACGCCGCCGTGGCATTGAACTGACGCAAATACTGCGCGCACGTGCCGGTCTGACGGTGCAAGTCGCGACGTCGTACATAACCGAGCGCCTTGTTCTCGCCATCCGTGACTACCACATAACGGCGATCCAGTTCGTCCATCGACTCCAGGGCCTCGGCCACCGGCGTTTCCGGGCTGACGGACGGCGCGTTGTCCGCCGCGTCTTCGGCCTTCACCAGCAACAGGCGTTTGAGGGTGCTGTCCTGGCCGACGAAATTGCTGACAAACTCGTCCGCCGGGTGCGCCAGCAGGGTGTCCGGGTGGTCGATCTGCAACAGCTTGCCGGCGCGGAAGATCGCAATCTTGTCGCCCAGCTTGATGGCTTCGTCGATGTCGTGGCTCACCATGATCACGGTCTTGTTCAGCGCGCGCTGCATCTCGAAGAACTCGTTCTGGATCATCTCGCGGTTGATCGGGTCCACCGCGCCAAACGGCTCATCCATTAATAGCAGCGGCGCATCGGCCGCCAATGCGCGAATCACGCCGATCCGTTGCTGCTGCCCGCCGGACAGTTCACGCGGGTAGCGATTCAAATACTGCTTGGGCTCGAGCTTGATCATGCTCATCAACTCGCGGGCGCGGTCGTGGCATTTCTGTTTGTCCCAGCCCAGCAGGCGCGGAACGATGGTGATGTTTTCCTCGATGGTCATGTTCGGGAACAGACCGATCTGCTGGATCACATACCCGATGTTGCGGCGAAGGGTCACTTCATCGAGGTCCGTGGTGTCTTCGCCGTTGATCAAAATCTTGCCCGAGGTCGGCTTGATCAGGCGATTGATCATCTTCAGCGTGGTGCTTTTGCCGCAACCCGATGGCCCGAGGAACACACAGATTTCGCCTTCATTGACGGTCAGGCTTACCGCGTCCACGGCTTTCACATCTTTGCCGTTGCTCTGGAAAGTCTTGCTGAGGTTTTGAAGTTCGATCATTTCAGGAGTCCTTTTGGAGTCAGCGTGCGTTGCAGCCATTGCAGAAGCAGGTCGGCGAAGATGGCCAGGAGACTGACCAGCACGGCGCCGACGATCAGCATCGACATGTCGCTGCGGCTGATGGAAGCGAGAATGAGTACACCGAGGCCACCGGCGCCGATGGTCGCGGCAATGGTCATGACACCGATGTTCATGACCACGGCGGTGCGCACGCCGGCGAGAATCACCGGCACGGCGATGGGCAGTTCGACCATGCGCAGGCGCTGGCCGAAGGTCATGCCGATGCCGCGCGCGGCTTCGCGAATGCCCGGTTCAACGCCGGTCAGGGCGAGGTAGGTGTTGCGCATGATCGGCAGCAGCGAGTACAGAAACACCGCCGTGATCGCCGGCATCGGACCGAGGCCTTGGCCGAATTTGGAGTAGAACGGCAGCAGCAGGCCGAACAGCGCAATCGACGGCACGGTCAGCAGCACCGTGGCGCTGGCCTGCAGCGGACCGGCGAGTGTCGGGAAGCGCGTCATCAGGATGCCCAGCGGCACGCCGACCAGAATCGCCAGGGTCACGGCGATGCCAACCAGCGTGATGTGCTGCCAGGTCAGGTGCAGCACAAGTGGCCAGTCGAGATGGGAAAAGGCGTTCAGAAATTCCATGTCTTTTCCTCTTTAGTTGAGTGGATGCTGGCGCAGGAAATCGGCGGCAACGGAGGAAGGGCTTTCGTGGTCGACATCGACCCGTGCGTTGAGCTGGCGCATGGTGGCGTCATCGAACAGTTCGGCCAGGGGCTTGAGTTCTTCTGCCAGTTTCGGATGCGCGTCGAGGTAGACCTGACGCACCACCGGCGCGGCGGTGTAGTCCGGGAAGTAATGCTTGTCGTCTTCAAGCAGTTTCAGCTTGAAGGCGTTCAATCGGCCGTCGGTGGTGTAGACCAGACCGGCGAACACCTGGCTGTTGCGCAGGGCGGTGTAGACCAGGCCGGCGTCCATCTGGCGGATGTTCTTGCGGGTCAGGTTCATGCCGTAGAGGTCGACCATGCCGTCCAGACCGTCGGAACGGTTGGCGAACTCAGTGTCCAGCGCCACCAGGTGATTCTGTTTTTGCTCGGCCTGCATCACCGTGTTCAGTTCACTGATGGTGTTGATTTGCGGGTAAGCCTTGGCGGTTTTTTCCGGCAGTGCCAGCGCATAGGTGTTGCTGAATTTCGACGGTGTGAGCCAGATCAGGCCTTTTTTTCCGTCGACTTCTTTCACCTTGGCGTAGGACTTTGCACTGTCGAGTTTTTCAGTGATGTGGTTGTAAGCCACCAGCGAGACACCGGTGTATTCCCACATCAAGTCCAGCTGGCCACTTTCTTGAGCACTACGGGCCAGGTTGCTGCCCAGGCCGCCAGTCACCTGGGTGTCGTAACCCTTGGTCCGCAGGTATTGGGCGGTGATTTCCGCGAGCAGGGTTTGCTCGGTGAATACCCGGGCGCCGATGCGGATCACCGGTTTTTCAGCGGCTTGGGCCAATCCTGCCAGCAGCAGGGCGCAGCCAATGAATAAGCTAATTTTTTTCATGATTTTTCCTTCGCCGAGGCTTAAGACGGGCGCAAGCCACGTTCGAGCCAAAGGCGGCTGGCGAGTGTCACCAGGCCGTCGAGCAGCAAGGCCAGCAGGGCGGTGCAAGCCGCGCCGAGCAGCAGTTGCGGCTGATTGTTCAGGGCGATGCCGGGGAAAATCAGGCTGCCCAGACTGTTGGCGCCGATCAGGAACGCCAGCGGCGCCGTCCCGACGTTGATCGCTAGCGCCACGCGCACGCCGCCGATGATGATCGGCACTGCGTTCGGCAGTTCGACCCGCCACAGCACTTGTGCCGGCGTCATGCCGATGCCAACGGCCGCTTCCTTGAGCGAGCCCTGAACGTTTTTCAGGCCTTCATAGGTGTTGCGCACAATCGGCAACAACGAGGCGAGGAACAGGGCAAAGATCGCGGGGCCGCTGCCGATGCCGAGGACGCCCAGGGCGATGGCCAGTACGGCGAGCGGCGGCACGGTGTTGCCGATGTTGAAGATCTGCATGAAGCGCTCAGCGCGGTCTACCCGGGTCGGGCGGCTGAGGAAAATGCCGGCGGGGATGCCCACAACGAGGGCGGCCAGCATGGAAACAAGGACGAGAAACAGGTGAGCCTGAAGGTAAAACAACAAATCGTCGCGGTAATGTTCGATCGTTTTGATGCCGATCCAATGGACCAGCAGGGCCAGAAGGGCGACGACAACCGCACCTCCTGTCAGCCCTTTGCCATAGCGAATAGCCACAGGCGGACTCCTTTTTTCTTTGTCGGCGAACACTGCTTCGTGTGGCAACGCCATTCCTGGCTGCCGAAGACAGTGTTCGCGAGAAGCAGCTCAGCCGAGCGCGTTCCACTGTAGGAGGAGCCTGCTCGCGAAAAACGTCCAGACAACGCGTTCATCCAGACAGCCCGCGTTTTCGTTGACGTTCATCGCGAGCAAGCTCGCTCCTACAGGGGGAAGGCGAACGGCTTATCGAGCCATAAGCGCAGCCTCGCCAGGCTAACGTGCTGATTTTTCAGCGCCTGGTACGAGTGCAGTAACAGGGGAGTGGACGCCTGCGGGTTTTAAAAGGTTCCATTTTTTATCAGCAATTAGCCATCACGCTGCTCGTTTTCCCCTGTAGCAGCTGCCGAGCTTGCGAGGCTGCGTTCGGCGGCGCAGCCGTCGTAGAGTCTACAAACGCCGTCTACCTGATACACCGCAGCGTCTGGTTTTACGACGGCTGCGCCGCCGAACGCAGCCTCGCAAGCTCGGCAGCTGCTACGGGCGAACGGTGGTCTGTAAGGCTCGGTTTGCGCTATACTCGCCGCCCTTTTTTGAATCACCGCCAGGCGATTTCCCATGACCAAACAGGCCGCCGAAGTCGCGAAACGCCGCACTTTCGCCATTATTTCCCACCCCGATGCCGGTAAAACCACCATCACCGAGAAGCTCCTGCTGATGGGCAAGGCGATTGCGGTTGCTGGCACGGTGAAGTCTCGCAAATCCGACCGCCATGCCACCTCCGACTGGATGGAAATGGAAAAGCAGCGGGGTATCTCGATTACCACGTCGGTCATGCAGTTCCCGTATCGCGATCACATGATCAACCTGCTCGACACCCCAGGCCACGAAGACTTCTCCGAAGATACCTACCGTACCCTGACGGCGGTGGACTCGGCCTTGATGGTCCTCGACGGCGGTAAGGGTGTAGAGCCACGGACCATCGCGCTGATGGACGTTTGCCGTCTGCGAGACACGCCGATTGTCAGCTTCATCAACAAACTCGACCGTGACATCCGCGACCCGATCGAACTGCTCGACGAAATCGAAGCGGTCCTGAAGATCAAGGCGGCACCGATCACCTGGCCGATTGGCTGCTACCGCGACTTCAAGGGCGTGTACCACCTCGCCGACGACTACATCATCGTGTACACCGCCGGCCACGGCCACGAGCGTACTGATGTGAAAATCATCGAGAAGCTCGATTCCGATGAAGCCCGCGCGCACTTGGGCGACGAGTACGACCGCTTCATCGAACAGCTGGAACTGGTGCAGGGCGCCTGCCACGAATTCAACCAGCAGGAATTCCTCGACGGTCAGCTGACCCCGGTGTTCTTCGGTACTGCACTGGGCAACTTCGGTGTCGATCACGTGCTCGACGCCGTGGTCAACTGGGCGCCGAAACCGCTGGCCCGTGTCGCCAACGAGCGCACCGTGGAACCGGTCGAAGAGAAATTCAGCGGCTTCGTGTTCAAGATCCAGGCGAACATGGACCCGAAGCACCGCGACCGCATCGCGTTCATGCGTATTTGCTCCGGCAAATACGAGAAAGGCATGAAGATGCGCCACGTGCGCACCGGTAAGGACGTTCGCATCGGCGACGCCCTGACGTTCTTCTCCTCCGAGCGTGAGCAACTGGAAGAAGCCTTCGCCGGCGACATCATCGGCCTGCACAACCACGGCACCATCCAGATCGGCGACACCTTCACCGAAGGCGAAGTCCTGGGCTTCACCGGCATCCCGCACTTCGCCCCGGAACTGTTCCGTCGCGTACGCCTGCGTGATCCATTGAAATCCAAGCAACTGCGCCAAGGCTTGCAGCAACTGGCGGAAGAGGGCGCGACCCAGGTGTTCTTCCCCGAGCGCAGCAACGACATCATCCTTGGTGCGGTTGGTGTGCTGCAGTTCGACGTGGTCGCCAGCCGCTTGAAAGAGGAATACAAGGTCGAGTGCTCGTACGAGCCGATCACCGTGTACTCCGCGCGCTGGATCGATTGCGACGATAAGAAAAAGCTCGAGGAATTCCGGGTCAAGGCCGTGGAAAACCTCGCACTCGACGGCGGCGGGCACCTGACCTACCTGGCCCCGACGCGGGTCAACCTGGCGCTGATGGAAGAGCGCTGGCCAGACGTGAAATTCCGCGCGACGCGTGAGCATCACTAAGCGCTGAGCTGCAAACCCAAAAGCCCCGGTCGCGAAAGCACCGGGGTTTTTTGTGCCCGACACAGCCCCCTAATGAAATGGCTACCCCCCCATTCAGCACATCCTTTGAATGAAAGATTGCCATCGCCAGCAGGCTGGCTCCCACAGGGAGTCTTCTTAAAATTCAAAATAATTTTTCGCCATAAACCCTATTCCAAACCAATCTCCCCACCAACGGCATTCCGTCCATTCGTTAGCGTCCTATCTGGAGAACCGCTTCAATCGGAACTAGATTTCACTTAGCGCCACGCAGGCCCCCCAGGCTTCACCCAAGAAAGGATGGAATCGGCTATGAACATTTTTCAACGCATTGTGCTGTTGCTTAAAGTTTTGGTGATGCTGTCTGTCGGCATGTCGGCGGCATGGGCAGAGTGCCCGGAACAAGGTGAGCACGCCTCCAGCGGCCAGGCCGTTCAAACAGGCATGATGATCGCCAAATCCGAATCTGAAGGCGGAGACAAAGGGCAGGGCGGTAGTTCGGACGATGATGACTCGACCACTGACGAGCCAGACAGCGGCGACGAAGATGAAGGGGCCTAAAGCCCAAGTAGTCCCAGACAAAGGAGTTGAAGCCCGGCTCCGAATTTTTATCGGCTCAATACCGCTCGTCCAGTTGTCAGCGATAGAGGCCGTCTACTGTCAACTCTGACAGTAGACGGTTTTTTATTGCGCAGCTTATAAGTTGATGCATTCACGTGTTCGTTTTACACAATGCATCAGCAAAGGAAGCCGACGACATGCCCGAGCAATATAAGGTAATTACCACTGGCGAGCTCAATGCTTCTATCGAGGGGTTTGGTGAGTTCACGACTAAAGAAGTGGAATTCATTGGTTCAGACGATGACCCTGATTTTCTATTGCAAGGGGCAAATTCTGAAAGGGGATTTGTTCTTTACGTTCCAAAGTACGAGAGTGAAAAATACAGTTTGCATCCAGGCAGTTTAGCCAAGGCTTTTTATGAGGTCGGAGGACGGCTGTATGGGGAGGTTGAAGAAGGCGTTATTAAAGTGACAGTCAATAAGCCTGAGACTGTAATCATTGCATTCGAAATTCTGGTAAAAGAAAGTGCCAGTGAGACCCGCATTAAAATAACCGGGAGTGGTACTTTTAAAGGCCGCTCACCTTGGGCAAGCAAGCATAGAGGGTTTTTGACTATCGCACGAGGGAACGCTCCTTTGTGGTTTGAAGGCCCTGATATTATTAAGCCCAAGCCTGGAGTGGTTTCCCCTGGTTTTCAAATTGTCGGGCGTACAGGTATCGCGAATCCGGATGACTGGGAGCTGAAAATACTCATCGGCTCTACTGTGATACTCCAAAACAAGGGGCAGTCGGGTCGTGAGTTTTCGTATGATGTCCCCGCGAATCTCATTCCGGCGGGAACAGGCTTTTATTTTATGCTCGACTATTACATTTGGCCTGCCTGGAGCAAGTGGACATATTCTGGCGATTTGGTGATGGGCATGGCCGCACCAGACATTATCTTTCCAAAAAACGATTCTTCACTATCCCCAAGATCAAAGATATCCGGTAGGGGCACTCCTGGGGCTACAGTTCGCCTGTATGAAGCCGGCAGCGGTGCGATTCTATACGGCTCTGCCACGGTGGGAGTCGACGGAAATTGGGAGTGTGTGCCGGATGTAGCTCTGCCGACCAAGTATTTTCCACTCACGGCAGATCAAGTTTTGAACAGTCTAGCTTCTGGTTATTCGACTCCTGTCTATTGTTACGTTAGTCCTTTGTCCAAACCTGTTATTGAACTTCCTCAGCAAGGTGGAACAGTGGGATCGCCACCCGCAATCTCTGGTAGAGGCGGTCTGCCTGGCGCTTCAATCCAATTGCACCAGCATGGCGATGGTCAAACTGTTTACAGTCGCGCCGATGTGAATGATCAAGGTAGATGGGTCATGAGATCCTGGGCGACAGTGCCTCCGAAAGGGAGTTTTCTTATGACAGCTCGTCAAGTTAACGGCGTGGATGTCTCTGATTGGGCTGACGGAGTCGATGTAGTCATCGTGTAAGTGATCGGTGGCTCGTTAAATAACGATGATCACCACGCAAGCGCCTGCTCGTGAGGCGGTACGCCAGTCAACACTCCAGTTGACCAGGCATGCCGCCGTTAAGAGCAGGCTCACTCCCACATTTTTTTACGCCGCGCCGTCGAGGAACTGCTCAGCGTAGTGGCAAGCCACCTGGCGATTATCAAGAGGGCGCAACGCTGGCTCTTCGGTTTTGCAGCGGTCGGTCGCGTACGGGCAGCGCTTGTGGAAAGCGCAGCCTGGCGGCGGGTTCAGTGGGTTGGGCAACTCGCCGACGATCTTGATTTTCGGCTTGTTGGGGTCCGGGTGGATGGTCGGGGTGGCCGACAGCAACGCCTGGGTGTACGGGTGCAGCGGGCGTTCGTAGATGTCGTTCTTCGGGCCCATTTCCACCGGGCGACCGAGGTACATCACCATCACGTCATCGGCCACGTGTTGCACCACGGCCAGGTTGTGGGAGATGAACACGTACGCCGTGTTGAACTCTTGCTGCAAATCCATGAACAGGTTCAGCACCTGCGCCTGGATCGACACGTCCAGCGCCGAGGTCGGTTCGTCCGCGACCAGCACTTTCGGTTGCAGCATCATCGCGCGAGCCAGGGCGATCCGCTGGCGCTGACCGCCCGAGAACATGTGCGGATAGCGCTGGTAGTGCTCAGGGCGCAAACCCACCTGCTTCATCATCGCCTGGACTTTCTCGCGACGTTCCGAGGCGCTCAGGTTGGTGTTGATCAGCAGCGGTTCTGCCAGTTGATCCCCGACTTTCTGCCGTGGGTTCAGCGAGGCGTACGGGCTCTGGAACACCATCTGCACGTCTTTGCGCAGTTGTTTGCGCTCGGACTTGTTGGCACCGGCGACTTCCTGCCCGGCGATTTTCAAGGAGCCGGAAGACGGCTCTTCGATCAGCGTCAGGGCACGGGCCAAGGTGGATTTGCCACAACCGGATTCGCCCACGACAGCGAGGGTCTTGCCGGCTTCCAGTTCAAACGACACACCGTTCAGGGCGCGCACGGTCGCATGGCCCTTGAACAGGCCGCGGGACACTTCGTAGTGACGGGTCAGGTCGCGGGCGGTAAGTACGACGGCCATTACGCCACCTCCTGGTTCAGCGGGTAGAAGCAGCGGGCGAGGCTGTTGCTTTTCGGGTCAAGGCCCGGACGTTGCGCGCGGCAGCTGTCCTGCACATATGGGCAGCGCGGCGACAGCAGGCAGCCTTGCGGGCGGTCGTAACGACCGGGAACGATGCCCGGCAGGGTCGACAGGCGTGCAGCGCCGAGGCTGTGTTCAGGAATCGCCTTGAGCAGCGCTTCGCTGTACGGGTGCGCCGGGATGTCGAACAGTTGTGGCACATGACCGACTTCCACCGCTTGGCCGGCGTACATCACGCACACGCGCTGGGCGGTTTCGGCCACGACCGCGAGGTCGTGAGTGATCAGCACCAGGCCCATGTTCTGCTCTTTCTGCAGCGCCAGGAGCAGGTCCATGATCTGCGCCTGAATCGTCACGTCGAGGGCCGTGGTCGGCTCGTCGGCGATCAGCAGTTTCGGTTCGCCGGCAATCGCCATGGCGATCGCAACGCGCTGGCTCATGCCGCCGGACAGTTGATGCGGGTAAGCCTCCATACGGCTGGCGGCACCCGGGATTTCCACTTTTTCCAACAGCTCGATGGCGCGTTTGCGCGCTTGCTTGCCGGACATTTTCAGGTGCAGGCGCAGCACTTCTTCGATCTGGAAACCGACGGTGTAGCTCGGGTTCAGCGCGGTCATCGGGTCCTGGAAGACCATGGCCAGGTCTTTGCCGACGATTTGCCGACGCTGACGACTGCTGAGCTTGAGCATGTTCTTGCCGTCGAAATTCAGCGCGTCGGCGGTGACGATGCCCGGGTGTTCGATCAGGCCCATCAGCGCCATCATGGTCACGGATTTACCGGAACCCGACTCGCCAACGATGGCCAGGACTTCGCCCTTGTCCACGGTAATGTCGAGACCGTCGACCACCGGAACGGCGTTCTTGTCGCCAAAGCGAACGTTGAGATTCTTGATTTCTAACAGTGACATTTGAATCTCCTCAGGCGGCGTTCTTGAGTTTCGGGTCCAGCGCATCGCGCAGGCCGTCGCCCATCAAGTTGATTGCCAGCACGCTGAGCAAAATGGTCAAGCCAGGCAGACTTACCACCCACCAGGCGCGTTCGATGTAGTCGCGAGCCGAAGCCAGCATGGTGCCCCACTCAGGGGTTGGCGGTTGTACGCCAAGGCCGAGGAAGCCCAGGGCGGCGGCATCGAGAATCGCCGAGGAGAAGCTCAAGGTGGCCTGAACGATCAGCGGCGCCATGCAGTTGGGCAGCACGGTGATGAACATCAGGCGCGGCAGTGTGGCACCGGCCAGGCGTGCAGCGGTCACGTAGTCGCGGTTCAGCTCGCCCATCACCGCAGCGCGGGTCAGACGAACATAGGACGGCAGGGACACCACAGCGATGGCGATCACAGTGTTGATCAGGCCAGGGCCGAGGATGGCGACAATCGCCACGGCCAGCAGCAGGGACGGCAGGGCCAGCATGATGTCCATCAGACGCATGATGGTCGGGCCAAGTACGCGCGGGAAGAAACCGGCCAGCAGGCCCATGATGATCCCGGGAATCAGCGACATGACCACCGAAGACAGGCCGATCAGCAGCGACAGGCGCGAACCCTGGATCAGACGCGACAGCAGGTCGCGACCCAGTTCATCGGTGCCCAGCAGGAAACGCCATTGGCCGCCTTCGAGCCAGACCGGCGGGGTGAGCAGGAAGTCGCGGAATTGCTCGCTCGGGTTGTGCGGTGCCACCCAAGGGGCGAACAGGGCGCAAAACACGATCAGGCTGAAGAACATCAGGCCGGCGACGGCCCCTTTGTTCTTGGCAAAGGCCTGCCAGAACTCTTTGTACGGCGACGGATACAGCAGGCTTTGATCGACTGCTACTGAGGGGGTTGGAGTGCTCATTAGTCTTGATCTCAGCGCTGGTGACGAATGCGTGGGTTGGCAAAGCCGTAGAGGATATCCACGACGAAGTTAACCAGAATCACGATGCAGGCAATCAGCAGAATGCCGTTTTGCACCACGGGATAATCCCGGGCGCCAATGGCTTCGATCAGCCATTTGCCAATGCCTGGCCAGGAGAAGATGGTTTCGGTCAAGACCGCACCGGCCAGCAACGTGCCGACTTGCAAGCCGACCACGGTCAGTACCGGAATCAAGGCGTTACGCAGGCCGTGGACGAACACCACGCGTGCCGGCGACAGGCCCTTGGCCCGGGCGGTGCGGATGTAGTCTTCGCGCAGCACTTCGAGCATGGAAGAACGGGTCATCCGTGCAATCACGGCCAGCGGAATGGTACCCAGCACGATGGCTGGCAGGATCAAGTGATGCAGGTAATCGAGCAACGCGCCCGGTTCATCGCTGAGCCAGGTGTCGATCAACATGAAGTGCGTCTTGCGCTCCACGTCGATCAGCAAGTCGTTCTGCCCGGAAACCGGGGTCCAGCCCAGGCTGACCGAGAAGAACATAATCAGGATCAGGCCCCACCAGAAGATCGGCATCGAGTATCCCGTGAGGGAGATGCCCATCACCCCATGGTCGAACAGGGACCCTCGCTTCAATGCCGCGATGACCCCGGCCAGCAGGCCAAGGACGCCGGCAAACAGCAGGGCGGCCATGGACAGTTCGAAGGTGGCCGGGAACAGCACCTTGAATTCGCTCCACACGCTTTCACGGGTACGCAGGGATTCTCCGAGATCGCCGTGGGCCAGTTTGCCGATGTAATCCACGTACTGGGCATACAGCGGTTTGTTCAGACCAAGGCGTTCCATTGCCTGAGCATGCATTTCGGGGTCGACTCGACGTTCGCCCATCATTACTTCCACGGGGTCGCCAGGAATCATGCGAATCAACGCGAAAGTCAGCAAAGTGATGCCGAAGAACGTGGGGATCAATAACCCCAATCGGCGGGCAATAAAACTAAACATCTTCTGGTGTACCTCATCAGCCGGTTAGGCGTGCCTGGTGTCCCTGGAGTCAGGGACACCGGGAGTTTTCTTATCTACTTCACCTGGGTGGTGGCGAAGTTATTAGTGGTAAGGGGGCTAATGTGATAGCCCTCTACGTTCTTGCGCATTGCGGTAAACATACGGGTGTGCGCCATGCTGATCCATGGCTGGTCCTGATTGAAAATCTCCTGTGCCTGCTCATAGAGCGCGGCGCGTTCTTCCGGGTTCACTTTAGCCCGAGCTTCGTCGAGCAGCGCCTGGAATTTGTCATTGCACCAGCGCGCGTAGTTTTCGCCGTTTTTGGCCGCCTCGCAACTGAGCATAGGCGTCAGGAAGTTATCCGGGTCGCCGTTATCACCCGCCCATCCGGCTGCGACCATGTCGTGCTCGCCGTTTTTCGCGCGTTTGAGCATTTCACCCCATTCCATGACGCGGATGTCGAGCTTGATGCCGACCTTGGCCAGATCGGCCTGCATCATCTGCGCGGCCAGCATCGGGTTCGGGTTGGTCGCACCGCCACCGTTGCGGGTGAACAGGGTCAACACGGTGCCTTCCGGCACGCCGGCTTCCTTGAGCAAGGCACGAGCCTTGTCCAGGTCGCGAGGCGGGTTGGTCAGTTTATGGTTATAGCCCAGCAAGGTGTCAGGGTACGGGTTTACCGCGACGGTGGCATTGCCTTTGCCAAACAGCGCGTTGACCGCCGCTTCTTTGTCAAAGGCGATGTCGATGGCTTTGCGCACTCGTACGTCACTCATGTACTTGTGCGAGGTGTTCATGGCGATGTACGAAACGGTCATCGCGTTCATCTCGTCAACCTTCAGGTTGGCGTCTTTCTTGATGCTCGGGATGTCATCCGGCTTCGGATAAAGCGCGACCTGGCACTCGTTGGCCTTGAGCTTTTGCAGGCGCACGTTGTTGTCGGTGGCGATGGCCAGGATCAGCGCGTCAGCCGGCGGCTTGCCACGGAAGTAATCCGGGTTGGCCTTGAAGCGCACTTGCGCGTCCTTGCTGTAGCGCTGGAACACGAACGGGCCAGTGCCGATCGGCTGGTTGTTCAGGTCGCCGGTCTTGTTGGCCTTGAGCAACTGGTCGGCGTACTCGGCGGAGTAGATCGAGGCGAACGCCATCGCGATGTCGGCCAGGAACGGCGCTTCGCGGCGGGTCAGCGTGAACTTGACGGTGTTGTCGTCAACTTTCTCGACGCTTTTGAGCAGTTCCTTGAAGCCCATGCTTTCAAAGTACGGGAAGCCCACGCTCGATTGTTTGTGCCACGGGTGATTCGGGTCCAGCTGACGCTGGAAGCTCCAGAGCACGTCGTCGGCATTCATGTCGCGCGAGGGTTTGAAATAGTCGGTGGTGTGGAACTTGACGCCTTTGCGCAGGTGGAACGTGTAGGTCAGGCCGTCATCGCTGATGTCCCAGGACTCGGCCAGCGCCGGAATCACTTCCGTGGTGCCGGGCTTGAAATCGGCCAGTCGATTGAAGATGGTTTCAGCCGCGGCGTCGGCTGTGACTGCAGTCGTGTACAGGGCTGTGTCGAAGCCTTCTGGACTGTTTTCGGTGCAAACCACCAGGGGTTTGGCGGACACGCCAACAGCGACACTCAGCAAGGCGGCTGCAATGGCCGCACGTAGGGGAAGCATTTTCATCAAGAACCCTCTGCAATCGGTTGAGCGATAAAACCAGACGGCTGACTCGTGATGAGTCAGCCGCAGGTTGGTGTTTTTACAAAGCCTTGAACGGAATGGTAGTTACGAGACGGAACTCGTTGATGTTGCCATCTGCCTGGAATTCGCTCGCGCGGTGAGTGGTGTAAGTCGCGCGAACAGTGGTGGCTTTAAGCGGGCCGCTTTGTACGGCATACGAAGTGCCAATACCGTATTCGTAATGGTGTTCGCCGTCCTGTTTCTGGATGCCGTCGTAACCTTTGTCGACTACGCCGCCGTTGCCGGTGTAGTGAGTGCCGTCGATACCCCAGCCGCGAGCCTGGTAGATGTTGAACTTCAGGCCAGGCACGCCGTATTCGGCCATGTTCAGACCATAGGCAATCTGGAAGGACTTCTCGTTTGGACCGTTGAAGTCCGACAGCAGGGAGTTGGCCAGGTAAATACCGTTGGTTTCGTGCAGGTAGTCGAAGTACTCGTTACCGTTCACTTCCTGGTACGAGAAGGTCAGGCTGTGAGCCTGGTGGGTCAGGCCGAACGACAGGGAATAGGTGTCGTTGTCGATTTTGCCGATCAGGGCCTTACCTTCATCCTTGGTTTTGTAGTAGTTCAGGCCAGTGGTCAGGCTGAGCACTTCGCTGTCACCCAATACGTGAGTGGCGCCGACGTAGTACTGGTTCCAGATGTCTTCTGCCTGGGTAGCCCAGAGGCTGGTGGTCAGGCTGGCGAAAGGTGTGTAGGTGATGCCGGCCGTGTTGACGTGATCACTTTCAACGATGCCGTTGGCGTATTCAGTGCGGAACTTGCGCTGGCTCTGCTCGGTAC
The DNA here is from genome assembly GCF_009761815.1 of Pseudomonas sp. PB120. GTDB lineage: Bacteria > Pseudomonadota > Gammaproteobacteria > Pseudomonadales > Pseudomonadaceae > Aquipseudomonas. The sequence goes on from NZ_RWIN01000045.1 coordinate 121,154, forward strand.
GCGGAGAGTTGCGATCAAAGGTGCCCAGGTCGAAGGCCAGGTTTTCCAGTTCTTCGCTGTGAATCGACACACCCTGGAAGCTCGACGGCAGAGGACGGTTACCAATGACGTCTACCTGCGGGCTGCTGAAGTTCTGACGACCGGCGGTCACGGTGGTGTTGGAGAAGCGTGCCTTGACGTTGGCCAGACCCAGTTTGCTCCACTGGCCCACGGCGTCGCCGCCTTCCTTGGTCAGCGTACGGTTGTAGCCAGCTTTTTCACGAGAACCCGGTGCGCCACCGAAGCGAGAGGCCAAGTCTTCCTTATCACGATCCAGGGCAATCGCGTTGTAGGCCGCGACTTCAGTACTGAAACCTACAGTGCCCTCGGTGAAGCCCGAGTTGTACTTGACGATGGTGCCTTGAACCCAGTTGATACGACGATCAGTCGGGGTCAACACGCCATTCTTGTTGTAGGAAAACTTTTCGCCACGCTTCAGCTGCTCGTTGGCATACCAGTTACGGGTAGTGCCAGTGACCGATTGGCCTTCAACGAAACCAGTGGCCTCGCTTTGTGCGCTTTTTTCTTTCACGGTGACGGGTGTGAAAGCCTGGCTCTGGGTTTCTGCGTAAGCCGTGGCGGTGATGCTGCTGATGGCCAAAGCCAATAACGCAGTGCTGCTCAGTTTCATGGGTGAAGCTCCTTTCTTTCTTTTTTTATGCCGGTCTTTTTTTGTGATCGGCTATTGGTTTAGAACTCATTCAAGGCATCGCAAACGTTTGCTGTTCGCCAAATTGACGAATTACGGCAATACGCTTGCGTGAGGACGGAATCCGCCCCCAGCGTTTCTGGCTAATCGGTTATTTTTCTATGCTGACACCCGAGAACACGTTGCGACCGAATGGACTCACCTTGAATCCTTCGATTTTGGCGCTCAACGGCTGGTTGACCGTCGAGTGGGCGACCGGCGTGATCGGCACCTGCTGCTTGAGGTACTGCTGCGCCTGTTTGTAAAGTTCGGAGCGCTGGTCGCGGTCGGTGACGACTTTGGCCTGCTTGATCAGCTTGTCGTAAGCCGGATCGCACCACATGGAGTAGTTGTTACCGCCAATGGCGTCGCAGCTGTAGAGCGTGCCGAGCCAGTTGTCCGGGTCCCCATTGTCACCGGTCCAGCCGATCAGGCTGATGTCGTGCTCGCCATTCTTGGTGCGCTTGATGTACTCGCCCCATTCGTAGCTGACGATCTTGACTTTGAGGCCAATCCTGGCCCAGTCAGCCTGGAGCATCTCGGCCATCAACTTGGCGTTGGGGTTGTACGGACGCTGGACCGGCATGGCCCAGAGGGTGATTTCGGTGCCTTCCTTCACGCCGGCAGCCTTGAGCAATTCCTTGGCTTTTTCCGGGTTGTAGGCAGCGTCCTTGATGGTCTCGTCGTAGGACCATTGGGTGGGCGGCATGGCGTTGACCGCCAGTTGCCCCGCGCCCTGGTAAACGGCGTTGAGAATGCTTTGTTTGTTCACCGCCATGTCCAGCGCCTGGCGCACTTCGAGCTGATCGAACGGTTTGTGGCGCACGTTGTAGGCGATGTAACCGAGGTTGAAACCTGGCTTCTCGATGAGCTTGAGTGCCGGGTCGTTCTTCAGCGCGGTCACGTCGGCAGGACGCGGGTGCAGGGTGATCTGGCACTCGCCGGCCTTGAGCTTCTGCACCCGCACCGACGCGTCGGTGTTGATGGAGAAAATCAGGTTGTCGAGCTTGACCCGGCTCGGGTCCCAGTACTGCTTGTTGCCGGTGTAACGGATGTTGGAGTCTTTCTGATAGCTCTTGAACACGAACGGCCCGGTGCCGATCGGCTTCTGGTTGATGTCGCTCGGTTTGCCCTCGGCCAGCAGTTTGTCGGCGTATTCGGCGGACAGGATCGCGGCGAAGCTCATGGCGATGTTCTGGATGAACGCGGCGTCTACGTTGTTGAGCGTGATCACCACGGTCAGCGGCCCGGTCTTGTCGACCTTGGCGATGTTCTTGTTCAGGCTCATCCCGTTGAAATACGGGAACTCGGTTGGATAAGCCTTACGGAAAGGTTGCTGTGGATCCAGCATGCGATTAAACGTGAACAACACGTCATCGGCGTTGAAATCACGGGTCGGCGTGAAGTACTTGGTGGTGTGGAATTTCACCCCTTCGCGCAGGTGAAAGGTGTACGTGAGGCCGTCCTCGGAAACATCCCAGCTCGTTGCCAGGCCTGGCACGACGTTGGTGGCGCCTTTTTCAAACTCTGCCAGGCGGTTGTACAACGGCTCGGCGGCGTCGTTATCGGTCGCGGTCGTGTACTGCGCAGTGTCGAAGCCAGCGGGGCTGCCTTCGGAGCAGAACACCAGGCTGTTGTTGGCGGCCTGGCTGATTGAACTGGCGGCCAGCAGGCCGGTGCCCAGCAATGCGGATAAAACCAAGGTATGGCGCATGACGCTCCCTTTTTCTCGTTCTCAAATGTTTTTCAATGCGCTGCCGGCCCGTCCGTGGACGAGGAAGCGTCATTGATTTCAAACCATGGCGTGCAGCAAAACCGAGAGCCCACGCGTTGACTGGTCAGATCCCGACGGTAGGGGCCGTGGGTCTGGCAGTAAATGCGTAGAGTCCTAAAAACTCGTAGGAAATGGCGACGCGTCCTATCCCGCTGCTGTAGTACGCAGTGGAATTTGGCTGTAGGCAGATTCCTGCTTTCTCGGTAGATAAAGCAACGGCGACGTCAAAGACGTCGCCGTTGCAACACCTTACTTGCTGACGCTGACGCCGTAGAAGGAGTTCAAGCCGAATGGGCTGATCTTGAAATCCTGCACTTCGTTGCGCATGGGTTGGAACACCGTCGAGTGAGCGATAGGTGTCATTGGAACGGCGTCCTTGAGGACGTGTTGCGCCTGTTTGTACAGTTCGGTGCGCTTGCCCTGATCGGTCGTGCGCTTGGCTTCTTTCACGATGCCGTCGAACTTCTTGTCGCACCACTTGGAGAAGTTGTTGCCTTCCAGCGAGTCGCAGCCGAACAGCACGTTCAGCCAGTTGTCCGGATCACCATTGTCGCCGCTCCAGCCAATCAGCATGGCCTGGTTCTCGCCGCCTTTGGAACGCTTGATGTACTCGCCCCATTCGTAGCTGACGATCTTGACGTTCAGACCAATCTGCTTCCAGTCGGACTGGAGCATTTCAGCCATCAGTTTGGCGTTCGGGTTGTAAGGACGCTGAACCGGCATCGCCCACAGAACGATTTCGGTGCCTTCCTTGACGCCCGCTTCCTTCAGCAGCTCTTTGGCTTTTGCAGGATCGTACTTGGCATCTTTGATGGTGGTGTCGTAGGACCACTGGGTCGGCGGCATGGCGTTGACGGCCAGTTGACCTGCACCCTGGTAAACCGAGTCGATGATCTGTTGCTTGTTGACGGCCATGTCCAGTGCCTGACGCACTTTCAGTTGTGCCAACGGGTTCGCCTCGTTGCTGCCCTTGACCTTGTCCATCACGTTGTAGGCGATGTAACCCAGGTTGAAACCAGCCTGGTTAGGCACTTTCAAGGTCTTGTCTTCTTGCAGCGCCTTCAGGTCAGCCGGGCGTGGGAACAGAGTGATCTGGCACTCGCCCTTTTTCAGCTTCTGGATACGCACCGACGGGTCGGTAGTAATGGCGAAGATCAGGTTGTCGATCTTGACGTCGTCAGGCTTCCAGTAGTCCTTGTTCCCGGTGTAGCGGATGTTGGAGTCTTTCTGGTAGCTCTTGAACACGAACGGACCAGTGCCGACCGGCTTCTGGTTGATGTCGGCGGCTTTGCCTTCCTTGAGCAGCTGGGCAGCGTACTCGGCGGACTGCACCGACGCGAAGCTCATGGCCATGTTCTGGATGAACGCGGCATCCACTTCTTTCAGCGTGAACTTGACGGTGTGGTCGTCGACTTTGTCGATCTTGGTGATGTTGGTATCCATCCCCATGTCGGTGAAGTACGGGAATTCAGTCGGGTACGCCTTACGGAACGGATCATCCTTGTTAATCATGCGATTAAAGGTGAACAGCACGTCGTCGGCGTTGAACTCGCGAGTCGGCTTGAAGTACGAGGTGGTGTGGAACTTGACGCCTTCACGCAGGTGGAAGGTGTAAGTCAGGCCGTCGTCGGAGATGTCCCACTTGGTCGCCAGACCAGGAATCACGGCGGTGCCGCCGCGCTCGAACTGAGTCAGACGGTTGAACATGGTTTCTGCAGAGGCGTCGAAGTCGGTTCCGGTGGTGTATTGACCAGGGTCGAAACCGGCCGGGCTCCCTTCGGAGCAAAACACCAGGTTACTCGCAGCTTGAGCGAATGGCGCGGCAGCTAACAAGCTGGCGCCAAGTAAAAACGGAATGACCGCTTGTTTAAGCATGGTGGCCTCATGATTTGTTGTCATTTTTGAATTTGAGGACGACCTCGTGAGTCGTGCCTGCGGATACTTATGCAGGGGCCATACCCATTGCAAGATCCAGATCGTCCACATGTCTTAAACAGTAGTACGAACGTACCTTAATGTCGCATATGTATAAATTGTCGCGCATTTGACCGTTTGCGCCGGGTTTTTTCGGTGCAGGTGGCGCACTGGGAGAGGGCAACCGGGGCGTTTGGCGCACCCGGTTGGCGCGCGGTGTTACTTATTTATACCTACACCGTAGAAAGGTGTGAGGCCAAACGGGCTGATCTTGAAGTCGGTGACTTCCTTGCGCAAAGGCTGGAACACCGTCGAGTTCGCAATCGGGGTGATAGGTACCTGTTGTTTAAGGATTTTCTGTGCTTGTTGATACAGCTTGACCCGTTCGTCACGGTCGGTTGAAACCTTGGCTTGCTGCACCAGCTTGTCGTAAGCCGGGTCGCACCATTTGGCGTAGTTGCTGCCTTTCACCGCAGCGCAGCTGTAAAGCACGCCGAGCCAATTGTCCGGGTCGCCGTTGTCGCCGGTCCAGCCGTAGATCATCGCATCGTGTTCGCCGTTCTTGGCGCGCTTGATGTACTCGCCCCATTCATAGCTGACGATGTTGGCTTTGATCCCGACTTTCTCCCAGTCCTGCTGGATCATCTGCGCCGACATGCGTGCATTCGGGTTCGACGCCCGCTGCACGGTCATGGCCCACAAGTTAATAGTGGTGCCGGGTGCAACCCCTGCTTCTTTCAGTAGCGCCTTGGCTTTGGTCGGGTCATGCGGCGCGTCCTTGATGTTTGGGTCATACGACCATTGCGCGGGGGGCAGGGCGTTCTGCGCGAGTTGCCCGGCGCTCTGGTAGACGGCTTTGATGATCGCCGGTTTGTCGATGGCCATGTCCAGGGCCTGACGCACCTTGAGCTGGTCCAGCGGCGGATGGGTCACGTTGTAGGCCAGGAAGCCGAGGTTGAAACCGGCCTGCTTGAGCACGCGCAGGTTCGGGTCTTGCTCCATCACTTCGATGTCCGCCGGGCGAGGATAGCCGCTGACCTCGCATTCGCCGGCCTTGAGTTTCTGCAAGCGGACGGCGGCATCCGGGGTGATCGAGAAGATCAGGTTATCGAGCTTCACATCCTCGGGTTTCCAGTAGGCCTTGTTGGCGACGTAGCGGATTTGCGAGTCCTTTTCATAGCGTTTGAACACGAACGGCCCAGTGCCGATGGGCTTCTGGTTGATCTCGGCGGCTTTGCCTTCTTTCAATAACTGCGCGCCGTACTCGGCGGATTGCACCGAGGCGAAACTCATGGCGAGGTTTTGCACGAAGGCGGCGTCGATGTTGTTCAGGTTGAAATGCACGCTGTGGTCATCGACTTTGTCGACGCTCCTGATCGTTTTGTTCAGGTCCATGTCGGTGAAGTACGGCGACTCGGCGGGATAAGCCTTGCGGAAGGCATTCTCCGGATCGAGCAGGCGATTGAAGGTGAACAGCACGTCGTCGGCGTTGAAGTCGCGGGTCGGGGTGAAGTAGTCGGTGGTGTGGAATTTCACACCTTCGCGCAGGTGGAAGGTGTAGCTGAGACCGTCCTTGCTGACCTCCCAACGGGTTGCCAGGCCGGGCTCGACTTCGGTGCCGCCGCGTTTGAACTGGGTGAGGCGGTTGAAGACGGTTTCGGCCGAGGCGTCGAAGTCGGTGCCGCTGGTGTATTGGCTGGGGTCGAAACCGGCGGGGCTGGCTTCGGAGCAGTAGACCAGGGTGGTGGCGGCTTGAGCCAGTGGTGCGGTTGTTGCGAGGGCGAGGGCGAGTAGCAGTGGTTTGACGGTGGTTCTTTCCATGGAGTCCCCGGGGGTATAGGCCGCGATATTTTCCTCAGAGTAGCGTTGTAGACGGGGTGGGCGGAAATATCCGTTTCAGAGGGGGACCCGTGTGTTTGGGCACAGGTCTTGGCGGCCTTTGGGCCGACCAGGTTGTTGTTGGCTGGGGGCATATCCGTTGCTGCGGTAACGGCCGCTTAGGGTTTCGCCCTTACGGCGACTCACTTTTTTTTCAAACGCCAAAAAAAAGTAAGCAAAAAAAGGCTCGCCCCAAGCGTCCGGCCCCTCGCTAAGGCTCGGCGTTCCTTCGCTCCGGTATTCAT